>CALPIE020000026.1 GCA_943323545.2 Bifidobacterium breve | reverse complement strand
GTACGTCTTGCGTATCAATATTGAGTATATTAAATATTTTATCCAGTTCATTTACAAAGTCAATATTAATATCACTTTGAGCTTTTTCGATGACTTTAGCAGCTTCTGCAACTTTTATGGATGGAGCCAAATGAGTACCTGCTGTAATTACAGATTGGTATAATTCATTTACTTTTTTTCCGATTTCGGGAGTAGAACCAGCTGTGATTTTGAGAATTTTATCTACAGTATGTTCTTTATCACCTGGGTTTATTCGTTCTGGAGAATAACCTGCAAAAAAATCGACATTGAATTTTAATCCACTATATTTTTCTAAAACTGGAACACACTCTTCTTCTGTAAGACCCGGATAAACCGTCGACTCATAAATTACTATGTCTCCTTTTTTAATTATTTTACCAACGGTTTCGCTAGATTTATATAGCGGTGTTAAATCGGGTTTATTATTTTTATCAACTGGAGTTGGCACAGTAATAATGTAATAATTACATTGTTGTAAATCGGCAACGTTTGTTGAGCAAAAAAGTCCCTTGTTATCGAGTGGTTTGTGAACTAATACACTTTGCAGTAATTCTTTGCTAATTTCTAATGTGTAATCGTCTCCGTTGTTAAGATCATCAACTCTTTTTTGGTTAATATCAAATCCCACAACGGGGTATTTTGTAGCAAATAATCGTGCTAATGGCAAACCAACATATCCTAATCCAACAATTCCAATTTTAATATCCATAATCAATAATAATGATCAATTTTTAAGAACCAATTGCTTGATAATGAAAACCTATATCTGTTAATTTTTTTCCATCTAAAAGATTCCTTCCATCAAATACGAAAGCAGGTTTTAGCATTGAATCATATATTTTTTGCCAGTCATAATCTTTAAATTCATCCCATTCTGTTAAAATTGCTATTGCATGAGCTTCTTTACACGTATCGTATGGATTTTCAAAAGAAACAATATGCTTACTATTTTTAGCAGCAGATCTTGATTCTAAATAATTTAAATCTTCCAAAATTTGATCATAGTTCACTTTAGGATCGTAAACAGCAATATTTGCTTGTTCAAAAATAAGATCATCAGCTACATAAATCGCGGCTGATTCTCTTGTATCATTAGTGTCTTTTTTAAATGCCCAACCTAAAAACGCAATTTTTTTATCGGTTACTGTATTGTATAATGTACTTACTATTTTTTTGGAAAACCTTCTTTTTTGATGGTCATTCATGATGATAACTTGTTCCCAATAATCGGCAACTTCATTAAGTCCGTATGATTTTGCAATATATACTAAATTTAAAATGTCTTTTTGAAAACAAGAGCCACCAAATCCGACGGAAGCTTTTAAAAATTTAGAGCCGATTCTTTTATCCATTCCAATGGCTTTCGCTACTTCATTAATATCGGCGCCTGTTTTTTCACATAATTCTGATAATGCATTTATAGAAGAAACGCGTTGTGCCAAATAGGCATTAGCTGTTAATTTAGACAATTCAGACGACCAAAGGTTCGTTGTGAGAATTCTATCTTGAGCTACCCAATTCAAATAAACGTCTGACAATAATTGAATTGCCTTTTGACCTTCTGTAGTAGTATCGCCACCAATGAGAACTCGATCTGGATTTAATAAATCTTCAACTGCAGTTCCTTCTGCTAGAAATTCAGGATTGGATAAAATCTGAAACTGAACACCATTCCCAGTATTATCTAAAATATTCTTAATTGCTTCGGCAGTTCTAACAGGTAAAGTTGATTTTTCGACAACTATTTTATCCGTTTTAGCCACTTTTGCAATTTGTCTGGCACACAATTCAATGTATTTTAAATCGGATGCCATTCCTTTTCCTGAGCCGTATGTTTTTGTTGGTGTATTAACAGAAATAAATATCAGTTCTGCTTCGTCGATAGCTTTATCAACTTCTGTAGAAAAGAATAAGTTTCTTCCTCTTGATTCTTTCACTATCTCAGACAAACCTGGTTCGTAAATCGGAATATTATTTACGTCTGCATCATTCCATTTATCGATTCGCTCTTGATTAAGATCGACAACAGTTACCTTTATGTGCGGGCATTTTTGTGCTATAATCGCCATTGTTGGTCCACCAACATATCCGGCTCCGATACAGCATATTTTTGTAATTTTCATTCTATTAATTTTATTTTAAATTTTCCCAATACCATTTTACGGCTTCTTTTAAACCTTCTTTAAAAGAATATTTCGGATTATAATTTAGTAATTCTTTTGCTTTTTTTATACTTGCTAATGAGTGTGGAATGTCTCCAACCCTATTTGGTCCGTGAATTACTTCAATATCTTTTATTGAATTATCGAAGTGAGAAAGAAATTCTTTTAAATAAGAAACCATTTCATTTAATGTAGTACTCTCTCCAAAAGCGGTGTTATAAACCGTATTCACAGCTTGTTTATTTGTTGTTGTTATTGCTAACTCATTTATTTGAATAACATTGTCGATGTAGGTGAAATCTCTAGAAAAATTACCGTCGCCATTTATTATCGGACTTTCCTTTTTCATTAATTGCATTACAAATTTCGGAATCACTGCGGCGTATGCTCCATTTGGATCTTGATTTTTTCCGTATACATTAAAATAGCGCAATCCGATAGTTTCTAATCCGTAAGTTGTACTAAAAATATCGGCGTACAATTCGTTTACATATTTAGTAATTGCGTACGGTGATAATGGTTTTCCGATGGTAACTTCAACTTTTGGTAATGCTTCTGAATCGCCATAAGTGGAAGAACTTGCTGCATAAATAAATCGTTTCACCTTGGCGTCTCTGGATGCAATTAGCATGTTTAAAAATCCAGATACATTAACATCATTCGTTGTAATAGGATCATGAATTGATCTTGGCACCGATCCCAAAGCAGCTTGATGCAAAACATAATCTACGCCATGAACTGCTTTTTGACAATCACTTAAATTTCTAATATCTGCTTCAATTAATGTAAAATTAATATTTGACAGCAATTTTTCTATATTATACCTATGTCCAGTAGAAAAATTATCCAAACAAACAACCTGGTATTCTTTTGATAAAAAATACTCACATAAATTGGAACCAATAAAACCGGCACCACCAGTAATAAGAATTTTATTCTTCATCAAAAATTAATTGTTTTTTCTTGATTTTATTCTACTCGTTTTTGCCTTTTTTGGTTGAATATTAAGAATAAAATTTATATATTTTAGTACAAATGCAACAATCTTGTTTTTTGGTTTGTCATCTTCATGGTAACCACTAGAGTATGCGCCGTAACCATATCCATAACCATATCCATAACCAGCACCATATTTGGCTTTATTTTCAAATCCGTTTAGAATAATACTTACATTATTAAGTTCGCCTCTTTTTACCCTTATATTTAAGAGGTTAATCATATCTTTTCTTGAAAAATTTTGTCTTGTAATGTATAAAGTTATATCAGCATATTGGGTTAGCTCAATTGCATCTGTTACCAATCCAACGGGCGGTGTATCTAGTATAATATAATCATATCTTTTTTTCAATTCTTCCATAAACTCACCCATAGTTTCTCCCATAATTAATTCAGATGGATTTGGAGGAACAGGACCAGAGGTAATTACATCTAAGAAAGGAATGTGCGTTTTTATAATAATTTCTTCAATTGTTTTTTGTCCAATTAAATAATTTACAACTCCGATATCATTAGAAACACCAAAATCTTCATATATTCTTGGTTTACGTAAATCAAATCCAACAATAACAGTTTTCTTTTCACTTAATGCGAAAACGGTAGCGATATTAATAGAACAAAATGTTTTTCCTTCACCACTCACAGAAGAAGTAAGCATAACCGTTTTGGCTCCAGAAATGTTTTGCTTTTTATATAAAAATTGTAATGAGGATCGTAGGGCTCGAAAAGATTCTGCAAGTGCTGACTTAGGCTTTTCAAAAACTGATAAATTGGATTCATTATGTTTTACACCAACCACCCCTAATAATGGAATTTGAGTAGCTTTATTGATATCATCAGTATTTTGAATTTGATTATTAATAAAGAAAATTAAAAACACAATCATTAACGGAACCAACAATCCCATAAAAATAGCTATGATATAATTTACACCAGTTCTAGGACCTATTTGACCTCCACCAATATCTTTAGCAGGATCGATAAACTGAATGTCTGAAAGATTGGCTGCTTTTACAATTTGAGCTTCACTTCTTTTTTGAAGATACGCTTGGTATATATTATCACTCAAATTGTATTTTCGCATTATTTTTATATACTCTTGTTTTTCATCTGGAAGCGTTGCTATTTTAATTTCGGCTTGATTTATTTTTTTATTTACTTGAACAGCATCATATTGTATAGCAGATTTAGCTGCAATAATATTTTCGAGTAAAACTCTTTTTAAAGATGATATCTCATTGTCTATAGTATTGAACATTTTTTCACCTTTAACTGAAAAGGCAATTTCAGATCTTCTAACAGAAAGATTTATTAAATTGGAAACATTGTTTACAATATTTGGATCTTCAATACCAGCAACAGATGGCGCAGGAAGTTTTGAATAGTCGGTGCTATTTTTTAAATAATTACTTAGTGTATTGTAATAATTTATTTTTCTTTTTATAACATCGTTTTCAACATCTAATTTTAGCATTTGATCTTGAAAAGTGGCACCTCCTTTATCAATTTCTAAAAGGTTTTTATTTCTACTAAAATCTTTCAATTCATTATTTACATTTTTAATATCGTCTTCCATTAAACTTAATGTAGTGTCAATATATTTAATAGTATTTTCTGCAAATAAATTTTTATTTTCTAATTGCAGCTTCATCAAAGTGTTTACTGTTGCATTAAGATAATCTACAATTCTTGCTTTATTGGTACCGTCTATTGATAATTTTAAAATGGAAGGTGCTTTCTCGTCAATTGCAACTTTTATTCCTTTATATCTGGAAACTACCCCATCAAAAGAATTGAAAACTATTTGGTATGTTGAATTATTGTAATTTTCATTATTTACAATGTCAAGTTTCCAATTTAAAAAGGGAAGATTTATTTGTTCACCTACTCTAAATCGCTTAATAAAATCACCTTTCGGAACAGCAACACTATTGTAAGTATTATCATTATAATTTACAACCGAGACAGAATTTGAACTGAAATTAATTTTTAAAATATATTCTGTAGGAGAAACTAATTTAATATTTATTGGGAGTCCAGCTAATTGATTTTTGTTTTTATCAATTATCACTTTAAAAGGGCACTCTCCATAAACATCTTGTGTGAAATATTCTTTTTCTTGTAAATATTCTATGTAAAACTGTAATTTATCAACTACAATTTCGTTATGTGATCGCGATTTTAATGTCGTTGAAATAGTTTGAACTTGATCGGATGTTCCTCCCCAATTAAAAATTAAACTTGTGTTATTTGTAAATAAAGGATTGTCTTGTTCTTGAATTGCTATTGTTGTTTCTAACGAATAAATATTTTGTTTGCGAATATTAATTTGATGTGCCACTACCAAACAAACTACTAATCCAAATAAAAACCAACGCCAATAACTACCCGTTTTGATTAAAAATCCTTTAAAATCAAAACTGTTTTGGTTTTCAAAAAAAGAAAAATCTTTTACATCTAACATAGTGAAAAGAATGAGTTAGTTTTTAAGTAATAAAAATGTAGTAGTAGCTAAAGATAAAATGGTAATAATAGTACCCAAAGATTCTATTCCTGTTTTTCCTGTTCCCCAAGTTTTTTGTTTAAGTGGTTTAATATAAACATAGTCATTGGGTTGTAAGTAAAAACATGGGGATTTTAAAGCATTAGAATCTGTTAAGTCGATACTTAAAGTTTCAAAACCTTGAGGCAATTGCCTAAATACTTTTACATCTTTTCGATCACCAACAATGGTAATATCTCCCGAATTGGCAATAGCTTCTAATATATTTACTTTATCTTGGTATAAGATTTTAGTTCCCGGACTACCAATCTCACCATTCATAGTATATCTGAAACCTGCTAATTTTACATTTACAAAAATTTCGGCTTCTTTTTTAAAATAATCGGCTAATAATTTTGTTTCAATATCTTTTCTAACTTCGTCTAAAGTAAATCCCAAAACGTTTAATTCCCCTAAAATAGGAATTCGAATATTTCCGTGATCATCTACAGTATAACCATTAAAATAGAGTCCATCACCACCAGATAACTGTTGGGCCACTCCTCCGTTAAAAATTTCAACCAATTTTGAATCTAATGCTTTAATATTTATACCTAAAATATCATTTGTTTGAAGACGATATGGCTTTGCTGTTATCGGAGTTATAGGCGCTTCAGAAGCGGTATTTTTTTCTTGAAGGTAAATCATATCCTTTCTTGAAACACAAGAAGTAAAGAAAAATCCAACAAAAAAAAGTAGGTATAAAAATAATTTATTCATTCTCAAAAAGTTTATAAAAACAAAGATAGTTTTTCAATTTAAAAAACAAAAGAATAGCAGCGTAAAGAATTAAATATTTTTGATAGCATTTTCAAAAGGAACCCTCTGAATAATACTTCTTCCTAGCGTAACTTCATCGGCATATTCTAATTCGTCACCAACGGCAATTCCGCGTGCAATGGTAGATGTTTTTACGTTGTATTCTTTGATTTGTTTGAAGACGTAAAAATTAGTTGTATCACCTTCCATTGTAGAACTCAATGCAAAAATAACTTCTTCAATGGTTCCTGTTTGTACTTTTTCTACTAATGTAATTATATTCAATTGACTAGGACCAACACCGTCAATTGGAGAAATTTTTCCGCCAAGAACATGATAAACACCACGAAATTGATTGGTATTTTCGATAGCCATCACATCGCGAATATCTTCGACGACACAAATAATTTTATGATTTCGAGACGTATTAGAACATATTTCACAAATCGCAACATCGGAAATATTATGACAATTTGCACAGAACTTTACTTCCTCTCGCATCGTAGTTAATGCTTGCGATAAAAATTGCGTTTGCTCGCTAGGTTGCTTTAATAAGTGCAAGACCAATCGCAATGCAGTACGCTTACCAATTCCAGGTAATTGCGACATTTCGTTGACTGCTTTTTCTAATAGTTTTGATGAGAACTCCATTTGGCAAAAGTAAAGAAAAGTTGGAAGATGGAAGATGGAAGATGGAAGTTTTACATACTTGCCAGACAAAATGGTTCTTTATTATTTCATTTGACATTATAAACATAACAAATAGTAATTTTCAACTTTCTTCCATCTTCCATCTTCCATCTTCCAACAATTTTACTATTTTAGCACAACTAAAAACGCACCTATGTCTCCATTTGCTATTTTAACATTAATCATCATTTATTTCGGATTATTGATTTTTATTTCCAATATAGTTAGCAAGAAAAGTTCTGATAATGATACTTTTTTTAAAGCCAATAAAAATTCGAAATGGTATTTGGTGGCATTCGGAATGATAGGAACAGCACTTTCTGGCGTGACATTTATATCGGTTCCAGGAAATGTTGGTTCGCCCGAAAATCAGTTTGGCTATTTTCAATTTGTATTGGGAAATGCCATTGGTTTTTTGGTTATTGCAACGGTGTTACTTCCACTGTATTATCGAATGAATTTGACGTCGATTTACAGTTATATCGAGCAACGACTCGGAACCGTAAGTTATAAAACAGCTGCTACTATTTTCTTGATTAGCAGAACCATTGGCTCGGCATTTCGTTTGTATTTGGTAGTGATTGTTTTGCAACGCTATGTTTTTGATTATTACAGCATTCCGTTTGCAGCAACAGTTTTAATTTCACTCGGATTAATCTTTGCCTACACGTATCGTGGCGGATTAAAAACCATAATTATTACCGATACTTTACAGACTTTTTTCTTAGTTTCATCGGTATTTCTCACCATTTATTTTATTTGCGACAGTATAGATTTTGGTGCTATAGAAGCTTTTGAAGCAGTAAAAAACAGCAATTATTCGAAGATATTTTTCTATGAAGATTACTTAAAAGGCAGTTTTGTTTTAAAACAAATTTTGGGTGGAATTTTCGTCACTATTGCCATGGTTGGACTCGATCAGGATTTAATGCAAAAGAATTTAAGCTGTAAAAACATTGGCGAAGCGCAAAAAAACATGTTCACTTTTACCGCGATTTTTGTCGTAATCAACATTTTCTTTTTGAGTGTTGGTGCTTTGTTGTACTTGTATGCCGAGAAAAACGGAATTGCAGTTCCGATGGTTGGCGATGTAAAAAGAACCGATTTGCTGTTTCCGGAAATTGCTTTTCATCACTTAAGTATTGTTCCAGCTGTAGTGTTTTTATTGGGATTAACAGCTGCTACTTTTGCCACTACTGATAGTGCTTTGACGGCTTTAACGACTTCTTTTTGTGTCGATTTTTTAGGAATGGATAAATCCGAAAACGCTAATAAACCAAATGTAGTTCGAAATAGACACTTTGTTCACTTGGGATTTTCGTTTTTGTTGTTTTTGGTGATTATCGTTTTTAATTCCCTTAACGACAAGTCGGTCGTGACCATGATTTTTAAAGTAGCAAGTTATACGTACGGTCCGCTTTTAGGTTTGTATGCTTTTGGATTGTTTATGAAAACGAAAACGGTTCATGATAAATTTGTTCCTTTTGTGTGTATTATTTCTCCTTTGATTTGTTTTTTCCTGACGAAATATTCGGCTGATTTATTTGGAAATTACGTTATTGATAATGAACTAATTATCATCAATGGGTTCATCACTTTTTGTGGATTGTTATTGATAAGTAAACCAGCAACTAAAGAAACTCGTTTCTAAATTATTGCACAGAGATCCACTGAGAAAAAGCACAGAGATTCGCGGAGCGTTTTAGTATTGATTGGTTACTAATAAAGTCAAAGTACACGCTTCTTCTACTTTGATGTTGTTGCTTTTTAAAAGTTGATAAAACTCCGGATTTTCTGTTCCTGGATTGAAGAGCACTCTTTTTGGTTTGGTTTCGATAATGTAATTGTAATAATCGCGTTGACGTGCTGGATTTAAATACAATGTCACTGTATCGATATTGGTTAGTGGAATATTTTTGGTACGGATTTTAACTCCAGCTACTTCGCCTTGATTTTGACCAATTGCCAATACCGAATGTCCTTTATCAACCAACATTGTTATCGCTTTAAAAGCATATCGTTCTGGTTTTGTAGTAGCTCCAAGAACTAACGTTTTTTTATTTTTCATTGGACAAAAGTACAAAAATGGATTGTTTTTACTACTGAATTTAACTTTACGTTGTTTTTAACTTTAACTTTGCGTACTTCAATCAAAGTAATTTTGACCCGAGACCTTTAGGTCGAACTGTATGAAATAAAAAAAAACTATGGAAGTATTTATCTTTTTACTCGCCGCTTTATTTTCGGTTTTGAATCCTATTGGAACTGTCCCTATATTTGTTGGATTAACACAAGGTTACACCAAGCAAGAACGTTCTAGAGTGTCACTTTGGACGGCAGTAAATGTATTTATAATTCTGATTATTTCGTTTTTTATCGGGCAATACGTTTTGAAATTTTTCGGAATTACGATTCCGGCGCTTCGAATTGCAGGTGGAATTATCATCGCCAGCTCCGGATTTTCATTATTAAACGGTCGCTTCAACAAAAACAAAGGAATTAATAAAAAAGTAGAAGAAGAAATCCAAAGTAGAAATGACATTGCGCTTACACCTTTAGCGATGCCAATGCTAGCTGGACCAGGTTCGATTTCACTTTTGATTGCGTATTATCAAGAGCACAACACCACTTTTGATATTATTTTTTCGTGTTTGGCAATTTTAGTTGTGGCTTTACTTATTTTTCTAATACTAAGAAGTGCACATTATTTGGCGAGAATATTAGGAACTTCGGGAATTGTAGCCATTTCCAGAATCATAGGCTTTTTGACCATTGCGATTGGAATTCAATATATTATTAGTTCGGTTTTGAGTATCGTTAGAGGAATTTAATAAAAAAACTATATGAAAAAAACAATTACATTACTTTTCATTGTGGCCATATCATTCCTAGGTTGCAAATCGAGTCAGAGCACAAATTCAAAAAACAGTACCTATTTGAAAGAATTAGTTACCATTATGCAAGGGAATTATTCGTCACAAAAACAATCAGAAAAAGACTCCTCCTATTTTAACATTTCTTTGCGAATGGTTCCGATATGGAAAAACAAAGGAAATTATTTGTATGTAGAACAAGCGATGTTTACTAAGCAAGACAAACCCTACAGAGTGCGTATTTACAAAGTAACACAGAGAGGTAATAATGAATTTGTAAGTGAAATTTACACTTTAAAAAATGAAAAAGATTGGATTGGAAAATGGAAAACTCCAGAAGCTTTTGATGCACTTTCTGAGAATGACATCGAATTAAAACCAGGTTGTGAAGTGGTTTTAAAACGCATTGGTAAAAATAAATTTGCTGGTCAAACCGGAGACAAAACTTGTCCAAGTGAATTACGTGGCGCAAGTTATGCGTCATCAAAGGTTACTGTTTCCGAAAATGAAATTCTTTCTTGGGATCAAGGATTTGACAAAGAGGGAAAACAAGTTTGGGGTGCAACCTTGGGAGGTTATGAGTTTGTAAAATATTAATATTACTACAATAAAAAATCCCAAATAACACGAATTGTAATTTGGGATTTTTTATTTTGATTTTAAATTTTCGGAAGGAAGACTTCTGCCATCATGCATCTTGCACTTCCACCGCCACAAGCTTCGATAGTATCTAAACTGGAACTTAAAATTGTAATGTGTTCTTCCAATTGTGCAATTTGTTTTTTAGTTAAACTTTTATGAGCCGCAGCACTCATTACTAAATAACGTCTTTCGTCAGAACCTTGTACTTCAAGCATGTTCCCTGCGAAATTATTCATCTGATCTTCGGTAATTAAAATGATTTCTTTTTCGTCTGATTTTAAGCTGTCGAGAACCATTTTTCGTTCTTTTTTATCGTCGATACAATCGGCACAAATTACTGCAAAAGTATCACCAATACACATCATTACATTAGTGTGATAAATCAGTTTTCGTTCGCCATTTATGGTTTGATACGCTTCAAAAATAATTGGATTCATATCAAAATCTTCGCAGAATTCGATGAATAATTCTTCATCAGCTCTAGGTGAAAGTGCGCAGTAGGCTTTACCGTTTTCACGATCAAGAACAATACTTCCTGTTCCTTCTAGATAATAACCGTCTTCTTCGGCTTCGGTATAATCCATGATGCCATCGTTAACTAAGAAACCTTTGTCTTCTAAAATATCGAGGATATCTTCTCTTCTTTCGGCGCGACGATTTTCGGCAAACATCGGATACAAAACCACATCTCCATTTTCGTGAAAGGAAATCCAATTGTTTGGAAAAACACTGTCTGGTGTATCGGGATCCAGGGTATCATCCACGACAGTGACTTCTACACCAACCATGCGAAGTTTGTTAACAAAAGTGTCAAACTCGTCTTGCGCTTTTTTATTTACCGATTCGGGCGTTAATCCGTCGAGTACTTTTTGATAGTAATTGTTTACAGCTGTTTGTTCGTTCATTCGAAACGCAACTGGGCGAATCATTAGAATGGAATTGGTGGTTTGTTTCATTTTTTTTGTTTCAAGTTTCAAGTTTCATGTTTCAAGTTTCATGTTTTTCAACTTGAAACCTGAAACTTGAAACATTTATTATTCTCTAATTAACGGTAAAGTCGAACAACGTAAAAGTCCTTCTTGTTTGGCGATTTCGGCATATGGAATTTCTTCTACGGTAAAACCATTTTGACGAAGCCAATTATTTAATCTCGTAAAATTCCTTTCTGAAACGACAACATCTGGTGCAATAGAAAACACATTTGAATTCATATCGTACATTTCTTCACGAGTTATATGAAATAAGTTGTCTTTTCCGAAAAGTTTTACCAAAAAAACATAATCAGATTCTTGACGGAAACCACTTTTGTATATAATTCCTTTGTTTTTTCCAACAGGTTGAAAACAACAATCCAAATGTAAGGCATTATCACGTGCTTCGAGTTTAGATTTTACCAAATCGAATTCTTTTACCTTTTTATTCGGAAATAAATCTTTTATATATTGTACGCCTTCCATGTTAGTTCGTGCCGTAATATAATCTTCATAATCAGTTCCTTTATAAGTACCAATAAAAATATAATCATTCCACAGCATTACATCACCACCTTCAATATGCACATTATTAGGTGGGCGAACTACTTTGGACGGATTAATTTGATTAATTACATATTGAATTGCATCAAGTTCTCTTTCTCTGTCAGGTAGAATATTAGCTTTAATAAATACATCATCTATAACAAAACCGATATCTCGTGTAAAAATTTGATTGTAATTTTCAATCATTTCAGGTCGAAAGACTTTCACTTGGTATTTTTGAAACACTTTATTAAATGCTTCCATTTCTTCTACCATATCTGCTTCAATTGGATAGGTTCCGGCAAGAATATGTTCTTTTGATTTTGGATCATAAGCTTCTTCGGCTGTCGGTGTTGGACCGTTATGTATAGCAGAACCTAATACAACAGCTCTTAATCTAGAAGTTTCGTTTTTTACATTTAATTGTAACATAATTAGTTTGGGCTTTACTTAATCGATTGATTAAGCTGCTATTATTATAGTTAAAAAAGCTCCTATAAGTGGAGCTTTTTATATAATCTAATAAACACTTTTATCTTTTATCCATTTCTTTAAAATCTCTCAGTGGATGGCCAACATAAACTTGTCTTGGTCTACCAATTGGCTCTTTTTTGACACGCATTTCTTTCCATTGCGCAATCCATCCTGGCAAGCGACCAATAGCAAACATTACCGTAAACATATCAGTTGGAATTCCGAGGGCGCGGTAAATGATTCCAGAATAGAAATCTACATTTGGATATAATTTTCTTGATACGAAGTAATCGTCAACAAGTGCTGCTGCTTCTAATTGTTTTGCAATATTTAATATTGGATCATCAACACCTAGAGTTGACAACACTTCATCGGCAGCTTTTTTAATAATTCTAGCTCTTGGATCGAAGTTTTTGTATACTCTATGTCCGAATCCCATCAAACGGAAAGGATCTTCTTTGTCTTTAGCTTTCGCCATGTACTTATCGGCATCTCCACCATTTTTGTGAATTTCTTCTAACATTTCTAGTACTGCTTGGTTTGCACCTCCGTGAAGTGGACCCCAAAGTGCTGAAACTCCGGCAGAAATTGAAGCAAATAATCCGGCATGAGAAGAACCAACCATTCTAACGGTTGAAGTAGAACAGTTTTGTTCATGATCAGCATGAAGAATGAATAATTTATCTAATGCATCAATTACAACTGGATTTGATTTATATGGCCCAGTAGGCAATTCGAACATTAAATGCATAAAATTTTCTACATATCCTTTTTCATTATTATAATAATTTAATGGGAAACCCATCATTTTTCTGTAGGTCCAAGTAGCAATTACAAGGAATTTACCCATTGTTTTGCAAACCGCTTCATACATTTCTTTTTCATTTTCTACATTAACTACTTTTGGATTAAAGGCAGTTAGTGCACTTGTCAATGCCGACAATACTCCCATTGGGTGAGCTGTTTTTGGAAAACCATCAATGATGTTTTTCATCTCTTCATTGACTAAAGTATATTTTCTTATATCCGTTTCAAATTGAGCCAATTCGGATTTTGTTGGTAGTTCACCAAAAATAACAAGATAAGCTACTTCAAGGAAATCGGCTTTATCGGCTAAATCTTCGATAGCATAACCGCGGTAACGAAGAATTCCCTCTTCACCATCAAGAAAAGTAATTTCACTTTGGCATGATCCCGAGTTTTTATAACCTGGATCTAATGTGATTGCACCCGTTAAGGCACGTAATTTTTCGATGTCGATGGCTGGTTCTTTTTCGCTTCCAACGATAATAGGAAACTCATATTTGTTACCTTCGTATTCTAGTAATGCTGTTTTAGACATGATGTAAAATGGAAATTAAATCTGATAAATTAATAATTTAACAAATCTATGAAATTCCGAATGAATTAAAAAAGAAATATGATAACGAATTCGTTAATTTTAGTATAAAAATACGCCCTTGAATTCACAAACTAAAAATTCAAGGGTATAAAATTAATTATTCTTTAACAATTTTGGCTACTTTACTTCCATTTTCAGAAGTTATTTTCAGGAAGTAAATGCCAGATGTTTTTTGCGAAATATCAATTACAGCGTTTGTGGTATTCTCTGAAGATGATTGCAACAATCTTCCTTGAACATCATATAATTGAATTGATTTTATAGTAGAATTGCTTTGAATATTGATTAGTGATGATGTTGGATTTGGATAACATTCAAAATCAAAAAAACTAAAATTGTCGTTATCTAAAACCGTATTTTGACCTTGCAGGTATAACGAAACCGGAATATATCCCTGACCACCTACAAAAACGGCATCTGGAACTGAAATTACAAATGAATGTGGACCTGCGCTTAAATTTCCTAAGGTTATTTCTCGAATTGGAATTACTGCACCTGGACACCAATTACTAAAGGATTGCCATTGCGCATCAGTTCTTGGTGTTGCACCATAGATTCCGTTGCCCTGTGTATTATAAACTCTGTAAGGTTCACAGGTTTGTTCTCCGGGTTTGTATGTCAATACGGGATTGGAATCAAAAGAGATGTAATGCCATCTTCTGTTGTATTCTTCTCCACCTGAATTAGAACCATGATTGGAAGTTATTAATTCAAATTTGGCATTATTAATTGGAGTTGGAAGGTTAAAATTGATTGTTCGAACTGTAGTCCCTACAGCATCAGAAGCACCTACTGCATAGTTATTTAAATCCTTTTTAAAATTCAAAGGCAAAATAAAAGTATTGTTAGGAATTGTAGTATCTGTATCGGTAATAAAATCTAATGTTCCAAAAAAAACATCATTTCTACCTGCACACCCTGCGACTTGGGTATTAGCTGCATATGGAACTCCGAATACTTCAAATTCAATCCAAAAATCATAGATGGAATTCAGGTAACTATCCTTTAGAATTTTAGTAACATTATCAACAATAAAAGAATAGGGAACAGAGGTAGGCTGAATATTTTTATTCATAAAAGGCGTAATAAATCTTCCTAATTCTATTCTAGGTGTTGTATTCGGATTGTAACTCGTGGCATTTTTTGGGACTAATGCTAAATTTACATTTCCTATTCTGTCATAATTATCACATGCGGCAGTGATTAAAATACTTACCTCAAGTGTGCTACCTATTTGAGATAATACAGAAGGTGTTAATTTTTTTGTAAATAAATCATTTCTTAATCGAACAACATTAGGAGCTGTGGGGTTGCTAACAATTCCTGCATATCCATCATAGAATAATACATTTTCATAAATTGGAATATAGATTTGCGCATTTGAGTTTAGCATTAATCCAAATAGGGAAAGCAATAAGTAGTAGTGTTTTTTCATGGTAAATAGATTGGAAATTTAGATTATAAAATTATGAAAAAAAACCTGACAATTGATAACTGTCAGGTTTTAAATAAATTATTTAAAATACTTATTTCTGTTTAAAGGCATTCACTCCTGGAAAATAAGCTGTATTGCCCAACTCTTCTTCAATACGCAGTAACTGGTTGTATTTGGCCATTCTATCAGAACGTGAAGCAGAACCTGTTTTAATTTGTCCACAGTTTAAAGCTACCGCTAAATCAGCAATAGTATTGTCTTCGGTTTCTCCTGAACGGTGTGACATTACAGAAGTATAACCAGCATTGTGTGCCATATTTACGGCTGAAATGGTTTCGGTCAATGTTCCAATTTGGTTTACTTTTACTAGAATTGAATTGGCGATACCTTCTTTTATTCCGCGAGATAAACGTTCTACATTTGTAACAAACAAATCGTCTCCTACTAACTGTGTTTTTGTTCCGATTAATTCGGTTAGGTATTTCCAACCTTCCCAATCGTCTTCATACATTCCGTCTTCAATTGAAATAATTGGATAATTGGCTGCTAATGAAGCTAAATATTCGGCTTGTTCTTTTGAAGTTCTAATTTTTCCTGTAGCACCTTCAAACTTTGTGTAATCGTATTTACCGTTAACATAAAATTCAGAAGCTGCGCAATCTAAAGCAATCATAATTTCGTCACCAAATTTGTAACCTGCATTTTCTACTGCTTTTTTGATAGTGTCTAATGCATCTTCTGTTCCGCCGGCTAAATTTGGCGCAAAACCTCCTTCGTCTCCTACTGCAGTTGATAAACCTCTATCATGCAACACTTTTTTCAAATTGTGAAAAATTTCAGTTCCCATTTGCATGGCGTGGGTAAATGAAATAGCTTTTACTGGCATAATCATAAACTCTTGAAAAGCTATAGGGGCATCCGAATGGGAACCACCATTGATAATATTCATCATCGGAACAGGAAGTGTATTGGCTGAAACACCTCCAACATATCTATATAATGGCAATCCTAATTCATTGGCTGCTGCTTTTGCTGTTGCTAATGAAACGCCTAGAATAGCATTAGCCCCTAAATTAGATTTGTTTGGAGTGCCGTCTAATTCAATCATCATTTTGTCGATTTGATTTTGTTCAAAAACCGATGTTCCTAGTAATTCAGGACCTATTTTAGAATTTACATTATCAACTGCTTTTAAAACTCCTTTCCCTAAATAATTTTTCCCTCCATCACGAAGTTCAACTGCTTCATGTTCTCCAGTTGAAGCACCAGAGGGAACTGCTGCTCGACCTAAAACACCGTTTTCTGTAATAACATCAACTTCAATTGTAGGATTTCCTCTAGAATCTAAAATTTGTCTTGCGTGTACTTTTATTATAATACTCATTTAGTTATGATTTTTATTCCGCTGCGCACCATTCAGTTCGGTTACGTCTCGGGTGTATATTTTAATTCGTTTTATTCTCAATTCTACAAATTTAAACAATCAATAAAAATAATCAATCAAATAGTTGAAAACTTATAAACTCAAACGTTTTAGTATTTAATTATTTGTTGTAATAATTTATTTGATACCATTCAAATATATTAAAATAAAGCTTTTTACAGTCTATTTAATTGTAGTCTATTATTTACATATAATAAATTATATTGCATTTTATCGATTTTATATGCATTTTGTGGATAATTTTTAATCTGAAATAAAATAAAATAATTACTTTTATCCCGTTAATAAGCCCCAAAAAATTAACCTACTAAATTTTAAACTTTGAAAACACTTAAAACAAAACAGATTGTTTATGTAGCTTTCTATATATTACTATTTTTTAATAGTAATAATACTAAAGCTCAAAATTACAGAAATCCAAAAGCGTATATCTATGACTTTGTAAAAAATGAAACATTTGTAAAAGAGTCGTTAACAGAATATTCATATTCAATAGTTAACATTAGTACTGATGATAGAAAACAAACTACATTAGAAAGAATTTATTCAAAATTAGAAAATATTAATACTATTTTATTAAAGAATGACAAAGGAGTTAATGGTGATTTAGAATTAAGAGATGCATTCATTAAATTAAATGTCAAAACGATATCACTTTTAAAAAACAAATCATTGGTCTTAAATGATTATAGTCATCAAAGTTCTTTAGATTATGTTGATATATTAAAAAACTTTGCTTTCAAAGAAAATGAAATTACTGATTATTATAGAGGTCTAATTTCATATGAAAATAATAAAAAACTTTTTGCACTAAAATATAAAATCAATTTAATAAATAATACTTCCAAGAAAAATATGTTTGAATATAATGCATATCAAAACATTATCTATTATGAAATGAATGTATTAGATGAAAAATTAATGACTTTATTAAAAGAAAAAAATATAGATAAAGTTAATGAATGCATGAAATATATAGAAAAAGTTAGTGAAGAATGTTTTAGAAAAACAGACAGCTATAAAAATGATTTTAAAGATACTTCATTAAATAACGCCAATATCGAATTTACAACATTTATTCTTCAACAAAAAGAAACTTTATTGCCATTTTATTTTGAATATATAAAATCGTTTGACGCACTTCAAATATTGAAAACTAAAATGGAAAAAGACAATAAATCTGTTTCTTTAGAAGAATACAATTTGAACGTTAGAAATTACAACAATGCTAAAAACACTTATTTTGATACGTTGAATATTATCCAAAATAATAAACGAAATTTAATTGCCGCTTGGACAATAACTAATGGTACTTTCTTGAAGAACAATTCGGTATTTGAAAGTAAATATGAAAAGATTACGAGTTTAGATTAATAAAAGAAGGGTTTCTGTAAAAGAAATCCTTTTTTTTTATTCCTTACAGAAAACTGTAATTGCAATTATATAAGTTTAAATTATTTTGATGTAATAAGTCAACTTTAAGTTCTAGTTAATTTTACATTATAATTTAACCTACATTATAATGAAAAATTTACTGCATAAAATCTGTCCCTTAAATTGCCCGCAAGCTTTAATTCGCATCGTAATTTTTACTGTAATTTTATTTCCAACAACACTGTTTTCGCAAGATACAAACTCGTCTGGATATAGAAATATAAAATCCTATTTAGCCGATTTTGAAAAAAACAAGCTTTTTGTAAAAAATTCATTGATTGAGTATTCAACTACAATAATTGAGAATCAAGCAATAACCAGATCTGATGCTTCTTCAATTAGAATCGTAGATAAATTGAAAAAAATTAATACAATTCTGAGACGATTTGATAAAGGATTTAAAAAAAACACTACACTTAGAGACAGCTTCATCAAAATGAATGAAAAAACCATTGAATGTATTACAAATGGTACTTTAATTCTAAATGATTATGAATTGCAATCTTCAAAAAACATCAATGAGGTACAATTAAATTTAACGCAACGTGAAGCAAATCTTGTAAGTTATTTTAATGAGTTGCGACGCTATGAGACAAGTAAAAAAGATTTCGAACATCTTTATAATGTAAACATTAAAAATTTTAGTGGCATTAATCTTTTTGAATACAATGCCTATCAAAACATATTGTTTTATAAGATAAATGTAATCGATCAAAAAATACTTGTTGCAATAACCTGTATAAAAAAGGATGAATTTATTGCAAGCATTGTTGCTTTAGAAAACATTTATCAAGAAATAGCTAAAAAAACCAATTACTATAAAAATGATTATAAAGATGTTTCACTTAACCAAGTAAATAAGGTATATGCTAAATATATATATGATCAAAATGAAGTAATTATTCCTTTGTTTAATGATTTTATTAAAGAATACGAATCATTGCAAATTTTAAAAGAGGTAAAAACACTGGAAACTGCGTTTTCAACTGCACAATACAACAAGGCTGTTAAATCTTATAATTTTAGTAAAAATAAATTATTTGATTACCTAAAAGTAGTTCAAGTGAATAAAAATAAAATGTATGATAATTGGTTTACTATCAACCGGGCATTCTTAAAAAACAATATAAAACTAGACGATATATAAGAAGAAAATATTTTAGTAAATTAAATAAAAAAGGATGTTCACACATCCTTTTTTTATTTTATACCAGTTGTAGTTTTTTTACTTTAGCTATAGTAGCAATAAAATCATCGAACAAATACGAGGAATCATGTGGTCCGGGACTCGCTTCGGGATGGTATTGTACAGAGAAACAATTCTTTGATTTCATTCTCATTCCTGCCACCGTGTTATCGTTAAGATGGTAATGGGTAATTTCTAAATCGGCATGTTTTTCAAGTTCTTCTCTATTGACTGCAAATCCGTGGTTTTGAGAAGTGATTTCTCCTTTTCCAGTAATCATATTCATTACAGGATGATTTATTCCTCTATGACCGTTAAACATTTTATAGGTTGAAACGCCGTTAGCTAATGCCATAATTTGGTGACCTAGACAGATTCCGAAAGTAGGCTTGTTTGAATTTAAAATTTCTCTAGTCACGGCTTGAACATCTGTTAACGGATCTGGATCTCCAGGTCCGTTAGACAAGAAAAAGCCATCGGGTTGAAACTCTTTTAATTCATTAAATGAAGTATTGTAGGGAAACACTTTTATATAACAATCTCTTTTGGAAAGATTTCTTAATATATTTTTTTTTATTCCTAAATCGAGTGCCGAAATTTTATAGCTAGCTTTTTCATTTCCGAAGAAATACGGTTCTTTTGTTGAAACTTGAGAAGCCAATTCTAATCCTTCCATGTTGGGAACGATGGCGAGTTGATTTTTTAGTTCTTCAATTGAAGTCCCATCGGTAGAAATTACGGCATTTTGTGCACCGTTATCACGGATATAACTTACTAAAGCGCGCGTATCAACATCGGAAATGCAAACCAAATTTTGCTTTTCGAAATAATCATAGAGGTTACTTTCTGAATTAGCACGGGAATGATTGAAGCTAAAATTTTTGCAAACTAAACCTGAAATCATAATTTTTTCTGATTCTACTTCATCCGTATTAACGCCATAATTTCCGATGTGTGGATTGGTGGCTGCCATGATTTGGCCGAAATAAGATGGATCAGTAAATATTTCTTGATACCCTGTCATTCCAGTGTTGAAACATACTTCACCAAAGGTAGTTCCTAATATTCCTATGGATTTACCGTAGAAAATGGTTCCGTCTGCGAGTAATAAAATGGCTTGTGGTCGTGTTGTATACTTCATGATATTGTATTGTAGTTGTGCAAATTTAGGATATTCGATTTTATTTTTGAAATTGATTTATTAAACTTTATAAACATTTCTTTATATGATATTACCTAGCCCTGATTAGAATATCTTATTGCTATATTTTAAACTTCAAAATTTGTTATTCTTTATTCGTTGTTAAAACTTCAAAAAAAATGTTGAATTATGATTAACGAATATTGAATTTTGAATGCTCCTAGCCCTGATTGAGCCGGCATCCTTTTTTAAGGATTGCCTGTAGCGCAGCGAAAGGATATCTTTAAAAAAGATAAAGGCGAAAGCGGGAAATAGCTTCAAAAAAAAATGCTAAATAGAAAAGCCACCCCACCCTTTGGGCACCCCTCCAGAGGAGGGGAATAAAAAAAAGGATAAACTACAATAGCTTATCCTTTTATATTTATGAAAATGAATTCATTATTCGTCTTCTTTTTTCTCATCTGAATTATCTTCATCAGCTGGAGATTGCTCCGCCTGTTCGCTAACGCTCGAGTCTGGAGCTTCATCTGCTGGAATTTCCGTTTCTACTTCAGCAACTGGTGCTTCTGGAGTCTCAGCAGGTGTATCATCAACAGCATGAACTTCTACTTCAGCTGCCGGAGCTTCTGGAGTTTGCTCCGCCTGTTCGCTAGCACTCGAGTCTTCAACTACTGGTGTTTCCACTACAGCAGGAGCTTCAGCTTCTGGAGTTTGCTCCGCCTGTTCGCTAACGCTCGGGTGAACTTCTTCTACTTCTTCTACAACTGGTGCAGGTTTTGGAGCTGGAGTAGCAGTAACTGGTTTTGCTTTCGCACGACGTGTTCTACCTTTTTTCTCCTCTTTTTTACCACCATTGTATAGTTCGTTGAAATCTACCAATTCGATCATCGCCATATCAGCGTTATCACCTAAACGGTTACCCATTTTAATAATACGTGTATAACCACCTGGACGATCACCAACTTTTGCAGCTACTTCTCTAAAAAGTTCAGTAACTCCGTATTTGTTACGCAAGTAAGCGAAAACAATACGACGATTGTGAGTAGTATCTTCTTTTGATTTTGTTATAAGCGGCTCAACGAATTGTTTAAGCGCTTTTGCTTTAGCGACAGTAGTATTAATACGTTTGTGCTCGATTAAAGAGCAAGCCATATTGGCCAACATAGCTTTTCTATGTCCAGTTTGTCTGCTTAAGTGATTGAATTTTTTTCCGTGTCTCATGACGTGTTTTTTTAACCTTCATCTTGCTCAATCCACTTTGGAGAGCAAAATATGAAGTAATTTATTCTTTATCTAATTTGTATTTACCTAAATCCATTCCGAATGTTAAATTCTTATTGGCAACCAATTCATCTAACTCAGTTAGTGATTTTTTACCGAAGTTACGGAACTTCATAAGGTCATTTTTGTTGAAAGATACAAGATCTCCAAGTGTATCAACTTCTGCAGCTTTCAAACAATTCAATGCTCTTACAGATAAGTCCATATCAACAAG
>CALPIE020000025.1 GCA_943323545.2 Bifidobacterium breve | reverse complement strand
TATGGAAATTGCTTACGAACGCAAACTAAAAGTCGTTCCGATTTTACCTAAAATTGCACTTTTCTTTAAAAAAAATACTATCTATAAAGATTTATTGCCACCTGGTATTAAAATATAAATTACAAAAAATCCCTAAAAATAGGGATTTTTTTATACTTCTACATTCAAAAATTCCATTCGCACGCTTCCGTCTTCATCAATTTTTGTCAAATTGATCTCGTGTAGTGTATTAACTAATTGTGGATCCCAAGGCGTTTTTACTTTAACATAGTTCTCGGTAAAACCGTGAATGTATCCTTCTTTATTTTCGCTTTCAAAAAGAACAGTTCTATTAGTTCCGATTTGGCTTTCATAAAAAGCTCTTCGTTTTTTTACAGATAATCCTCGTAACATCTTACTTCGTTTATTTCTAACATTCATAGGAAAAACATTAGGCATTTCAGCTGCTTCGGTATTGTCTCTTTCTGAGTACGTAAAAACGTGCAAGTACGAAATATCCATTTCATTTAAAAAATGATAGGTTTCTAAAAAATGTTCATCGGTTTCACCCGGAAATCCCACAATCACATCAACGCCAATACAAGCATGAGGCATCACTTCACGAATTTTAGCTACTCTTTCAGTATACACTTCGCGTTGGTATCGGCGTTTCATTTTACCTAAAATTTCGTTACTTCCAGATTGCAATGGAATATGAAAATGCGGAACGAAAGTTCGACTCTGAGCTACAAATTCGATGGTTTCATTTTTGAGTAAATTGGGTTCGATAGATGAAATGCGCAGACGCTCAATTCCGTCTACTTCATCTAATGCTTTTACCAAATCGAGAAAGGTGTGTTCGTGTTTTTTGTTTCCAAATTCGCCTTTCCCGTAATCACCAATGTTTACACCTGTCAGTACTATTTCTTTTATTCCTTGTTGTGAAATTTCGAAAGCGTTTTTCAACACATTTTCCAAAGCATCACTACGGGAAATTCCACGAGCCAATGGAATCGTGCAATACGTACATTTATAATCGCAACCATCTTGCACTTTTAAAAAGGCACGTGTTCTATCTCCAATCGAATAACTTCCTACATAAAAATCAGCTTCTGCAATTTCGCACGAATGCACTTCTCCAAAATCATTTTTAGACAAGTCGTTTATATAATCGGTAATCTTAAATTTTTCGGTAGCGCCCAAAACCAAGTCTACGCCATCTACAGTCGCTAATTCTTCTGGTTTTAATTGGGCGTAACATCCAACAGCAGCAACGAAAGCTTTATCGTTGAGCTTCATGGCTTTTTTTACAATGTGTTTGAATTGTTTGTCGGCATTATCAGTAACCGAACAAGTGTTGATGACGTAGATGTCGGCAACTTCTTCAAAATCGACTCTATCAAAACCTTCATTTTGAAAATTTCTGGCAATCGTTGAAGTTTCTGAGAAATTGAGTTTGCATCCTAAAGTATAGAAGGCAACTTTCTTTGCTTCGCCAGTTCGCTGAAGCTCGTGTTTGTTTTCCATAAATAAATTCAATTAATGAAATCGTTGTCAAAAATTGAGGTTGCAAATTTACATACAAATTTTAAAAAGTTACGTCAATTATGTAAAAAATTAAAACAATAGTATAACAACTTTCACCCTGAAAATCAAGAAATTTGAAAACATAATTTATCCTAAAATAGTATATCATGATTATTCCCATAGATTCAAGAAACAAAAATTTTGTAGGCTTTAAAGCAATTGGTAAAATTGATGCTGACGACTTTAAAAATATTGTAATTCCGCAAGTAAAAGCCTTTGTTGCCAGTAAAGGAAAGTTGAATTACTTATTGCAAATTGAAACTGATTTGAATAATTTTTCAGCTGGAGCTTGGCTTCAAGATGCACTTTTAGGTATTAAAGTGTTTACAAAATGGAATCGTGCGGCAATCGTAACAGATTCAGAAGGGATAAAGAGCTTTACTGAATTTTTCAGCAAAATAATGATTGGTGAATTTAAATGCTTTTTACATCAGGAAATTGAGAATGCTATTCTATGGGTTTCAGAAGAAAATACTGTCGATTAAACTGTATAATTATGGAATAGAAGGAAAAATGAAAATTTAAGTTTACTCTTTTCTGTATTTTTTGGTAATTTCAAAAACGTGTTCTAAAATTTTAGCGTCTTCATCGGTAAACTCCACTTGTCGGCGTGCCATAACAATCTTTGCGGTTTGAAAAGCTTTTGAAGTTAAATAAGTCGAAAATCCAGAAGCGCCCCCCCAGGAAAAACTGGGCACAAAATTCCGAGGAAAACCAGATCCGAAAATATTAGCGCTCACTCCTACTACCGTTCCGGTATTGAACATCGTATTGATGCCACATTTACTGTGATCGCCCATCATTAATCCACAAAATTGCAATCCGGTTCGGGCAAAACCTTCCGTTTCATAACTCCACAATCGTACTTCTTCGTAGTTGTTTTTTAAATTGGAATTGTTGCTGTCGGCGCCGATATTACACCATTCCCCAAGAACGGCATTTCCTAAAAAGCCATCATGCCCTTTATTTGAATATCCGAATAAAACCGAATTACTGACTTCACCACCAATTACTGAATGCGGACCAACAGTCGTCGCTCCATACACTTTAGAAGCCAGTTTCACTCTTCCCGATTCACACAAAGCAAATGGTCCTCGAATCACAGAACCTTCCATGATTTCGGCATTTTTTCCTATATAAATCGGTCCGGTTGACGCGTTTAACGTAACAAATTCAAGCTTAGCTCCTTCTTCAATAAAAACATTTTCGGGTGCTATGACATTGACACTTTTCGGAATGGGTTGTGATTTTCGGTCTTCGGTTAACAATTCGAAATCTTCACGCAACGCCGAATCGTTCTTGGCAAAAATATCCCAAGTATTAGCAACGGTGAGGCAATCTTCATTAAATTCTAGGATTTCATAGGTATCAAAATCGACTTCTTCCTGTGTGTCATTGGTGTAAAAAGCAATGACATCGTCACCTTTAAAAATGGCTTGATTTTTTTCTAAAGATTTTACCATTTCCGATAAAATATCATTCGGAAGAAAAGAAGCGTTAATCATGATATTGTTTTCCATTTCCACCATCGGAAACTTTTCAGACAAATATTCTTCTGTTAAAGTGGTGGTAGTCGAGCCTAGATATTTCTCCCATTTTTCTCGAATGGTTAAAATTCCGATTCGAATATCGGCAACCGGACGAGTAAACGTAAAAGGTAAAAGAGCGTTGCGAACTGTGCCGTCAAAAAGTATGTAGTTCATTTTAAGAGTTTAGAAGTTTAAGAGTTTAGAAGTGAAGACTTCTGAAACGCTTCATCAAATGTACAAAGTTTTGATAAATAAAAAAACCTCCCAATCCCAGACTTCGGGTGGAAGGTTCTTAATATTTTGAACACTGAAATTATTACTTACCGTGTTTAGCGTATTTGGTTTTGAATTTATCAATACGTCCTGCAGTATCGATAAGTTTAGATTTACCTGTGTAAAATGGATGAGATGTTCTAGAGATCTCCATTTTGAAAACCGGATATTCAACTCCTTCGTGAGTGATTGTTTCTTTAGTTTCTACTGTAGATTTAGTGATAAAAACGTCTTCATTTGACATGTCTTTAAAAGCAACTAATCTGTAATTTTCTGGGTGAATTCCTTGTTTCATTGTAAATCTTTTTATTTGTTATGAAGTAGTTTTGTTTTGAAGCTTTTCTACAAAAGGTATAAACGAGCTACCACTTTTAATTATCTATTTTTTTAATTTAGCGTGTGCAAAAATACAACTATTTTTTAAAAATCAAACTAAACTAATACTTTTTTTATTTAAAGCTATTTAACTGTTGTAATAACGGAATTACTATATTTGTGGATTAATTTTAAATCAAAAAAATATGAATGAAATAGTTAAGAAAAACGGAATTACTTATGGTGTTATTTCTGGCCTTATTTCTGTTTTAATACTAACTTTAATTTATTCAACTGATGTAAATTTATTCATTTCAAGATGGATAACTACTTTAAAAGTGACCGTTTTCATAGGTTTGGCTATTTTACTTATCCTAAATACTAAGAAACAATCAAACGGAGTTCTTGATTTTAAAGACACTTTCAAAACCTATTTTATTTTTGCTTGTATTAGCTTGTTGATTTCAACGTTGTTTGAAATACTATTATTCAATTTGATTGATCCCAGTTTAAAAGACACTTTAAAAGAATTATCAATAAAAATGATTGTTAAATTTCTGGAGAATTTTAACACTCCTGCTGAAGATATTAATAAAGCAGTAAAAAATATTCAAGACAATGATCAGTTTTCAGTTTTACAATTGATAAAAGGTTATTTTAGTTACCTTGTTATGTGTACCGTTCTTGGATTAATACTTGCCGCCATTTTTAAAACAAAATCAACTACTAAAGAATAGTGAATTTATCTATAATTATCCCTTTACTAAACGAACAAGAATCGTTGCCCGAATTGCATTCCTGGATTGCGAAAGTGATGACTGCAAATAATTATTCGTATGAAATTATCTTTATTGATGACGGAAGTACGGATGATTCTTGGCAAACCATAGAACATCTTTCGGAAGAAAATCCCAATGTAAAAGGGATTCGCTTTTTGCGTAATTACGGCAAATCACAAGCATTGCATGCCGGTTTTGCCAAAGCACAAGGTGATGTAATTATCACTATGGATGCCGATTTACAAGACAGTCCCGATGAAATTCCGGAATTGTATCAAATGATTACAGATAATAATTTCGACTTGGTTTCAGGTTGGAAAAAGAAGCGTTATGACTCCGTCGTTAGTAAAAATTTACCTTCTAAATTGTTCAATTGGGCAGCACGAAAAACTTCGGGTGTTCAACTGAATGATTTCAATTGTGGATTGAAAGCATACAAAAACGTCGTCATTAAAAACATTGAAGTTTCGGGAGAAATGCATCGTTATATTCCGGTTCTGGCTAAAAATGCTGGTTTTGCAAAAATTGGTGAAAAAGTAGTGATTCATCAAGCGCGAAAATATGGCGATTCTAAATTTGGAATGAGCCGTTTTATTAATGGTTTTTTAGATTTGATTACCATTTGGTTTTTATCACGTTATGGAAAAAGACCTATGCACCTTTTTGGAGCGTTTGGTGTATTGATGTTTATTTTGGGATTTGTTTCCACCGGATTTATAATCGCATTCAAACTTATCAAATTGTACAATGGATATGCAACCATATTAGTTACCAGCAATCCTTTATTTTATATCGCTTTAACTGCCATGATTATCGGAACGCAATTGTTTTTAGCCGGCTTTTTAGGGGAAATTATTCTGAGAACCAAAAACAACGAAGAACGTTATAAAATTGCAAATGAAGTAAATATAAAATAGCATATAGCATAGCTATCAAAGCCTATAATTTAGTACACGCCAAAATGAAAAACATAGAAATTATCACTAATAAAATCCATTTTATTAGAAATCAAAAAGTAATGCTCGACTTTGATTTAGCAGCACTTTACAACGTTGAAAACAAAAGACTAAAAGAAGCAGTTCGAAGAAACAGCAATCGTTTTCCTAATGATTTTATGTTTGAGCTTACTGAAATTGAATTCAATAGTTTGAGGACGCAAAATGCGTCCTCAAACCGAGGCGGAATTAGATACATGCCTTTTGCATTTACAGAACAAGGAATTGCAATGCTGTCAAGTGTTTTAAACAGCGAAAAAGCTATCGAAGTTAATATTTCAATAATTAGAGCATTTGTCACAATCCGACAATTTTCTTTAACTTACGCTGAACTTAAAACTAGAATTGAAGAAATAGAAGGTCAATTCCCCGATATTTATAAAGCATTAAATTATTTGGTAGACAAAGATAAAAATCAAAAAAAAGAAATTGATAGACCAAAAATTGGTTACAAAAAATAAGATTATGCACATCGAACAAAATATTTTAGATAAAGTAAACGAATGGCTAACGCCAACATTTGACGAACAAACGCAAACTGCCATTAAAGAAATGATGACTTCTTCTCCAAAAGAATTAGAAGAAAGTTTTTATAAAAATCTTGAATTCGGAACTGGCGGAATGCGAGGTATCATGGGCGTTGGAACCAACAGAATTAACAAATATACCTTAGGGAAAAATACACAAGGATTATCGGATTATATGAAAAAATCATTTCCGAATGAACAATTGAAAGTCGCTATAGCGTATGATTGTCGTCACAATAGCAATACTTTAGCAAAAGTCGTGGCCGATGTTTTTTCGGCTAATGGAATTCACGCCTATCTATTTTCAGATATGCGACCAACTCCCGAATTGTCTTTTGCATTAAAATATTTGAATTGTCACGCTGGAATTGTTTTAACTGCTTCTCATAATCCTCCCGAATACAACGGATACAAAGTATATTGGCAAGATGGCGGGCAATTGGTTCCTCCTCAAGATGAAGAAATAGTGAATGGAATTGACGCTTTAAATTACAATCAAATACAATTTAATGCCAATGAAAATTTGATTGAATACATTGATACAGCTATTGATGAAGCATTTGCCAAATCAACTGTAGAAAATGCCAGTTTCAATACGCCGTCTGCAGCCAAAGAAAATTTAAAGATTGTGTATACTTCATTGCACGGAACTTCCATCAAAGCGATTCCGAATGTTCTTGCAAAAGCGGGTTATACCGATGTCAATATAGTTCCGGAACAAGCCGAACCCAACGGTGATTTCCCAACAATAAAATCGCCAAATCCCGAAGAACCAGAAGCATTAACCATGGCTTTGGCTTTGGCAGAAAAAATAAATGGTGATATTGTTATTGGAACCGATCCCGATTCGGACCGACTTGGTGTTGCGGTTCGAAATACAGAAGGTAAAATGGTTTTGCTTAACGGAAACCAAACTATGGTTATCATGACGGCTTTTTTATTAGAACAATGGAAACGTGCCGGAAAAATAACTGGAAAAGAATTTATAGGTTCAACAATAGTTTCAACACCAATGATGCTAGAACTTGGTTCTGCATATGGCGTAGAGTGTAAAGTCGGTTTAACCGGATTTAAATGGATTGCAAAAATGATTAAAGATTATCCGCATTTAAAATTTATCGGCGGTGGTGAAGAAAGTTTCGGATTTATGGTTGGTGATGCCGTTCGTGATAAAGATGCAGTTGGTGCTACTTTATTGGTTTGCGAAATTGCCGCTCAGGCAAAAGCAAGCGGAAGTACTTTATACAAAGAGCTTTTAAATATGTATGTTGATTTCGGATTTTATAAAGAACATCTAATTTCATTAACTAAAAAAGGGATATCGGGACTACAAGAAATCAATCAAATGATGGTTAACTTGCGCGATAATCCAGTAAAGGAAATTAATGGACAACGTGTAGTTTGCATTGAAGATTACGACAATTCGACTTCAAAAAATATGTTTACTAATGAAATTGAATCGTTATCAGTTCCGAAATCGAATGTGTTGATTTACTATTTAGAAGATGGTTCAAAAATATGTGCACGACCTAGTGGAACGGAACCAAAAATAAAATTCTATTTTAGTGTCAATGCCGATGTAGATAATGTGGAAAACATAAAATCGGTTGAAAAACAATTGGACGAAAAAATCAAAAACATCATTGCAGCTATGCAATTGAACTAATACTGATGGACGAAAATTTAAGAAAAATATTCCCTTTTGTAAAACCGTATACATTCCATGTGATTTGGAATGTGTTTTACAATGTTTTATATGCATTATTTAGCACTCTATCTTTTATTTCATTAATTCCTATGATGAAAGTATTGTTTAATAATGCCGAAAGAATTACCAAAGAACCAGAATACAAGGGTTTTCTAGACATCATTAATTACGGTACTGATTATTTGTATTATTCGATAACTAATTTAACTGACTCCAAAGGATCTCAGTATGCGTTAATTTTAGTGGTAGCACTAGTGATTTCAACCTTTTTATTTAAAAATTTATTCAATTATTTGGCTTCAAATCATTTAATGCATTTAAAAAATGGCGTATTAAAAGATTTGCGAAATAAAATGTACAATAAAATCATCGACTTACCCGTTTCTTACTATTCTGAAAAAAGAAAAGGCGATATCATGGCGCGTATGCTTGGAGATGTGAATGAAGTACAAAACTCCTTTTTCTCAATTTTAGAACTGATAGTAAAAGAACCAATGACCATTGTTTTTACAATAATAGCCATGTTTGCTATAAGTGTGAAATTAACATTATTTGTATTTATTTTTATTCCGATTTCTGGATTTATCATTTCTAAAATTGGTAAATCATTAAAGTCGAAATCAGAGCGAATTCAATATGAAAACGGATATTTAATATCTATTGTAGAAGAAAGTCTCTCGGGATTAAAAGTCGTAAAAAGCTACAATGCTGAAAATAGTTTCAAACAAAAATTCAACAATTCGGTACTACGTTTATTAAACTTATCCAACAGTATAGGACGAAAAAACAATTTAGCTTCACCCATGAGTGAATTTATGGGAATAATAGTTATTGCCATTTTACTTTGGTATGGCGGAAATATGGTTTTAGTAGAAAAACTTCCCAACGGTAAAGCTGTATTAGATGGTGCTGTTTTTTTAACTTATATGGGATTGGCATACAACATTTTAACACCAGCCAAAGCCATTTCTAAAGCGTCCTATAATGTAAAGAGTGGATTGGCTGCAGCACAACGTGTTTTTGAAGTACTTGAAGTAGAAAATACAATTGTTGACAAACCATATGCAATTGAAAAGGAATCATTCGATAAAAACATTACAATAGAAAACATTAATTTTAGATATGAAAATGAAAATGTACTCAAAAACTTTTCACTCGAAATTCCGAAAGGTAAAACCGTTGCTTTAGTTGGTCAATCGGGAAGTGGCAAGAGTTCTATTGCTAATTTATTGACTCGTTTTTATGATGTAAATGAAGGCGCAATTAAAATTGACCATATCGATATAAGAGACATTACAATGCATTCATTAAGAAATCAAATCGGTTTGGTAACACAAGATTCTATTTTATTTAATGATACCATTAAAAATAATATCCTAATCGGAAAAGAAAATGCTACCGATGACGAAATTATCGAAGCTTTAAAAGTGGCAAATGCATATGAATTTGTAAAAGATTTACCAAGCGGAATTGAAACTAACATTGGTGAGGCGGGCGGTAAATTATCAGGCGGACAAAAACAAAGATTGAATATTGCTCGTGCTGTTTTGAAAAATCCACCCATAATGATTTTAGATGAAGCCACTTCGGCATTGGATACAGAAAGTGAAAAATTTGTTCAGATTGCTTTAGAAAATATGATGCAAAATAGAACTTCAATTGTTATAGCACACCGATTATCAACTATTCAAAAGGCAGATACAATTGTCGTGATGCAAAAAGGAGAAATCGTTGAAAAAGGAACACACGATGAATTATTAGCTATGAATGGAACGTATTCCAAATTAGTAATGATGCAAAGTTTTGAATCTTAATCAATAAATTATTAAAAGGGAATATTTCGGAATGTTATTTATGGTTGCTGTATTAGCTCTAACTTTAATTGCATACTACTTTTTTGAAGAAGCAAAAGTTTCTGATTTTATAAGTAAATTTATTATTATTTGGATTCTTATTGGTTTTAATGTCGGACAATATTCGATGAAATTTCCAAAAGCTTTTTAAATATTATTTTTTACAAAGCTAACCGAGGATTTTCTCAAAGATTCATGGAGTTTCTTTATTAATTATAGTATCTAGTTTGGGAAAATTTAATCAATGACCCGAGACCAAAGGTCGAACAGACGAAGTAATCAGTAACGAAAAAACTAAATCGGATTATATTCAATTACTTTCCAATCTTTAGAAAGCAAATCAACAAAATGATAATGCACTTTATCCTCTTTATCAAAAGCACCGTTTTTGTTGATGTCTTCAATGGTTCTGAAATACAATCGATTTTGAGATTCAATAATATTCCAATCAATTAATTCTTGAAACTCAGCTGATAATTTGGTGAAGCTTTTTCCGTTAATATCACTTATGTATAAATTTTTGATATCGTCACTGTCTAATTTTCCATCTTTATTAGAATCTAAATCTTCTAAAACATATACTAGAAGTTGCTTTTTTGATTTATCTGAAAAAGCTTTTAAGTAAGTCGCTCTTTCAATTAAAACAGATTTGTTAGTTAATACAGTAAGTGAATCTGAACCTATTTGTTGGAATTTAAAATTGCTCAAATAGCCCGTTATTTCATATTCGCTAGCATTGGAAACTGTAAAGCTTTGATCTTGTTTATAAAAACTTGATTCATATTTATCTTTGTTTTTAGAAACACTTAATTCACCTATTGGATGTAACAATATAGAAGTACCTTCCATTAGAATTGGTAAATCTGCTATTACAATTTTACTACTATCTAACTTTAGGTCAGTATTAGATTTTGATTTGTCTTCGTAAATTACTTTTGGTTTTTCTATTTCTTTTTTGCAACTATTAAAAACAAATAAAATTGAAAGTAAAAAATAGACTGGTAAATGTTTCATCTTGAATACTATTAATTATAAAAATAGTGAAATTTAAACTACAATCTTGCGGTTAATTTCAAATTAAATACACGTGTTGTTAAATAATTCGGAATTCCGTATTGGTTTTTAGTATAAGCATCACGCACCCATGTATTGGTAATTGCATTTTGATTGTTAAACAAATTGAATACCTCAAATCCTAAAGACAAATCTTTGAATTTTTTTAACCAATTACCATCTGCCCTATCTTTATTTTTTTCAGTAAATACATATGAAAAACCTACATCTGCTCGACGATAATCTCTTAAACGAGTTTGATATTGATAGACATCAGCATATGAAGGTGAACCGCCAGGTAAACCAGTATTATATACAATATTCATGTAAATTTTAACACTTGGTAGTTTAGGCATATAATCTTGAAATAGAATTCCGAATTTCAATCGTTGGTCGGTTGGACGCGCAATAAAACCTCTTCCATCTTGATTTTCTTCTGTTTTTAAATAGCCAAAACTAAACCAAGATTCTGTTCCAGGAACAAACTCGCCATTCAATCTACAATCAAATCCATATGCATAAGCCGTTGCATCGTTATTAGCTCGGTAACGAATTCTAACATTTTCTAGAGTATATGTATTATCATCGTTCATGGTTTTATAATATCCTTCGGCAACAAATTTAAAAGGACGTTCCCACATTTTAAAATTATAATCACTTCCAACCACAAAATGAATAGACTGTTGGGCTTTGACATTCGGATTCACATTTCCATTTTGATCTCTTAATTCACGATAAAATGGGGGTTGATAGTAAAAACCTGTAGAAAAACGAAATACCACATCACTTTCCCAATTGGGTTTGAATGCAAATTGTGCCCTGGGTGAAAATACAGTTTGACTTGTAGAGTTGGTTATTTTATCTCCAGAAACCATCCAATTGTGTGCTCTAATTCCAGCATTTATTGATAAAACAGATGCTCCTAAATTTACTTTTGTATTGAATTGAGCAAATCCTGATAATCGTTCAATAGTAACAAAATTTAAAGCCCTAACATTTTGGAATGGAACTAATGGTCCGATATATGGATTGTATGGTTGGTCATTGTTAGGCAAATCTACAATTGGAGGATTTATCGAAAAACCAGCAGAATCAATTACTTCCCATTCTACAATACGATCACGTATATCTTCATGTGTATATTTTATTCCCCATTCAAGTTGGAACTTTTTCTTTGAAAAATTAGACCCTTTAATTTCTGCATTAAAAATCAAAGCATCCAAATCATTTCGAGCATGATTTAATTGAGAACCAATGGCCCGATTATAATTAACACCTCCAAAAGTATCTGATCCAATATTAGTATCAACTTCTCCTAAAAAATAAGCCGCATCAATGTCAAAATATTCTTGTTCTTGTGTATGATAAGCCGAAGTTATTAATTTATAGGTGGCGTTTTCTGAGGCTATAAAAGTTGATTTAATAGCTCCGAAAAGAGTTTGGTATTTGTCATTCTCTTGCCCTTCATAAAAAATTTGTAAGGCTATTGGTTCGCTTATAGTCCCAAAATTGGTTTGACGACTTAATGGTTGGTAGTTGTAAATGTTTTGAGAAGCATTACCAAGGAAACTAAATTGCCATTTTTTATTTGGATTAAAATTTACAATAGTTTGCACATCGGCAAACGTAGGCCTGAAATTGGTTTGCGTTTCTTGACTATTTACTAATAACGAGTTGTCCCTATAACGAATTCCCGTAATCGAGTTCCATTTTTTATTTTTAGAAGCCATATCAACAGTTAAACTTCCTCCTAAAAAACTGGCTTCAAAAGCAGCTGCAAATTGCGTTGGTTTTCTGTAGGTAATATCCAAAACAGAAGACAGTTTATCCCCAAATTTAGATTGAAAACCACCAGCAGAAAAATCAACATTTTGAACCATATCGGTATTGGTAAAACTCAAACCTTCTTGTTGACCAGATCGAATTAAGAATGGTCTGTAAACTTCTATTTCATTTACATAAACTAAATTCTCATCGTAATTTCCACCACGAACTGCGTATTGAGAACTTATTTCATTATTGCTGCTAACACCTCCAAAAGTTTTTAAAACACTCTCCACTCCGGGCATTGCACTTGGATTTTTTCGAATGACTTCGGGAGTTAATGATATTATTCCTTGAAGTCTTTTCTTGTCATTTAATATAACTACATCCTCTAATTTTTGTGCATTAGAAGTCATTTTAAAATACAACTCGTATTTTTGATTTGGAGCCAAAGTAAGTGTTGCTAAACCTTTATTTAGAGAAACATGAGTAAAAACTATAGTTATTTTTTTATTAGCTGGAACTTCTAAAGTATAAAAACCTGAGGCATTAGTTGTTGTAGCAGTAGTTAAATAACTCACATTAACATTTTCGACTGGATTGTCGTAATCATCAAGAATTACTCCAGCAACAGTTGCCGTTTGTGCGAGAACAAAATTGGAGAGCAATAGAAATAAAATGAGGTATAAAAAAGGATGTGTTTTCAAAATGTCTTATTTTTTAATACTACTATTAAACTGCGTTTCAAAGATAGAAGAATTTCCAACATTATCGGTAACAACTACTTTCAAATTATTAGCACCTTCATTAAGTAATTCGTCAACAAAAGTGTGTGTTATTCGTTTTAATTTCGATTCGTATTCGAACAAAATCCATTTTCCGTTGAGATAACCATTGTATGTTTTTATTCCGGATAGTTCATCAGAAATAATCAAACTTACACTTTTTTGACCCGTAATCAATTTATTTTCAATACTTTTTGACATACTGATTTTGGGCGCGATGACATCTTTTATCAAAGTAAATTGTCCTAAAGTTCTTGTTCTACAGGAAAACGTATTGCCCTCAAGTTTTGTTGCAATGTAATTGAATTTTTTTTCATAAACGGAGGCGATAAACATTTTCTTTTTCAATTCGGAAGGCGATTTAGTATCGACAAATGAAATCGTAAAATTTGAATGAACTGGCACAGTATCATCATGAAGATACAGTAAGTTTTGCTTGACATCAAAATTTAAATAAAAGTCTTCATAAAATGTATTGGCCGGAAAATAAACCGACACATTTTCTTTTTCAAAATTGCTGTCGTTTTTATATTTTACTAAATAAGGCGTTTTTTTAATATCAGAAGGGACTATTACTTTTTGATCAGCATATTCAATCGGAATGGTAATTACTGTTTTATTTTCATTGAAATCGGAAACTTCAATTCGGTTAATTTGAGTAAAATTAGGTGCAACCGTAAAAACGCCGTTATCTATATTGACATTAATGTTACTCCACGCATAATTGTTTTTCATGAATAATTTTTGAATGCGAACATGCGTTTTTTTGTACCGATTGTAATCAATAAAATAATTGACAAACCGAGCTTCATCAAAAACCATTTCGTCAAATTTATATCCGAAAACGGTTTTGCCATTGGCGATTATTTGTGCTTTATAAACTCCGTTAACATTATAAGAAACATTATCATAATCGACAGCGTTAATTCCGAAACCAATTTTACCATTTGCCATGACTTTTTCAGATAAAAAAGTACCATCGGGTTGTAATGACAAATTTAAATTTACAGGTCGTTGTGACTGGTTTACTATTGTATTTTCACCTACAGGAAAAACAACTAAATTACTTACTACTGGTTTTTTGGTATCGGTTAACTGTTTGTCAAATCCAAAAAACAAAGGATTGATAATTTTTTCAGTTTTGGTATCACGAAATTCAAAATGCAAATGAGGTCCTTCAGATCCTCCTGTGTTTCCAGATATAGCGATAATTTCTCCTTTTTTAACTGTCAATTCGTCGGGTTTCAAATACAATTCTACTTCATACGATTGTTCTTTGTATTGTGTTTCAATAATTTTATTCTGAATGGCTCCAAAAGCATATTTCAAATGTCCGTAAACGGTTGTATAACCATTGGGATGCGTTATATATATTGCTTTTCCGTATCCGACAGTAGAAATTTTTATTCTAGAAATATAACCTTCCGCAGCAGCATAAACATTCAATCCTTCTTTTTGATTGGTTTTAAAATCGAATCCAGCATGAAAATGATTGGGACGTAACTCCCCAAAATTTCCAGAGAGTTGCATAGGTATGTCTAGTGGTGGACTAAAATAAGCTTCCGGATAATTGTTTTGGGCAACCATAACGGCGTAAAAAAGTAAAAAAAAGGGAGTGTATTTCATTTGTATGGATTTAACTTCGTTCTCTTCGGTCATTGATTTCCGCAATAACCTCGGGTCTGCTAAAGTATAAAAAACTTTATAAAATTTAAAAAAAATTCATTTTTGATTTACTAAAGCACTATTATACAAAATATTACAATAAAATAGTAAAATAAATATTTTTTTTTAGGTAAAAAATTGCTTTAATTGAATAGGAATTATAAATTTGTAAGATTAAGTAATGAATAAAGTTATACATGAGTGAAATTGCTGAAATAATTGATACTCTTGAAAATAAAATTGAAAAACTTATTAGTAAAGTAATAAGTTTGGAAGGAAAAAATCAAGAATTACAACACCAATTAAAATATGCTACAACAAATGTAACAAATCAATCGCAAGTAGTTGAAACACTTAAGAAAGATTATGATACACTAAAAATAACGAATTCATTATTAGGCAGTGAAGATTACAAACGAGATACAAAGCTTAAGATAAATTCATTAATTCGTGAAATTGATTACTGTATAGCACAGCTTGCAGATTAAAAATATGGACGAAAAGCTTAAAATTAAAATATCAATCGCAGATAGAGTTTATCCGTTAACGGTAAACCCTTCTCAAGAAGAAGGACTCAGAAGTGCTTCTAAAAAAATTGATGCCATGATTAAGCAATATGAAGAAAATTATGCTGTTCGAGATAAGCAAGATGTTTTAGCGATGTGTGCTTTACAATTTGCTTCTCAATTAGAACAAAAACAATTAGACAAATCTATCGATGGAACAGAAACTATCGACAGATTAACAAAAATAAATGGATTATTAGAGCAATATCTCTCTAAATAAAATACGTTCTTTTAGCAACTAAAAATACTGCCTACATTAGTTCACATTTGGTAAACTCAACACTAACAAATTAAAATGAGTAAATCGTCGCTACTATAGTACGTCCTGATTCGTCAGGAAAACTTGAACAGTGAGTTAGCTCAAAACTTGTCCATTCGAGTTTATTCAAGCAATTAATGTAGGCTTTTTTATATATAAATTTAACCAAACTATGAACACAACACTATTGATAATTTTTGCAGTATTAGCTGGAATTGCTAGTGGATTTGCCATCGCAAAATTCCTCGAAAAAAGCAATGTTTCCAACATGATAAAGAATGCAAAAAAAGAAGCAGCTTCTATTTTAAAGGACGCCAATTTAGAATCTGAAAACATTAAAAAAGACAAATTACTTCAAGCAAAAGAAAAATTTCTAGAACTAAAATCGGAACATGAACAAGAAATTTTAAACAAAGACAAACGTATTGCTGAAACTGAAAAACGAACAAGAGATAAAGAATCTCAAGTGTCGAGCGAATTAGCAAAAGCAAAGAAAATCAACGATGATTTTGAAGCTAAAACTTTAGAATACACTTCTAAAATAGAAGTACTTGATAAGAAGTATCAAGAAGTTGAAAGAATGCATAAAAGTCAGGTAGAACAATTGGAAGTTATTTCTGGACTATCTGCTGAAGATGCCAAAGAACAACTGGTTGAAAGTTTAAAAGCAGAAGCCAAAACCAAAGCCATGGCGCACATTCAAGATACTATTGAAGAAGCCAAATTAACTGCACAACAAGAAGCAAAGAAAATCATCATCAACACCATTCAACGCGTTGGAACAGAAGAAGCGGTAGAAAACTGCGTTTCTGTTTTCAATATCGAATCAGATGATGTAAAAGGTAAAATAATTGGACGTGAAGGTAGAAATATTCGTGCGCTTGAAGCTGCTACCGGTGTAGAAATTATTGTTGATGACACTCCAGAAGCCATTATCCTTTCTTGTTTTGATCCTGTTCGTAGAGAAATTGCGCGTTTGGCTTTACACAAATTAGTAACTGACGGACGTATTCACCCAGCTCGAATTGAAGAAGTTGTAGCCAAAACAGCCAAACAAATAGACGAAGAAATTATTGATGTAGGTAAAAGAACTGTAATCGATTTAGGAATTCATGGTTTACATCCTGAACTAATTAAAATAGTTGGTCGAATGAAATACCGTTCATCTTACGGACAAAATTTATTGCAACACTCACGTGAAGTATCGAAACTTTGCGGAATTATGGCAGCCGAATTAGGATTGAATGTTAAATTGGCCAAACGTGCCGGTTTACTGCATGATATTGGAAAAGTTCCTGATGCTGAAAGCGATTTACCTCACGCATTACTCGGAATGCAATGGGCTGAAAAATATGGTGAAAAAGAAGAAGTATGCAATGCAATCGGTGCGCACCATGATGAAGTAGAAATGAAATATTTGATTTCTCCTATTATTCAGGTTTGTGATGCAATATCAGGTGCTCGACCTGGTGCTCGTCGTCAAGTACTTGATTCTTATATTCAACGTCTAAAAGATTTAGAAGAAATTGCTTTCGGATTTAACGGTGTTAAAAGTGCCTATGCTATTCAGGCCGGTCGTGAATTGCGTGTAATTGTTGAAAGCGAAAAAGTAAGTGATGATATGGCTTCGAATTTGTCATTTGAAATCTCTCAAAAAATCCAAACCGAAATGACCTATCCTGGCCAAGTGAAAATCACTGTAATTAGAGAAACGAGAGCCGTGAATATTGCGAAGTAAAAGTTAGCCACTAATTCACAGATTTAAATTAGCGAATCAGCGGCAAAATCATATTAAAAAGAAATCTGTCAGAAATGGCAGATTTTTTTTATGGCGTTGCCTTTGGCCCGCGCTATCCGTTACAAATCCTCGCTCCTTCGTCGCTGTGGGTTTTTCACTACTATCGCTAACGCAACTATTTCCGTGGATGGAAACTATTCATAATCTGCGTTAAGTGTTTTCGATCCAAATGCACATAAATTTCAGTAGTCGTAATCGATTCATGACCGAGCATCAATTGAATCGCTCTTAAATCGGCACCATTTTCTAATAAATGGGTGGCAAAAGAATGGCGAAAGGTATGTGGACTGATACTTTTCTTTAAATCTATTTTTACCGCTAAATCTTTTATTATGGTAAAAACCATAGCACGTGTAAGTTGTCTACCCCTCCGATTTAAAAAGAGCGTATCTTCATGTCCTTTTTGAATGTTAACGTGATTTCTAAGATGATTTTTATAGAGGTTAATGAATTTTTGTGTAGCTGCACTAATTGGAACAAATCGTTGTTTGTTACCTTTTCCAGTAATTTTTATAAAATCTTCTTCAAAAAATAAGTCCGAAATTTTTAAGTTTACCAATTCCGAAACTCGTAATCCGCAACCATACAAAGTTTCAAGCATGGCTTTATTTCTTTCGCCTTCATTAGAAGACAAATCGATAGCTGCAATTAAATCGTCTATATTTTGAATGGATAAAGTATCGGGAAGTTTTCGTCCAATTTTTGGCGTTTCAATTAATTCCATCGGACTGTCTTTACGATAATCTTCGAAAATCAAATACGAAAAAAAACTTTTTAATCCAGAAATAATTCTTGCTTGACTACGCGCATTGAGCTCTTTAGATACAGCATAAATGAATTGTTGAATTGTGTCTTCAGTAATTAAAATTGGAGAAACTTCAATTGCATTTTCTTCTAAAAAAAGACACAATCGTTCAATATCAAAAGTATAATTATCAATCGTATTTTGCGACAATCCTCTTTCGATTTTTAAATACGATTGAAAACTTTTTAAAAAGGATTTCCACTTCATACCTACAAATATAAAAGAATAAAAAAAACCATCTCAAAATGAGATGGTTTATATTTTTAGTTTTGATTTTGACTAGAATTTTAACGCAAGACCAGCCATGATTTTTAAACCACCAATACTAGTTTTACCTGTATCTTCAGGTGAACCATCAGAATAAGTAGTAGTTGACTTTAAGCTGTTTCCTTCGTAACCTAAATTTACAATAACACCAACGATGTTAGTGAAGAAATAGTTACCACCAGCATTAACTCCAAAGTTCAAACCAGAAAATTTAGTTTCTTGATCACCAAATCCAAAACCATAAACAGTATCGTCTTTAGCAGTTGTATAACCAACTGAAGGACCACCATAAATATTGAATTTTTCTTTGTTTAAGAAATAATATCTTCCAGAAACGTTAACTTTAAACGTATTAATAGAAGGTTCTGTTGTAGAAAAACCATTGTTGTCTTTTGGTGTAGCAACTATAGTTCCACCTTCTAAACCTATACCAATACTAAAGCTTTGAGCGATACCATATTGAAAATTAGCACCAAATTGACCACCTGTAGCAGTAAATTTATCTTTAGTAGATCCAGGAGCATCATCTTCGCTTGAACCACTTCCAGTTAAAAAACCTCCCATTACGTTTACTTGCATTGTTCCTTTTTGGTGAGACTGTGCATTAGCTAATGTAAAACCTAAAACAGCAATTGCTGTAAATAAAACTTTTTTCATAATTTTTTTTTAAAATTTATCGGTGCAAAGGTAACAGACTAATTATCAATTCCAAATAAGTTATACTATTTTTCGTAAAAAATTTAAAGCTACGCAATTGCAGGCCTTAAATTTTTCAATATTTGTTATTAGAATTTTTAGTTTAATCCAAAATTATTTGAAGATAAATCGACTGCTAACAAAAGAAGTAGTTATTTCAGAAGCATTACCAAGGTGGTCATCAGAACTAAATCCTAAATTGTCCAACCAGTTGCAACAGAACAGTGGTTCAATAAGAAATAGTTTCTTCTAATTCCAGTATTAACTCCGAAAGTAATTGATATAATTTAGTTAACACCTTACTCAGTTTTGCTCTTATAATTCAATCTGATTGTCTTTAGGAAAGTCTTAAAAAATAAAAGAAAATTAAAGAAAAAAAAACCATCTTAAAATATAGGATGGTTTTAGTATAATTAAAATAAACTATTTTAAAATTTTACAGCAATTCCACCAGAAATATTTAAGCCATTTATCTTTGTTGTACCAGATATATCCTCATTTCCAGTCTGAGATAGTGTAGATTTTAAATTACAAGACTCGTAACTTAGTTGGAAAATAAATCCGAAACTATCTGTAAAATAATAATTAGCTCCCGCATTTATACCATAATTTAAACCTGAATACCTAGTTAGTGTATCTAAATTTGGTAAGAAAGCACCAACATTAGAAGTATTGGCATTATTTCTACCAGAAGCATAACCAATTGTTGGACCAACAAAAATATTAACTTTATCTACATTAAGCAGGTAAAATCTTCCAGATAAACTTACTTTTATGATGTTTAGTGTTGGGTCATTTAAATTATTAGCAACATCATTTACTCTGAGTTTTACAGTATTTGATTCTAAACCAATACCTACACTAAAGCTATCTTCAAGCGCATATTGAAATTGTGCTCCAAAATTAGAACCCCTAACAGTATATTTGTATTTTATACCTGTTCCATCATTTTCACTATTTGCAGAACCCGTTAACCCTCCAACCATGGCATTGAGATGTATGGTTCCTTTTAAATTTGATTGAGAATAAGAATTTGTAAAACTAAAAATAACGATTAGAATAACAATAAAATTTTTCATGGTAATTTGATTTATAAGTTTTAAACAAAAATAATACAGTTTATTAATAATACATAAAATAAATTACAATCTTTTTAAATAAAAAAAACCACGCTAATAGCGTGGTTTTTCTATATCAATAACGTGAGAGTTATTAGAATTTGTAGTTTAATCCGATAGATAAATCTCTTAAGTCAGCACCAAAAGAAAATGCTGTAACATTTTCTGCACCAGCAACGTCAGCTTTAGCAGAAGCAAAACCTAATACAGCCCATTTAGCTTCAACAGAGAAATGGTTAGATAAATGATAATTGATACCTGGAGCTACAGCAAGACCAAAACCATTTACTTTAAATTCTGGAACAGCTAAATTGTCAGTAGCTGAAGCGTATTCTGCAGCTAATTCACCAAAAACAGAAAATTGAGAAGCTGGAGTAAAATAATATCTAGCAGCTAATCCAAAACCAATGCTTGACATGTCTGATGTATCAACACCAGCTGTTTCTTCTTTATCAGAAGTGTAAGAAATAAAAGCACCTAAAGAGATGTTGTTAGTTAAGAAGAAATTTACTTGAGGAGCAATCTCGAAACTGTTAGTTTTCTTGTTAGTGTTTTTGTCATTTGTGCTAGAAACATTAAATGCACCTGTAATAAAAATGTCTCCTTTAGCGAAACCTGTACCAGAATTTTCTTTTTTGTCTTGAGCGTTTGCAAATCCGAAAGCGAATATTGCTGCTACTGTAAAAATAATTTTTTTCATGTTTGTTTTTGTTTAAAATTAATGCCACAAAGATAAAATCAATTATATCAATAATCCAAAAAAAACTTCGTTGTTATTAACATAGTTATTAACAATGCCCTGTTTTATTGACTTTATTAATTCGAAATTGTTAACTACGTAATGAGAAATGAATATTTATTTTCATAATTAATTAGTTTTTTGTAACTAAATAAGGTTGTATATTGAAAATAATTGATGAATGCTTTATATTAAATTATAATATCAAAAAAAATGAATAAAAAAACATACTAATTTAGTTAATTAGTAAAAAACACCATTTAATAATAATCTTTTCAAAAACTATTCTATTTATAGAAGCAGTTTAATTATTTTTACTAAAAATAAAGTAATATGAAAATCATTATTATTAATGGTCCAAATCTTAATCTTCTCGGAAAAAGAGAACCTGAAATATATGGGAATAAAACTTTCGAGGACTTTTTTATTTCCTTAAAATCAAAATTTACAACAATTGAATTGTATTATTATCAAAGTAATGTAGAAGGGGAAATAATTAACAAACTCCAGGAAGTAGGTTTTACATATGACGGCATTATTTTAAATGCAGCAGCTTACACGCATACTTCAATTGGTATTGGAGATGCGGTTAAAGCAATTTCAACTCCAGTAATTGAAGTACATATTTCCAATACCTTTTCAAGAGAAACCTTTCGACATCAATCCTATATATCTCCGAATGCCAAAGGCGTTATTATTGGATTTGGATTGAAAAGTTATGAATTGGCAATAACATCTTTTTTATAGTTAGACATAGTTACGCAGAGAACACGGAGGGTTGCACAGAGAGTCACAGCGGTTAATTATTCTGTTTGCTTTTGAAAATAAAAAATTATGACACAGAGCGCACAGAGGAGAAGGCAAAGTGATTCACAGAGGTTAATTATTCTGGGTTAAGTAAAAAACATAAAACATAAATAAAGAAACTTGAACATAAAAAATATAATCTCCGTGATCCGAGACCAAAAGTTGAACAAGCGAAGCAGTCTCTACGAAAACCTCTGTTCGCTCCATGTAAATAAAAACAGCTATAGTAAAAATTAAATAACAAAATCAAAATATAATCTCCGTGAATCTCAGTGCATGAACTCTGTGTGCTCTGTGAAAAAAAATAACCCAATGAAAAACATAATAACACTACTATTACTATTCTTCTCTCTATCGCAATTTGCACAAATAAAAGGAACCATAAAAGACGATAAAGGAAATCCAATTGCC
>CALPIE020000024.1 GCA_943323545.2 Bifidobacterium breve | reverse complement strand
TTAATAGTAGTTCATTCATATGAATAGGTTTTAAAGATTTTAAAGTGATTTTCTCCGAAGAAGTATGAAGATAATAACTGCGACAAAGAATTATTTGTTAACTCTTTGTTTTTCTGATTGTTAAATAAATTACCATCGCATCAAAATTGTAACTTTCTCCAATAGGGGGAGCATTAAAAGAGCAACATGAAAATGTTGCTCTTTTTTAATTTATATCTGTGGGCGAGAAGTTTATCCCGAATTAACGTAGCGAAATCGGGAAGCCCAAGAGAGAGAGCAGAAAAGTATATCTTTAAAGCTTTCTTTTTTTATGTTTAATAATACTGAATATAAATAACTAAATAACAGCTTTTTCTGTCTATAAAAAAACAATAAACAAAAATCAAAAGCGTTTACAAATAAGATTCTAATACAATAATTAAATTTTTTATGAAACTTCTCACATTGCTATTGATCTTTCTTATACCCATTCAATGGGAACCAAATTTTGAAAACGCAAAAAAATTAGCTAAAGAAAATCATAAAATTATTTTACTAAACTTTTCTGGTTCTGATTGGTGTGCGCCATGTATCTCTCTTAGAAAAGATTTTTTAGAAAGTGAAACATTTACCAAAATGGCAAATGATAATTTAATTTTAGTAAATGCCGATTTTCCAAGAAAGAAAAAAAACTTAGGCACAGCCGAAATGATAAATAGAAATGAAGCTCTAGCAGAACAATACAATAAAGAAGGAAACTTTCCGCTCACCTTACTTCTCGATGCCGACGGTAAAGTACTAAAAAAATGGATTGGTAAACCAGAAGTTTCTGTAGAGAAATGGACAAACGAAATCAAAACTATTTGCGATGCTCATAAGTAGTTCTATCAACTTGCAAAAGTTTTCCCAATCACTAAAATTGATGGGAAATACCTTTACCATTACAGTTGTTGAAGAAAATGAAGCGAATGCCAACAAACAAATCGAAATTGCTATTAATGAGATTAAACGAATTGAGCAATTATTTACTACTTACAAAACCGATAGCCAAACCAATTTAATTAATGAAAATGCTGGAATTAAACCAGTAATTGTTGATCAAGAAGTTTTTAATTTAATTGAAAGAAGTATTGCCATATCTAAAATTACGCAAGGCGCATTTGATATTTCATACGGAAGTATTGACAAGAGTTTGTGGAATTTCGACAAAACGATGAAACAACTTCCAAGTGCAGAAGAAGCCAAAAAAATGGTACACCTTATCAATTATAAAAATATTATTCTTGATAAAGAAACCAACAGCGTTTTCTTAAAAGAAAAAGGAATGCGTATCGGTTTTGGAGGAATAGGGAAAGGCTATGCAGCCGAAATGGCAAAAAAAACACTGATTCAAAATAATGTAAAAAGCGGAATAATAAACGCAAGTGGGGATATTACTACATGGGGTTTTCAACCAAATGGAAAATCTTGGACAATAGGTATAGCAAATCCAGATCAACCAAAAAATGCTTTTTCATACCTTGAAATTTCAAACAAAGCGATTGCTACATCTGGGAATTATGAAAAATATATCACGATTGCTGGGAAAAAATATTCACACACCATAGATCCAAAAACGGGATTGCCAATTACCGGAATTAAAAGTGTTACCGTTATTAGTAACAACGCCGAATTTGCCGATGCTATGGCTACGCCAATTGCCGTTATGGGAATAAAGGCGGGGCTTTATCTTATTAATCAAATATCAGACTTACATTGCATTATTATTGATGACAATAATAAAATTTATACTTCAAAAAATATTAATCTCAAATGAAAAAGTTAATGAATAAACTACTTGTTCTTAGTTGTATTGGATTTGCATTTGTATCATGTAAACCAGTGAAAGAATACCAAAAAGGGAAGATTAACGATTCTGAAATGGCACTTGCAAACAGAAAAATCGAGAAAACAGAAGCAAGCTTTCAATCGTATCGCGAAGGTTCATCAGGCGCAAGTTCGGGGAAAGTAGGTGGCGGTTGTGGATGTAATTAATCATACCAACTAAAAGTAAACTAAAATGAAAAGAAGATTTATAACAGGTTTTGCATTATTAGGAATGTTTTATTCCTTTTCACAAACAAAAGCAACAGATTCTACCGAATATAAAAGCAAGAAATTAAAAATTGACGAAATTAATTTAGTGTCGAGTTATTACAAACAAGACGGAAATAATGCTGCTGTAACTGGAGGAATAGGGTCTCAAGAATTGACCGATATATCAAATACCATCGACGTTAAATTCATCAAGTATGGTAAAACAGGAAAAAAACATACTTTGGATGTGGAAGTTGGTGTCGACCAATATACTTCTGCTTCTTCTGATCAAGTAGATCTTAATGCCAATTCATCGGCTTCTTCTTCAGATATTCGTTTTTATCCTTCATTAAGTTATTCGGTTGAAAATGAAGAAAAAGGAAACACTTTAGGATTTGGAATTTCGTCATCAACCGAATATGATTACCAATCATTCGGAGGAAATGTGAGTTATTCCAAAAAAACAAAAGATAAAAACGGCGAATTTACTGCCCGATTTCAAGCATTTCTCGATCAAGTAAAAATCATAAAACCGGTAGAATTGCGAACGCCAAATGACAGCGGTGGCACCGAATCTAGGAACACTTTTGCCGCTACGTTGAGTTATTCGCAAGTCGTCAACAAGAATTTTCAAGTCATGTTTCTTGCCGACATAATTACCATGCAAGGATATTTGAGTTTGCCTTTCCATAGAGTGTATTTCAATGACTTGTCGGTGCATCAAGAAAAACTCCCCGATTCCCGTTTAAAAATTCCGATAGGGATTAGAGCGAGCTATTTTCTGGGAGACAACATCATTATTAAAGCCTATTACCGTTATTATTCTGATGATTGGAAACTGACTTCTCATACACTAAATCTAGAAGTCCCAGTAAAACTATCTCCATTCTTTTCTGTTAGTCCATTTTATAGATTTTATAAGCAAGGGGCAGCCAAATATTTTAATGGCTATGGACAACATACTGCTAATGAAGAATTTTACACTAGTAATTTTGATTTATCTGATTTCAACAGTAATTTCTTAGGAATGGGATTGAAGTTTTCACCACTAAAAGGGGTGTTCGGTATTAAACATTTCCACACTTTAGAATTTCGATACGGTCATTATGCTAGAACAAATAACTTGACTTCAGATATTGTTAGTTTAAATATAAAATACAAGTAGAAGAGTAAAGCAATATTTTCATATTGCTTTATTTATTTCTATAAAACAATTTGTTTATTACTAAATTATTAAATTTGCTTTTCAATCAAAAAACAAATAAATGAAAAACTTCAAAATTACAGCTCTAGCATTAGTAGTTTTATTAGCTTCTTGTGAAAAAAAAGAACTTGTTTCAGGAATCTATAAAAAAAACATGGATACGCTTGTCAATCCAGGCGATGATTTCGATTCCTACGTGAATGGATCTTGGTTTAAAAATACCAAAATACCAGCAGATAAAGCATCTTATGGTGCTTTCGATATGCTGTATGACAAATCGCTAAAAGACGTAAAAACCATTATAGAAGAAGCATCGAAAGGGAATAATGCCGATGGTTCGGATGAACAAAAGATAGGTGATTACTATGCTTCTTTTATGAATAGAAAAGATCGCGATAGCAAAGGTATTAAACCTATTGAAGCCGATCTAAAAAGCATTGACGCTATTGCCAATTACAATGATTTAGCGGCTTATTTTGGAAAAGCAAATAAAGCAGGCCTTGCTATTCCGTTTCAAATTTCGGTGTATACCGATTTCAAAAATCCAAACGAATACATACTAATAACTTGGCAAGGAGGATTGGGCCTTCCAGAAAGAGAATACTATCTTTCAACAGATGCTAAGATGGCCGAAATTCGTAAAAAATATGTAGCTCACGTTGATAAAATGTTCCAATTGGTTGGACTTCCAAATTCGGCAGAGAGTGCTTCCAAAATTATGGCTCTCGAAACGGCTATGGCTACATACCACATGAAAAAAGAAGACACACGTGACACTCAAAAGCTGTACAACAAATACGCAACACAAGATTTAAAAACACTAATGCCCGATTTCGATTGGCCTGCCATGTTAAAAAACGCGTCTGTAGATAAAGAGAAAAGCATTGTAGTAACACAGGTTGAATATATCAAAAACCTAAATAATCTTATCAAAACAACTCCAATAGATACTTGGAAAACCTATTTAAAATGGAGTTTAATTAACAATTCTGCTTCATCGTTAACTACAACTTTAGACAACGAACATTTTGGCTTTTTTGGTAAAACCTTATACGGTGTTGAAAAACAAGAAGACGACTGGAAGCGAGGAGTGAATACCGTTAATGGCGGTTTAGGAGAAGTGGTTGGGAAAGTATATGTAAAAAAACATTTCTCACCAGAAGCTAAAGAACGTATGACAGCAATGGTAAAAAACCTATTAAAAGCTTACGCCGAAAGCATCAAAAAATTAGATTGGATGAGTGAAAACACCAAGAAAGAAGCGCTTAAAAAAGTAGATAAATTCTTGATTAAAATTGGTTATCCAGACAAATGGAGAGACTATACTGCCTTGAAAATTGTTAAAAATGATTTGTATGGTAACGGAACTAGAGCAACAGAATTCGAATACAATCGGAATCTTGCCAAATTAGGAAAACCTGTTGATAAAACCGAATGGGGAATGAATCCGCAAACAGTAAATGCCTATTACAATCCTTCTTTTAATGAGATTGTTTTTCCAGCAGCTATTTTACAACCGCCTTTCTTTAATTTAGATGCTGACGATGCTGTAAATTATGGTGGAATTGGTGGTGTAATTGGTCACGAAATCGGGCATGGATTTGACGATCAAGGAAGTACTTTTAACGGCGATGGCGTTTTGAAAAATTGGTGGACACCTGCTGATTTAGAAGCATTCAAATCAAAAACAACTGCTTTAATAGAGCAGTATAATGGGTTTCAAGTTTTCCCTGATTTGAATTTAAACGGAGCGTTTACATTAGGAGAAAACATTGGAGACTTAGGGGGATTAAGTATTGCAATCAAAGCATACAAAATGAGTTTAAATGGTAAAGAAGCGCCTAAAATGGATGGTTTCTCCGGAATTCAAAGGGTGTTTTTAGGTTGGGGACAAGTATTTCAAGATAAAAGTAGGGATGAAGCTTTGCGAAGTCAAGTAGCTAATGACCCTCATTCACCTGGTAAATTCCGAGTAAACGGAGTAGTTCGCAACGTTCCAGAATTTTACGAGGCATTTGATATTAAACCTTCAAACAAATTGTATCTGGCTCCGGATAAAAGAGTGAAAATTTGGTAATTATAATTACAACAAAAAGTCCGTCAGTAATGTCGGACTTTTTTATTTTATGGGTTTCAGTTATTTAAAGTATGAGTTAATTGTGTAAAACGCTCATAATTTTTTTCTAATTTAATATAGTTTATTTTTTAGGCAATGGCTCACCAACCCCAGCGCCACATACATGTCCTTCTTGTCCGTGTGGTGGATTCATCCCCGGTGCAGTAACTACAGGAGCTGCATCAGTAGCTGGTTTTATAGCATCAGTAGTAGGTGCGTTAGCTTGGTTTATCATTGCAGGTGTTACAGCGTTAGCTTTTGTTACAGTTGGCTGAATAATATTAGCAGACTTTTTCCCCGGAGGAGAATTTAAAGGCATACCAACTTCAATATCACACCGGTGACCTGGTTGGCCGTGAGCCGGATTCATTCCTTTTGCAATAGTTTTAGTTGGCTGAGGTGCAGGTACTGACGTTACGGTACTTCCTGTGGTTGGTTGATTGTACATCACCGAATTAATATTTGTACCAGTTTGAGGTGTAGAAGCAGCACTAGCTGTTGCTATACTATCAGTTACAACTGCAGTTGCGTCGGTTGTTACTTCATCTGTAGTAGCGACTTCATTGGTTTCTTCTTTTTTACAAGAGGTGAAAAGCAATGAGGCTAAAACGAGTGTTGTTAAAATATTTTTCATAGTATTTTTTTCCAAATATAATAGTTTTTTAGATACGTTTATTGATAGGATAATTTTTAAAAAATTGTTTTATATAATTTATATTTTTAAAAAAGACATCATAGCTAGTGGTTATAGATGCGCGATAAAGTAAATAGAAAAATCATCATAAAAAACTTTCCAAATCGATAATATAATATCTAAATCTATATAAAGTTAATTATTTAATAAAAATTAAAGGTATGCCTATAATTTTTTAACGGTATTTAATTAAAATTTCAAATATTTTTTACTTTTACCCTATAAAAAAGGGGGTAACTAAAATAATTTATAATGAAACTTGAAAAACGTTGGATGGTTGCTTTTGTTTGCATTACCATAATTGCCATAACAAGTTTATTTTGGCCACATCAATCTGCCAGCACAACAAATGGTTTTAACGATGCTAATTACATCAACCTTGCCGACGTAGCTTGGCTATTAACCGCATCGTGTTTGGTTTTACTTATGACACCTGGACTTTCTTTTTTTTACGGCGGGATGGTCGGTAAGAAGAACGTCATTTCTACCATGTTCAAAAGTTTTATTTGTCTCGGAGTAGTAAGTTTACTTTGGGTTACGGTTGGTTTTAGCTTATCTTTCGGGAATCCGATTGGGATTACTATTAATGGTTTGCATTACGGAATCATAGGCAATCCACTCGATTTTGCTTTCTTCGATCAAGTAGAAATGTTACCACATAGCAAACTCGGCACTTCCATTCCCTTTATTCTTTTTGCGCTTTTTCAAATGAAATTCGCCGTAATAACACCAGCCATAATTACTGGTGCATTGGCCGAACGCATTCGCTTTATTTCCTTTTTATTGTTTATTTGTTTGTTCTCATTGTTTATTTATGCGCCTTTATGTCATATGATTTGGCATCCCAACGGACTTTTAGGAAGTTACTTTGGCGTAAAAGATTTTGCCGGAGGAACGGTCGTTCATATGAGTGCGGGTTTTGCTGCTCTTGCTGGTGTCATCGTTTTAGGTAAACGTAAAAATAGTGACCATATTCCCACCAATATTCCATTAGTGCTTTTAGGAACAGGATTGCTATGGTTTGGTTGGTTCGGATTCAATGCAGGTTCGGCATTAGCAGCCAACGCAACTGCTGCTATGGCATTTGCTACAACAACTATTGCATCGGCTTCAGCCATGATGAGTTGGGTTTTTTTTGATCGTATGAACGGACGAAAAGTTTCGGCCCTCGGCGCTTGTATTGGCGCTGTTGTTGGGCTAGTAGTAATAACGCCATCAGCGGGTTATGTAACGATTCCACAAAGTATTTTCTTTGGATTTATTGGCGCCATCGTTTCCAATAAAATGGTGTATTGGAAAAAATTAAAACAAATTGACGATACTTTAGATGTATTTGCTTGTCATGGAGTTGGTGGGATAATGGGGATGCTACTTACGGCTATTTTCGCACAAGGAGAGAAGGCAAGCTTACTATATGGTGGATGGATTGTTTTTGGACACCACATGTTGGCCTTGTTATTGGTTTCCGTTTTTACATTCGGGGGTGCTTACTTACTTTTCAAATTAACCAATTTAATTATTCCTATAAGGGTTACAGAAGAGTCTGAACAATTAGGATTGGATTTGTCGCAACATGGCGAGAAGTTTTAACTCATTACTAGCTATTCTTTTATTAATTGTTCTAACAACCGCGCGTCTCTTTTATAAACATCATTGTAAAAATGAATTTTATTTTGAGAATCAACCCAAGAAGTAAAATACCCAATATAAACTGGAATTTCATTTTTAAGGGTACACCATGATTCTTTTCCAGCATCCATTGCGGCATCTATTTTTTCTTTTGTCCAATTAGGGTTATCTTCCAAAACAGTATAAGCAAGTTCTTTTGGTTTTGCTACACGAATACATCCATGACTGAAGGCTCTCGTTTCTTTGTCAAATAAGTTCTTAGAAGGCGTATCATGCAAGTAAATATTGTTTGAATTCGGAAATAAAAATTTGACCAATCCAAGCGAATTACTAGGTCCAGGTTTTTGACGCACACCTCCATTATGCCACTCCATATTGTGATTGGTTAGATAATGTTTGTTTTTTTTAATAGCGGGTAAAATTTCTTTTTTGAGAATACTTGTAGGAACATTCCAATACGGATTAAATACCACATAGCGCATCATGCCACTAAAGATTACTGTTTTGTTCATTTCGGTACCGACCACGACATTAGAAGATAAAACAATTTTATCATTTTTAAAAAAGGTTAATCGGTAAGATGGAATATTAATTACAATAAACGCTTTCGCTTTTGTAATATCAGCAGGAATCCAACGGCAACGTTCCATATTAACCATAATGGTTTTGATGCGTTCTCCGATTGGTATATTCATATCGGCGATATGCTTGGGTAAAATAAGACTGTCAAGTTTAAATCCATTTTGAGCTTTGTAGTTGAGTAATCCAGCAAGTAACGATTTATCAAATACAGCACTTTTAGAATCGGTCGAAATGTCGCTAGTTAAAAACAAGCGATTGCGAATTTGAAGTATCGTTTTAGAACTATCACCAATGCGAAACGATTTGAAATCAGCTTCTGGAGTAATAGTTGTCCAACCTCCTTTTTTTTCAAGTTCCCTATAGTTTTGTAGTACAGATTTGAGTTTGTAATATTGTCCAAGTAATTGTTTTTTTTCGGAATTCTTTTCAGGATATACTAAAAGGGAGTCTAGATAATTCTCGCAAGATAATTTCTTCCTTGGTAAGTACCATCCCAATTCGGCTGTTTTATCAGCATCAATTCCCTGAATTACTTTTGAAGTATAGTAGAAATAGTAAGAGGTGAGAAACAATTCGGTTTCTACATTCGGTTTTGCTGAGCCATTTAGAAACAAGTTGTCGAATATAGCTTTATAAGGTATAGGAAATGGAATTCCCTCTTTATCAATGTTGTTTAGTTTATCATTTAGTACATCAGCCGTTTCTTTTTTACCTTTTTTATCATACCAAATGTAATTGTAATCTTGTTTAAAATATACAGCAATAACTTGTTTTTTATAGGGAGTTAGTTTGGGATATTTTATAAAAAAGGTAACAATTGCCGAACTATCAATAGGCGATACATCGTATATAATTTCTTTTATAGCGATGCCAGTAGTTGCTGTGGTTTTTTTATTCTCAGAATTCATACAACCCAAGCTAATTATTGAAATTGTAGCTATTATTATAAAAATTCGCAATCCGGGAACAATCACTTTATCCATTAATTATATATTTAAATGTATTATAAAATTACTACTTTTACTTCGGTTATGGAAACGTAATAACATTCAAATTAAATACAAATCATGAAAAAAAGAGTTTTTTTTGTACTATTATTTTTAACAACTTGTATAACTGTAAATTCACAAGACAGTCAAGGTAAAACTGAACAGAGCGAATCTAAATCTACCAATCAAATACACCTATTATTAGACAATTGGCACAGAGCTGCTTCGCATGCAAATTTTGATGACTATTTTAATGCTATGAGCAAAGATGCAATATTCATAGGAACCGATGCTACTGAAAACTGGAATAAAAAAGCATTTCAAGCGTATTCAAAACCATATTTCGATAAAGGTAAGGCATGGAGTTTCTCTCCTTTAGAACGCCATATTTATTTTTCCAAAGACAGAAAAACAGCTTGGTTTGATGAATTATTAAATACGCAAATGAAAATTTGTCGTGGCTCGGGCGTAGTTGAAAAAGTAAAAGGAGTATGGAAAATTAAACAATATGTGCTTTCAATGACAATCCCTAATGATAACTCAGATGCAGTAATAAAAATTAAAGCACCAATTGAAGACGCTTTAATTGACAAACTAAATAAGTAATTCAAGTAAATAAACACAAAACTTTATTTTCTTAAATTCTCTAACATTACTTCTGTCATACAATCAATTTCAAATTGATGCTTCCAACCCCAATCTGTTCTTGCACAACTATCATCAATTGAAGCAGGCCAACTATCAGCAATCTTTTGACGAAAATCTGGTTTATAAGAGATAGTAAAATTTGGAATGTATTTTTTTATTTCTTTGGCAATTTCTGCTGGGGTAAAACTAATTCCAGCTAAATTATAAGATGAACGTATTTTTATATCTTCTGCTTTTGCTTGCATGATTTCAACTGTAGCTCTAATAGCATCATTCATATACATCATGGGCAACTTAGTCTCTTCTGATAAAAAACACTCATATTTTTCATCTTTCAATGCTTTGTGATAAATGTCTACTGCATAATCGGTTGTTCCACCACCAGGTTCTGTCGTCCAACTAATTAATCCAGGGTAACGAATACTTCGAACATCTACACCATATTGATGATGGTAATATTCACACCATCGTTCTCCGGTTTGTTTACTAATTCCGTATACAGTTGTTGGCTCCATTATGGTGTATTGTGGTGTATTTTCTCTCGGAGTTGTTGGTCCGAATACCGCAATACTTGATGGCCAAAATATTTTTTTTATTTTTTTCGCTTTCGCTAGATTCAAAACATGAAACAGTGAGTTCATATTTAAATCCCAAGCAAAAGCTGGGTTTTTTTCTGCTGTAGCCGATAATAAAGCTGCCATCAAATACACATCAGTAATTTGATAGTGTTCTACTAAATGTTCAATCTGATTATAATCTAAAGCATTAACCACTTCAAAAATACCATTGTTAACAATGTCGGTATTTAGTTTTCTAATATCTGAGGCTATTACATTTTCATTCCCATAAATAGAACGCAATTTCATAGTCAACTCAGTTCCGATTTGACCACAGGCACCAATGATTAATATTTTAGTTGTCATGATTTTTGAATTTGAAGTAGCAAAGATACAATTTCCCATTTAGTTTGTCATTCCGACGAACGAGGAATCTCATCAAGTAATTTTGATTAAGAGATTTACTTTGTCTGTTCGCTAGCGCTCGAGTCTCCTTAGTCGGAATGACAATACTCAGGGAAAAACTTTTATCTTTCCTTTCACATAATTCTATAACAAAACTTATTACTTTTGTAATCCAAAGCAAAATTTAAAATAAAATTGAAAATCATCTATTTATTACTGTTTTCTTTTCTTGTATTGTCTTGTCAAAATGACAACCAAGAACGTATTTTAGAACAACAAAAAGAAGCCAAAAAAAGAGAAGTGATTTTTAACAATATTAATAATGCATGGAATTTTAATGTGCCCACAATGGAAATAGGCGCACAAGTTATCGCCAACAATTGGACTGAATGGCGTTCTTTCGTAAATGAAATTAATTTAAAGCCAAAAAGTACTATAGGCGCCTTTCAAAAAAAATCAAGTACACTTTCTAAAAAAGTAATCGATTTAAATAATAATATCCCTCTTACTTATAATTCACCTCAAATTAAAAGTCGTATTTCGGTATTAACTACAAAAATAAAATCGTTGGATTTATTTATACATCTGAATCAAATTCCAGATAAAAAAGTAATTGCCTTATTAACAGATATCAATATTGAAATCAATTCTTTGCAAATGCAAATGCAAGAAATTGTTCGAAAAAGTTTAATACCAATAGAAGAAGGAGAATCTGAAATTATCAGAATGAAAGATACATCTCGGGCCATTCCAAATACAAGCAGCCAAATAAAACCAGTTAAAGTTGAGTAAATCGACAATTCTATCTGTTTACGAAAAATCGGCAAAAGTAAATTTTATTGCCGGTGCACTTCAAAAACAAAATGCGAAACTTTCAATCAAAGGTTTGGTGGGATCGTCATTGTCTTTTGTTATCAAAACCACATTTGAAAAAACCGATTTGCCTTTTCTTATTTTGTTTCAAGACAAAGAAGAAGCGGCGTATTATTTGAATGATTTAGAGCATTTAATAAACGATCAAGATGTGTTGTTTTATCCAAGTTCCTATCGTCGCCCATATCAAATAGAAGAAACTGATAATGCAAATGTTCTGCTAAGGGCTGAGGTTTTAAATCGTATTAATTCCCGTAAAAAACCATCCATAATTGTTTCGTATCCCGAAGCCATTTTTGAAAAAGTAGTCACTCGTGCAGCACTTGAAAAAAACACGTTGAAAGTTTCCGTAGGCGATTTAATTTCTATCGATTTTATCAATGAAGTATTATTTGAATACAATTTTAAACGTGTCGATTTTGTATCAGAACCTGGCGAGTTTTCGGTTCGTGGTGGAATAGTTGATGTTTTTTCGTTTTCTAATGATAATCCCTATCGATTGGAGTTTTTTGGAAACGAAGTCGACAGTATTCGAAGTTTTGATGTGGCAACACAATTGTCAATCGAAATTCAAAAAAAGATTAGTATCATTCCGAATGTTGATAATAAATTTTCCAATGAATCGCGTGAGAGTTTTCTACAATACATCAACGAAAAAACCGTTTTACTGCTTCAAAATACCGAAGGGCTTTTATCGCAATTGGATAAACTTTTTGAAAAAGCAAATGAAGCTTTTGATCAACTTTCAAAAGAAGTTAATCATGGCACTCCCGAAGAATTGTTTATTAATAGTAAATCATTCCTAAAAAAAGCACTCGATTTTTCAATTGTAGAAATCGGGAATACTACTACCTTTTCTGTTGAAAATACCATCGAATTTCATACGCATCCGCAACCGTCATTTAACAAACAATTTGATTTGTTGTTAAATAATTTGGGGGAAAATCATTTTAACGGAATTAAGAATTATCTATTTTGTTCGAATGAAGCGCAAGCCAATCGATTTCATGATATTTTTCAGAGTATTGATGAAGAAAATCACGAAGACATTCGCAAACAATACAAAACCATTGTTTTTCCTATTTTTCAGGGTTTTGTAGATGATGAAAACCAAATTGCGTGTTACACCGATCATCAAATTTTTGAGCGTTACCATAAATTTAGCATCAAAAATGGCTATTCTAAAAAACAGACATTAACCTTAAAAGAGTTAACAACGCTTTCGGTTGGCGATTATGTTACGCATATCGATCACGGAATTGGAAAGTTTGGTGGCTTGCAAAAAATACAAGTTGAAGGCAAAACGCAAGAAGCCATTAAGATTGCGTATGCTGATAATGACATTGTATATGTGAGTATACATTCACTTCACAAAATCTCAAAATACACTGGGAAAGATGGTGTTCCGCCAAAAATTTATAAACTTGGTTCTGGCGCATGGAAAGCTTTAAAACAAAAAACCAAAGCAAGAGTTAAACACATTGCATTTAATTTGATACAACTTTATGCCAAACGACGTTTGGAAAAAGGATTTCAATATGCACATGATAGTTACCTACAAGCCGAATTAGAAAGTTCGTTTATTTACGAAGATACACCCGATCAGATTACGGCAACTCGCGATGTGAAAAACGATATGGAAAGCGATCGCCCAATGGATAGATTGGTATGTGGTGACGTTGGTTTTGGAAAAACAGAAGTCGCTATTCGTGCAGCTTTTAAAGCGGTCGATAACGGAAAGCAAGTCGCCATTTTAGTCCCTACAACTATTTTAGCCTACCAACATTTTCGAACATTTTCCGAGCGTTTAAAAGACATGCCCGTAACTATAAACTATTTAAATCGCTTTCGAACAGCCAAACAAAAAAGCGAAACCTTACAAGATTTAATAGAAGGGAAAGTAGATATCATTATTGGCACACATCAATTGGTGAGTAAAGATGTCAAGTTTAAAAATTTAGGTTTGTTGATTGTTGATGAGGAACAAAAATTTGGCGTGAATGTAAAAGACAAACTCAAAACCATAGCCGAAAATATAGATACGTTGACGTTAACAGCAACGCCAATTCCGAGAACTTTGCAGTTTTCGTTAATGGCAGCACGTGATTTATCGGTCATAACAACGCCTCCACCAAATCGCTATCCGATAGAAACTCAAGTGGTTCGTTTTAGTGAAGAGGTAATTCGCGATGCGATATCTTATGAAATTCAAAGAAACGGACAAGTGTTTTTTATCAATAACCGAATAGAAAATATTAAAGAAGTGGCCGGAATGATTCAACGTTTGGTTCCAGATGCACGTGTCGGAATTGGTCATGGACAAATGGATGGTAAAAAACTAGAAGAATTAATGTTGGCATTTATGAATGGCGAGTTTGATGTTTTAGTCGCGACGACGATTATCGAAAGCGGACTAGATGTACCAAATGCGAATACGATTTTTATCAATAATGCCAATAATTTCGGATTGTCCGATTTGCACCAAATGCGAGGAAGAGTAGGACGTAGTAATAAAAAAGCATTTTGTTATTTTATTACACCTCCATTTTCATCGATGTCATCGGAAGCTCAAAAAAGAATCAATGCGTTGGAACAATTTAGCGAGTTGGGAAGCGGATTTAACATTGCTATGAAGGATTTGGAAATTCGAGGTGCAGGGGATTTATTAGGAGGAGAGCAAAGCGGATTTATAAATGAAATCGGATTTGACACTTATCAAAAAATCCTGAACGAAGCCATTGACGAATTGAAAGAAAACGAGTTCAAAGAGTTGTACCAAGAAGAAAATGATATTGAAACCAAAGAATATGTAAAAGACCTTCAAATAGATACCGATTTCGAATTGCTTTTCCCAGATGAATACATCAATAACATTTCGGAACGACTCAATTTATACAACGAATTGAGTAACATCAAAAATGATGAGCAATTATTGCAATACGAACAAAAATTGGTAGACCGTTTTGGCGCTTTACCAAAAGAAGCTATTTCATTACTCAATAGTATTCGTATAAAATGGAAGGCTACGCAAATTGGAATCGAGAAGTTAATCTTGAAACAAGGTAAAATGATTGGCTATTTTGTGGGTGATCAGCAAAGTGATTTTTACCAATCAAATCGATTTATTAAAATGGTTCAATTTGTACAACAACATTCTAATTTGTGCAAGATGAAAGAAAAAGAAACCAAAAATGGTTTGCGTTTGCTTATTACTTTTGAAAATGTAAAGAGTATAAATAAAGCGTTAGAGTTAATCAATCAAATTTAATATTTAAAAAAACAGTTTGATTTGATACGCTAAAGCGGAAACATTTACTTTTTCAATAGGATGTATTGTATTTGGCATTATATACAATTGAGCGTTGGAAAATTTTCGAAACACATTTGTAGTTTCTTCAATAGTTACCATAACATCTTTGTCGCCAACAGAAAGCAAAACAGGAATTGTTATATCTTCAAAATCGCTTGGTTTTAAAATTGGATTTTCCCCTAAATTTAACATCATTTGTGCAGTTTTCTCCAACAGAATTTCCCAATTATTGCCGTGAAGCTGTTCAAGAGCAGTTGCGTATTTTGGCACTTTCTCTTTTATAAGGGATGGATTTAGCATGGCAGTTTCTTTAACCGAACCTTCAACAGTCCAATTTAATTTAGTAGCTAACGTATAAAGTTTTGTGACTTTTCCAGGAAAATATTTTGCCAAGTATAACCCAACATAACCACCCATACTATAACCAAAAATCGAAATTTGATTGATGTTTTTTTCTTCTAAATAAGTAATTACTTCATTTGCAAAATGAGCCATTGTGAAATCATTTTCAGGTATTTTTCCCCCATCATGACCTTTAAAAGTGAGCGTATGTATTTCAAAATCATTTAGTAATACTGTCGCAAGTGGGTGTAAAATTTGAGCACTTCCTAAGGCACCGTGAAGTAAGAGTAATTTTTGCATGATAGTTTAGAAATAATAAAAAGCGTCTTCGATATGTTCGATATTGAAATCGTTTTCTTCTTTACTGATGGCGATAATATCAAACCGCACTTCCAAATCCAAGGCATTGGAAACAACATATTCATTTACAGCTTTGACCAACAGTTGAATTTTTTGAGGTTTTACAAAATCTTGAGGCAAACCAAATTCGATTGACGATCTGGTTTTTACTTCAATTATAGCAAGTGTATTTTCTTTTTGAGCAATGATATCAATCTCGGCTTTTTGAAAAGTCCAATTGGTTTCGAGAATGTCATAGCCGTTTTCTTGAAGAAAAGCTACAGCCAATTCTTCTCCGTGTTTACCTAAATCGTTGTGTGAAGCCATAGTTTAGATATTTTAGACTGATTTAGATCGTTAGACTTCTTAGACTAATCTAACTTTCTTAGAAGTCTAAGTTTGTCTAAAATGTCTAAGCAGTCTATTCAAAAACCACTTTACTTTGTAAATCACTTACATCCATAGTCACCTGTCGTCCAAAAATCAATGCATGATTATCTGCCATATGACCGGCTGGGAAGTTGTAAATTATTGGAATATTGTATATTCTAGTAATGTCATCAATAATTTCTAATGCATTTTTTCCCCACGGAATTTCATTATCATTCATTTTCGTCATCCCGCCAACGATAATTCCTTTTAAACTATCGAGACATCCATTGCGTTTTAAGTTCATCATCATGCGGTCGATGTGATACAAATATTCATCTAAATCTTCTATAAAAAGAATTTTGTCTTTGCAATCAATTGCCGAAGCAGAACCCAATAAACTATATAAAATAGATAAATTGCCACCCACTAATTCACCCTCAGCCCAACCATATCGATTAAAATTTTCACACGGAACGGTATATTCTAAATGCTCTCCAAAAAGTGCTTTTCTTAAGGATTCTTTAGCGTCTTCTGTTGCTTTAACACTTACGGGCATTATTCCGTGTATCGATTGAAATCCTAAATTATTTAAATGACTATGTAATACAGTTACATCGCTAAAACCAACAATCCATTTTGGAGATTCTTTGAATTTCGTAAAATCCAATAAATCAATCATGCGAACCGTTCCGTAGCCACCGCGAACACACCAAATGGCTTTGATATTGGGATTGTCGAGTTGCGCCTGAAAATCGGCAGCGCGTTCTTCATCAGTCCCTGCTAGCTGATTTCTGTCTAAACCAATGGTTTTGCCAATTATGACTTCTAACCCCCAATTTTTTAGCCAACCAATGGCAGGTTTTAAGTTGTCTTCAATGTTTTTACGAGCAGTAGCAACGATGGCAATGGTGTCGCCTTTTTTTAAATACGGTGGTGTGATCATCTTTTTTTGTGCTTGAATGTTGGAAAGAAAGAGGATAGATATTAGATAATAGAATATAGACTTTTTATTCATCTTTTAAAATGCTTAATGCAAATATAAACAAATTGTGTATTCGAAATCTACTGCCCTAGCCCGGATGGAAGCGGCATCCTTTTTATTGCTAAGCAGTATGTGTATGGAAACTAATTTTCTGCAATAAAAAGATAAAGCGGACAGCCGGAACAGCTTCCAATAAAAATCACATCCCGAAGTGTCGGGACTCAAATCTATTGCTTATTTTTGCATTTATTCTGAACTTGTTTCAGAATCTTTTATTTTTAAATTATGTTAGAAAATCCAAAGAGATATACCATTACTGCTGCTTTGCCTTATACCAACGGACCCATTCATATTGGGCATTTGGCGGGCGTTTATGTGCCGAGCGATATTTATGCGCGTTACTTGCGATTGCAAGGAAAAGACGTAGCGTTTATTTGCGGAAGCGATGAACACGGCGTGGCGATTTCGATGAAAGCCAAAAAAGAAGGCATTACACCCCAAGAAGTGATTGATAAATACGACGGAATTATTAGAAAATCTTTTATCGATTTCGGAATCTCATTTGACAATTATTCGAGAACGTCTTCTAAAATTCACCACGATACAGCCCAAGAATTTTTCAAAAAATTATACGACAATGGAGACTTTATTGAAGAAGTGACCGAGCAATTGTACGATGCAAAAGCTGATCAATTTCTTGCGGATCGGTTTGTGGTAGGAACCTGTCCAAAATGCGATAATCCAGAAGCGTATGGCGACCAATGCGAGCGTTGTGGCTCGACTTTGAATGCAACCGATTTAATCAATCCAAAATCCACAATTACAGGAGAAACGCCGATTTTAAAGTCGACTAAACATTGGTTCTTACCGCTAGATCGTTACCAAGATTTTTTACAAGAATGGATATTGGTCGAACATGCGAAAGATTGGAAAGTGAATGTTTTGGGACAAGTAAAATCATGGTTGGACGACGGATTAAAACCGCGTGCTGTAACCCGTGATTTAGATTGGGGAATAGATGTTCCCGTTGCAGGTGCCGAAGGAAAAAAACTCTACGTTTGGTTTGATGCACCAATTGGTTACATCTCAGCAACCAAAGAATGGGCAGCACGTGAAGGAAAAAACTGGGAAGATTATTGGAAAAAAGCAGCTACCAAATTGGTTCACTTTATAGGAAAAGATAACATTGTATTTCACTGTATTATTTTTCCGGCGATGTTGAAAGCAGAAGGAAGTTATATTTTACCAGATAATGTTCCGGCAAATGAATTCTTAAATTTGGAAGGAAATAAATTATCGACTTCAAAAAATTGGGCAGTTTGGTTGCATGAATACTTATTAGATTTTCCAGATAAACAAGATTCGTTGCGTTATGCGTTAACGTCAAATGCACCCGAAACGAAAGACAACGACTTTACTTGGAAGGATTTTCAAGCAAGAAATAACAACGAATTGGCGTCGATATTCGGAAACTTTATTAATCGTGTGGTGGTGTTGACGAATAAATATTACGAAGGTGTTGTTCCGCCTCCAAACGAATTTACAGCAATTGACGAGCAAACATTAGCCGAATTAAAAGCATATCCAGCGGTGATTTCGAGTTCTATTGAAAGATATAGATTCAGAGAAGCACAAGGCGAATTAATGAATGTGGCACGTTTGGGGAATAAATATTTAGCCGATGAAGAACCTTGGAAAATGGTGAAAACCAATCCGGATCGCGTACAAACCCAAATGTATATAGCCTTGCAAATTGCAGCGGCGTTGCAGGTTTTGTGCGAACCGTTTTTGCCGTTTACATCAGATAAATTAGGAAAGATGCTTCGACATACCGAGACTTCGGGACAGTATAACATAGGATGGGATAATGTTTCTGAAACATCCGAATTATTAAAACCTGGTCATCAAATAGGAGAAGCCGAAATATTATTTACACAAATTGAAGACACCGAAATTCAAAAACAAATTGACAAATTAGAAGCGACCAAAAAAGCGAATGTTATGGAGAATCAAATCATAGAACTTCAAAAGCCAACTACCACTTTTGACTATTTTTCGAAATTGGATATGAGAGTTGGAACCATACTCGAAGCCGAAAAAATGCCAAAAGCAAATAAACTTTTAGTGTTGAAAGTTGATACCGGAATTGATGTTCGTACGATTGTTTCTGGAATAGCAGAACATTTTTCTCCTGAAGAAGTAATAGGAAAACGCGTAACGGTGTTGGTGAATTTAGCACCAAGGGCATTGAGAGGTGTTGAAAGTGAAGGTATGATTTTGATGACGAACAACGCCGAAGGGAAATTGGTTTTTTTAAATCCGGATGCCGATGGAGTTGCAAATGGGGCATTGATTAGTTAAAAAATTAGCTGCTAATTCGCTAATTATTTTTTTATTTTATAAAATAAAATTTGCGACCAGAAACCATAGGTCGAACAGACGAAGTAATTTGTGGCAAAATAAAACACTATGAACCTAAAAGTAATTGCTTTCGACGCAGACGACACTTTATTTGTCAACGAGCCGTATTTTCAGGAAACCGAAGAAAAGTTCTGTGCGTTGTTGTCTGATTATTTATCCAATCAAGGATTGTCACAAGAATTGTTTAGGGTAGAAATTGCCAATTTAGATTTGTATGGTTACGGAATAAAAGGCTACATTCTTTCCATGATTGAAGCCGCAATGAAAATATCCAACAATACTATTTCGATTGAAATCATTCAAAAAATAATTGATTACGGAAAAGAATTACTGCAAAAACCGATTGAATTATTAGAGGGTGTTGAAGAAACCTTAGTACAACTACACGGAAAATACAAACTAATTGTCGCTACCAAAGGCGATTTAAAAGACCAACAAAGCAAACTACACCGTTCGGGTTTGGGACATTATTTTCACCATATCGAAGTGATGGCCGACAAACAAGAACTCAATTATGAAAAGTTATTAAAGCGTTTGGAAATCAACGCTGATGAATTTTTTATGATTGGCAATTCACTTAAATCAGATGTGTTACCGGTTTTGGCAATTGGCGGTTATGCTGTTCATATTCCGTTTCATACGACTTGGGAACACGAAAAAATAAGCCATAAAGTAGAACATCCTAATTTTAAAACTTTAGAAAATATTATAGAGGTTTTGCCGATTTTATTAAAGTAAAAACGCCACAGATTCACAGATTTTAATTGTTTAAATCTGTAAATCTGTGGCTATTAAAATTGTAGCAGAAACTTATTCTAAATCGACATCCTCTAATTCTAGATGGATGATATTTATGTGGTGAAATTTATAAGTTGTTTATAGGTGTTGATCAACATTTAAAAGATATAGGTCCAATTATTTCCATCACTAATCACTATGACAGTTTTTAATATAGCATTTGAAGGCATAATCAATGGTGCGCTAATGGCACCATTAGAGTCTTTCGAAAAAAATGACCCTCCAAAAGTGTATATTTTTGCATTAACAGTATTCGAAATATTTCTAAGAATATAGATACTACCAGGTACATTAACAGCATTAGGCAAGATAAATTCATCACTTCCAGACATTGGTGTCAATGAAATATATACGCCATCTGAAATTGGTGTTGCATTATTGCTTGGCCCTCCATAAAAAATAGCAGATCCTGCAACATTGGAATTTACAATCCCAATTTCTTTAATCGTCAGATTCCCATTAATGTCAAGTATACTTAATGGAGTTGTAGTGTTAATACCAACTTTGGAAAACCCAAATTGATAAAAACAAATAGACATTACAAATAATAAGTTTTTTAAAAAGTGATGTAACATTAAAATTAAATTTCTATGAAATTTTGGTGAAAGTATTTAAAAAAAATGAAAACAGTTTAATTATAGCCAACGAAAACGTTTTCGTATTAAAAACTTTATTATAATAATTTGATTTACAGTTACTTTAAATAAAAAAAGCACCAGTAAACTGATGCTTTTTTTTGTATTTAAAAAAGAATTATTTTTTCTTTTTTGCTCCTCCTTTTTCTGCTTTTGCAGCTTCTTGAGCTGCTTTCATAGCAGCACGAGAAATCTTAACTTGAGCAACAACAGTGTTGTCTGGGTGCATTAATTTAAAATTAGCTGTAGGTAATTTTGTTACGTACAATTTATTTCCCATTTGCAATTCAGAGATATTTGCTTCAACAAAATCAGGTAGATTTTTTGGTAAAGCTTTCACTTTTAATCTACGTTGGTTTAAGTTTAAAACACCTCCTAATAAAACACCAGGTGATGTACCTGTAATTTTCACAGGAACTTCCATGATAATTTCTTTATCATCACTCAATTGGAAAAAATCAATGTGATTGATTCTGTCTGAAACTGGGTGAAATTGGATGTCTTGTAAAACAGCATTGTATTTTTTACCTGCCAAATCTACCTCAACTGTGTGTGCGTTTGGAGTGTAAACCAAGTTTTTAAATGCTCTTTCGTCTGCTGCAAAATGCACTGGTTGATTTCCTCCGTAAATAACGCAAGGAACCATTCCAGCATTACGTAAGGCTTTAGTCGCAACTTTGCCCACGCTTTCTCTTTCTGATCCTTCAATTGTAATCGATTTCATTGTAAAAATATATAGTTAATAATTAAAAATTAGTTGTCGGTTGTCGGTTGCTGGTTGTCGGATGCCATACCGCTAAACTTCGACATTTTGTATTTTTTTGGGCGTTGCCCTCGTTCCTCGTGCCGCGCTTTCCACTTTAGTCCTCGCTGCGCTGTGGGCTACCGTTTCAATCGCTAACGCAATCTCGTGCTAAACTTCAAAATTTAATTTTAATTGAAGACTGTCTTTTTTCTCGCAGCGAAGCGGTCTTTTTTCTTTCCTCTACTCCTTACATCAAAAACTTCCCGCTAATAGATGTGTTGTGTTGCACCATATTCATGACCTCAGCAAAAAGAGGTGCGCAACTTACCACTCTTATTTTTTTTGATACCTTCTTTAACGGAATAGAATCGGTAACTATTAATTCTAATAATTTAGAATTTTCTATTTTTTCGTAAGCATCACCAGATAATATGGCATGTGTACAAATTGCTCTTACACTTAGCGCTCCTTTTTCTATCATCAAATCGGCTGCTTTGGCTAAAGTCCCTCCTGTATCAATCATGTCATCTACAAGAACTACGTTTCTGCCTTTTACTTCACCAATTAGTTCCATTGTATCAATAACATTGGCAACTTTTCTTTGTTTGTAACAAATAACCACATCCGAAACTAAAAACTTAGAATACGCATACGCTCTTTTTGAACCTCCCATATCGGGTGACGCGATAGTTAAATTACTTAAATTCAAGCTTTTTAAATACGGCAAAAAGATAGTAGAGGCGAACAAGTGGTCAACTGGTTTTTCAAAAAAGCCTTGAATTTGATCGGCGTGTAAATCCATCGTCATAATTCGAGTTGCTCCAGCAGATTCTAATAGTTTAGCTATTAATTTTGCTCCAATTGGCACTCTTGGTTTGTCTTTTCTGTCTTGTCTTGCATAACCAAAATACGGAATTACCGGAGTTATGTGTCGTGCCGATGCTCTTTTTGCAGCATCGATCATTAACAAAAGTTCCATTAAATTGTCGGCACTCGGAAAAGTAGAACAAACAATAAAAACGCGTAAACCTCTTATCGACTCTTCATAAGAAGGTTGAAATTCACCATCACTAAATCTAGAGAACGTAACTTTACCTAGCGGAACGCCATAATTACTGGCTATTTGTTCTGCTAAATGAACACTTTGGGAACACGCAAATATTTTTGCTTCTGGTTCTAAATGTGACATTTTAATTCGTTGTTTTATAGTTAGTTAGTTACCTGTTGTTTTAACGAGGTGCAAATTTAGGAATAAATTCGAAGTACGAAAGGAAAATTTAGAGTATTTTTTTAAAGAATGGAGATTTATTTTTTACATTTGCAACGTGTTTAAAAACAAGCAACACTTTTTGTTGCTTATTTAACGCGATAAATCAACTGTTGTTGGTTTTGTCTGTTAATACAGAATGATACTACTTTAATTAATTTTTATAAAAAATTAGTAATTGATTAAGTTATTTAAAAAGCTCGAATGGCGATAACTTTAATTAATTTTTTCTAAAAATTAACAACTGAAAGTCATTTTAAAATGCCCGAATGGCGGAATTGGTAGACGCGCTGGTCTCAAACACCTGTGGGAAACCGTGCCGGTTCGACTCCGGCTTCGGGTACAAAACCTCTGATTTTTTCAGAGGTTTTTTGTTTTTTAGTACGGAGTCAAACCTTTTAAGGTTTTACGGCTTCGGGTACAAAAAGCTTATCTTTTTAGAGGGGCTTTTTATTTTTGCGCCGAGACAAAATTTTATTAAAAATTTTAA
>CALPIE020000023.1 GCA_943323545.2 Bifidobacterium breve | reverse complement strand
GGGTGTATTACCAGCAGCAGCATTGTTAATTAAAACAACTCCAGTTTTTATATCAGCAAATGATATTATTGTATTATTTTCTGTAGCCAAAATAGATCCAAAAGTATAATGATTATCATTAGTTGTTGCAACTCCCGTATTGACAAAAGCTCCAATTCTGAATACAGTTCCAAGTGCTGCATTTCCTTTTGAAACTATTCCTCCAGCTTGAAAACTTTGTGTAGCTGTTAGTCTAACATTGGCGTAAATTAGATCTTGGGCTTGGATGATAAACCCTTTATTGTTTTTTATAGTATTTACATCACTTCTAGTAATTAATAGTTGGGTATCGGCACCCGTTCCTATAGCATATACATAGGGAGTATCTCTACTAACTGTACCATTTATAATTGCTCCCCCTATCTGTTGAATTTGAAAATTTATGGGTGTAATACTTGGGCAAGAAATATAGATGTATTGTTCTAAAGGCGACTGACTATCTGAATTTGATAGTGGCGGTATATAATGTGTTTTACTAAACTGTGAAAAACAATTTAATGTGAAAAACAATAAAGTTAAAAGTGTTAATATTTTCAATTTCATTGGCTAAAAATAGTAAAAATAACATTATCTCTTGAGAGAAAAGTGACCTTTAACAGAATTTTTGTTTTCAAATTCAACAATAAACCAATAGTCGGAAGAAATCATAATATTTTGATTTGACATTCCATTCCAGCCATTTTGCTTTTCGTTAAATTGATATATCAATTTTCCAAAGCGGTCAAATATGGTTATTTTAGTTTTAGGTCTGTTGCTAATATTTTTAATAAACCATAAATCATTTATTCCATCGCCATTTGGTGTAAAAAATCTTGGATAATCTAACACTGTTATTTGTTGTTTTACTATTCCACAACCATTTTTATCTTTTACATAAACTGTGTAGTTATTTGGAGCAACATTTGTAAAAAAAGGAATATCTTGGTATTGATTTCCATCTAGTGAAAATTCATAGTCGCCATTTCCACTTATATTTATTAGAACGGAGTTGTTAAAAGAATCAAAATCGTTAATTTCTATTGAATTTATGGTTGCTATTTCAGATTCTAAAACAATAAAATTTTTAGTTTTTGAACATCCATTTGAATTGGTAACTGTTACTGAATAATTTCCAGGATCTGATACTGTTATACTATTTGTTATAGCTGATGTTGACCAGTTGTAACTTGAGTAGCCGTATGCAACTACTAAATTTACAGTATTTCCGCTACAAGAATATAATGATTCATCTTGAAATAATGGGGGATTAAAAACTGATATTATCAAAACAACTGGTATAATGCCATAGCAATCTGGACCATTTATTATTCTAGCATAAATTGTTTGTTGAAACGCTGTAGTATTAATAAAACTATTTGGTAATTGATTTATCTCTAAAATAGCATTATTTTCAGTTGCATAATAGGCAATAATTAATCCAGTTGGGAGTCCAGATTGTAGTGTTGGTGATATTTCTAGATTCAAATCAAATTGTCTAAAGCCATCAAGAATTGTATCACTATCACAATTTAATATTGGATTTGGGATAGTTAATACATTATTAGAAATAGCTAAATTAATTGTAGCATAATTGAAACATCCGTAATTATTAGAAACACTAGCAAAAACTTGATTAGTTGTTGTATTTTGAAAATTACTTGGATTTAAAATTGGATTTATTTGTCCTTGTGCATTGGCTAAATTAGGATAATAAATAACACTACTTAGATCTGGATTTCCGCCAGTAATTAATGAATTCAATTTGGTTAAATCGAATGTAGTTATTCCATCATTATCAGTATCACATTGAAATAAAGTTTGATTGTTTACTATTGGCAAACTACTATATTCAATAATAATATCACTTGTAGTAATGCATGTTGTTCCATTTAATGTAATTTCTACAGCATAGGTGCCAGCATTATTAACAGTATAAATTGGATTGGTTTCGCCAGCTATGGGTGAACCATTTTTAAACCATTGATAAGAATTTGTTCCTTGGATGGTAGCATTTAAATCGAGGGTTTCATTAAAACAAATCGGATTATTGGTTGCTATTAAACGATCAACACCTAAATCTGCACCAATCGAAAAACTTCCACCTCCTAAAAAAATAGCAGAATCATATTGCGGGTTAGTTTCATCAGCTATTACAAGTTTGATATGATAGGTTGCTCCTGGAACTACATTTCCTCTTGCTGTCATTATAACTGTTTGACCATTAAAATTGATGGGAGCAGTACTTGAATTATAACCTCCAAAATAAGCTTCGTTTTGCGCAGAACAACCACCAGGAATATCGGGATGTACCGTTGTAACTTTTACAGGAATTGTGGTATTTGGAATTAATGCCAGATTTTGATAAAGATTAGAAGTTCCTACCTCTTTTAAAAGAAATGCAAATCCATCAGAATATATACATGGTGCATTATCATGGTATTCTTCTGAAGCAAAAATATAATCAAAACTTATAGTGTTTGAAAGCGGAATAAAATCAAATTCTAAAACAGTTGCATTTGATGTATTTGAAATGTTCAATGCTTGTTCTAAATCTGAATCACCAATCCATCCAGGTGCAGTTTCACTTAAAATATAAGTATTCGGACCTTGAGTAGAAATGGCTTTACTGGTGCTTAGAACGATTCCATTTGTAAATGGGAAACCAGTTAAATTGCTTTCAAAATAACCAAAACTTTGCGCTCCCGTTTGAAAATTTCCACCGCTAACAGTAAAGTTAGACACATTAGCACAGGAACTATTAATTAATACATTTTGAATTAATTGTTGTGCCGTAAAAGTATCATCAACAATTATATTTTGGGATACAATATTCGCAACAAAGGAATAAAAAATAAGGATAAATAATCGTAATCTGTTTTTGTACATAGTAGCTCCAAAGATACTATAAATCTCGTTTTTCTATTATTTTATAGGATAAAAAGTTGAATATAACAATCCAAGATATTACAATAGCTATAGTTGAGAAATGAACACTGTAATCATTGATGTTATCTACTCCAATCTGATTGCCAATAGTTCTAACAGCATTTAATTTTGTAAAAGGTTCGGGAATTAAATTCGACATTGATCGTAATGGAAAAAAATCATAAATAGTATCAAATATAGCTTCCTTATTAAAAATATTATATTTAATAATTCCGTAAGAAACGTTTTCACAAATAAACCACCACAAAAATAAAAATCCCAATGCAAAAGCAGAACGTTTTATCAATACCCCAAGAAATAAACAAAAAGAAAAGAACCCAACTAATTTTATAAAATAGGCGAAGAGATATTCCATCTGTGAGAAAATAATTCCAACTTCATTGAAGGAAGAAAATACTAATCCTAAAACTAATGAAACTAGAAAAACAAAGAGGGTTGAAATAGCAGCAAACAAAACTATTGCAATGAATTTAGATTTAACAAATTCTTTTTTGCTCATGCCATCAATTAGATTTTGTTTTAAAGTGCCATAACTGTATTCGTTTGCCATCATTGAAACAATAACTACAGCCAAAAATATTTTTAACCATGCTGCTATATAAGTGTTAAAATGCCATATAAATGGAAAATTAAAAATTCCTTGATCGGCTAATCTTACATGTATAGGTCCAATATCAAACTTTATGGAAGCAATTAAAGATAAAAAAGTCAATAGAATAAAATACGTTAACGTTAATATTCTACTGGCTCTGTTTTTCCAAATTTTTTGTAATTCTATAGAGAGTAATCGATTCATTTTTTTATAGTATTATTTTTTTGTTAATTCTAAAAATTGTTCTTCTAAAGAATGATTGCGTTTTATTAAATGTGTTAAATAGATATTATTTTCAGAAAGATATTTATTCAATTCACTAGCGTCTATTGTTGTTTTAGAATTGATTATAACTTTTCCATCTATTTCTTTAATATTTTCAATATTTGGATATTTTTGTAATGTATCAATTAGTTTTTTATTGTCATTTGCTTGTAATTCAATAACGCCATTTGAAGAAGACATACCTTCTACTGTACCTGAATACAAGATTTCTCCTTTTCTCAAAACCAAAACATGCGAACAGACTTTTTCGACTTCATCTAATAAATGAGAGGCCAATAATATGGTTGTTCCCTGAGAAGCAATGAGTCTTATAATATCTCTAATTTGGTGAATTCCTTGTGGATCTAAGCCGTTAGTTGGTTCGTCTAAAATTAATATTTCGGGATCATTAAGCAATGCAGAAGCAATCGCTAAACGTTGTTTCATTCCTAAAGAAAAGGTTTTAAAATTGCTGTCTTTTCGATCTATTAATCCAACAATTTCAAGTTTTTCTTGAACTTTTAAATAGTTGATTCCTTTTATTTTACAAACCAATTCAAGATTTTCTTGAGCTGTCATGTATGGATAAAAATTGGGACGCTCAATTATGGCACCTACTTTTTTCAAAGCTTCGTGTGTTTGCATCGTTCCGCCAAACCAACTGTAATTTCCAGAAGTTTTATTAACAACATTGAGAACAATCCCAAGTGTTGTTGATTTTCCAGAACCATTTGGTCCAAGAATACCATATACATTTCCTTTTTGAATTTCTAATGAAACGTTTTTAACAGCTTGTATTTTGCCATAACGTTTATATAGATTATTGATTGAGAGAATTGTTTCCACCTTGTTTTTAATTTAATTTGATATGACGATGTAAAAGTATTATTGTTACTAACTAAAAAAATATTATTTATAAGGAACTATATTTGGTTGACCAACTTGATAATCAATTAATATTAAATCATTATTTTGGAAAGAGTTGGTTTTAAATAAATTTTCGCTCACTCCGGGTATTTTAGGATAAAAAGCAAACGATAATTGAAAATTATTAAATACCAAATAATCATTACTAATCAATACGCCAATTCCTAATTTAGAATATACTGGACCTTTTAACAAGTGATTGTTTTCATCACTTAACATTCCTAAAGTTGCATTAAAAAAAGGACTAAATCGAAATCCCCATGTAATTCCGGGAGCGTACGATTGGGTTTGAAAAGCAATTATTAGTTTTTTTGTGCCGAATAAATTACTTTGAAGACCTTGTATACCGTTTTCATCATTAATACTAATTTTATCAAATTCATTTGGTATTCGATTGGTTCCTATAACAACTTGAGGTTGAATAAATTGACGTATTTTCCAATCTCCGAATTCATATAAATTGGTAAAATAATTTAATTCTAATTTAAAAGTTGTTTGTTCGTTTTTTGTTTTATTAAAAAAACTCCCCAATTCAGTTGAAAGTCCCAAATAGCCAAAAGAAAAATAATCACCTAAGGCATACCGACCACCAAAGTAGGTTCTTTTAATTGAATTCTTGTCTTCAAAACCTCCTGTAAAAGAAATGGTTTGTCCAATTTGCACGTATTCTGGAATTCCGTAATTGAATAAAAAACTATCTTCAATAAATTTTCTTCTGTTTATGCCAATGCTAGCCAAATATAGTTTAGAATCGTTAAAAAAACCATAGGTATCTAATATACTTTCGGGACTCATGGTATATTTTGTATTAGAATAACGAAGTGTAGTAACGAGATTGGTAATTCTATTTTCTTCATCATTACCTTTAAATAATGGAAATGAATAGCCAATCCAATAATTCTGATTTTCAAACCTAAAAGATCTTAGTACATTAACAAGACTAATGTTTTGAATAGAGTCAGTATAAAACTGTTGCCGATAGGAAATCCCTCCTCCAAACCTGGTTAATGGTGAGAAAAAATTTCTTTCACTTGAAATTTCTTTGGTATAATTTTCAACAAAATCTTTGGTATAAAATGCGGTTGTTTTGATGAAGGTGTTTTTGAAATTTGGAATGGTATATCGAAATGAATAACCATTTTCATTGGTTTCTCTTTGATGTTGGTATTCATTTATCATTTCATGGCCTAGTCCGAAAAAATTTCGTTCTGTCATTTTTATTTTTGATTCTGATTTGGAATATGAGCCAGTTGGAATCAAGCTCCATGAGTCTAAAACCCGAATGGTAACATCTATAGAATCTTTTGAGTTTTCTATGCTAGAAGGAATAATTATCGCTCTTCTTATAAATCGTTGACTTTGAAGTAAACGCTCTGATTCTTTTACTATAATTGAATCAAATACTTCATTTTTTTTAAAAAGGAGAAAGTTGCGAAGTGTCCATTTTTTCGATTTACTGTGAATGTTATTTCCAAATCGCTCTAACCAATTATTGGGTTTGTTTGTAGTATCGGTTACCGAATAGCCAAAAGGGTCTAAAGATTCAATGTTAATCTTACGGATAATTTTCCCTTCAAAAGCTAAATAAGTACTTATTATTTTTTTGGGTTTCTTTTTTGGCGGCGCTTTTTTTGTAGGTAATGATCTGAAAATAAGCTTATAGGCAAACTTTGAAAATTTACTTTTTTTTGAAAATTTTTCAATATCACGATACATTTTTACAGAATCTTTTTTTACAGTTTTGTCCTGAGCTGAAATAAGGTTGCAACTCAAAAAAAGTGCGATAAAAAGATATGTAATTCTTATTTTCATAACAAGAAAATCATTTTATAAATATATAAAAGATTGGTAATGTATAACGATTTTCTTTACTAGATGTTATATAAAAAAAAGAATTTGTTGCTAAATTATGTGATGCCTTTTTTGATAAAAGTAAACTAATGTGTCGTTTATGATACGATTCTTTGGCGTTAAAGACACAATTTTTCCTTTCTCATCATTTGTTTGTTCGAGCTCACAAACAGTGCATTTATACTCTTTAAAATGATTGGTAATGTTTCTAGAGGTTTCAAAATGGTGCCCAAAAAATGAACACCAAATTTTTCCTTTTACGTTTAATTGTTTTGTGATAGAAGTTGTCATAGGTTATGATATTTTGGAATATAAACCTATGCAATAAATTGATAAACAGCAAATTAAATCGATGAATAACGTGTAATAGCAAAATTTGTAATAAAAGTACTTATAAATCTAACAGTGCGATTTAGCTTTTCTGTTCTTTATTGAAATATACTAAATAATAATACATTTGTTTTTCTTCATCCCAACCTTTTTCTACAAATTTTTCGGCACTTTCTGGATTGATAAAATCCAATTTAATTTGAATGTTAGTATCTAAATTAATTACGTTTTTAATTCTTTTACGCGCATCGGTTACAGCCGCATTGGCAATAGGAAAACTAGTAACGTCTTCAATACTGTATTTTTCTCCTTTGTCGACTTTGTAGTTTTTGAATTCGGGGATTAACTCTGGATTTGACAACACTTCATTTAAAAAGTTGCTTTCTTCAAAGTCATCATTCTTTGCAAAATAATTCACAGACCGATTCATAAACATTACTTCTTCTTTTTTATCTTCGGCAGGAAAAACGACATCTTTAGCAAAATCTTGACAGAATTTCAAATACTTTTTAGTAATAAAATTTTCATCTTGAAAAGCATCGACAGCCAAAAAATGTTCTAACCAATAGCGAGCATCATATCGATTACTATCTACTGAAAGTATTTTATAACCTTCTTCTTTTTTATAATTAAAAATCAAACAACCTTTATCTAGTCTGTTTAAATTGATTCCTTGTTTTAAAATCATATCGAGATTGTTGCCTTTTTCTTCAAACTGTATAAAATCGGTTTGAATCTCACTTTTAAAAACACCAATAGCATCTACAATGTTATTGTCAATAGTTATGTTTGTTAAATAAGTTATATAAACTTCTCCACTTTTAATATGAGGATGATTGGATTGCTCAAATAAATGCGATGTTATTTTTTTAGAAACCGTATGAATTTCATCAGGGTTAGTAAAGACTTCGGTCGCCATTTGATACATTTCATTGTACTCTATGTCGACTTCATGAGCAAATTGAAAATAGTTTTCTTCTTTTTCCCGAAATGATTTGAAAAAATATTCTTTTAAAAGGGGAACAATTTCGTCGTTTAAACCGTATGGGTTTTCAGATAAAAAAAGGTTTTCGTTTCGGCTTTTATTTCCAACTCTGTGGATGGATAAGTTTTCGATGTGGGCGTTGAACAGGTTGATCATTTATTATTTTTTAGAATAAAGAAAATAGAATATAGAACATAGATGGTTCCTTATATAGCTATAAATCTTTATTATTTTATGAGGTCTTTACTCTTTATTCTATTTTCTATTCTCTATTTTGTTATTTAATTCCAATTCTCCTCAAATCCGTAATCTTCAAAGCTGTCATCTCCAAATGAATCTAAATCGTCTTCGTCTAAATCATCTTCAAATTCACTATAACCTTCTTCATCATCATCAGCAATAAAACTTTTTTCCATTGCTTCTGCTGGCATTTCACCATGAGAAAAAATTGTTTCAGGATAAGTATTACCAACAACTACTTCTTCAACAGAGGCAAGTTCAACAAGGAAAGTCCACATACTTAAAAAATCATAGACATAAATAATTTTCGTATTTTCAAGATTTAAGATATCCGCTAATTGATAATCGCTCATGATTTTGTTTTCTCCAGGAACATCACCAGCATCGAACATCGGAATCTCATCTTCCTGATTCCATGTAGCATCACATGTATAAAAAGAAGCCACTTCCATGCCATCAAAACCAAAAGCATTTACAATTGCATTGTGTAAATCTTCCAAAGTATCATTTTCAAGTATAGCAATATCTCTAAAAATGTCTTCTTCAACATCAAGAATTACTCTGAATTTATAAACCATAATCTTTATTTTAATAAAGCAGCAAAGGTAAAATTAAATTTTAGATTTTAATTGCGAAATGATACGATTTGATAAAAAGAAAAGTTGTAAACGGTTCGCATTTAAAAAGCCCTAACAGCTCTTACTCGAACCGCTTTATTTACATGAGCTTCATTAGAAATACCTTTGGAAAAGTTATATTGCCAGGCATTGTTAAAATCGGTTTCTGAAGAAGACCAATAATCGTCATCGGAAAAATTACCTAGATCTTTTAATTTCAAATTTTCATAAATCAAAATTAATTCATCAAGAGAAGGTAAAAACCAATCATTGAAACCATTATGTTTTAAATTACTACAAATGGTAGCAGCAATGTTAGAATTAGATGTTGCATTTTTTATTTTATCGGTATTTTCTTTTCCTTTTCCAACTCCTAAATCAATAGCTCCAATCTGTTTATCAAAAAGGCCCCATTCGGCTGCCGTAGACTGATCAGAATTAGCTACAATCAAACCATGATCACCCGACGCATCAATATAAAATACAATTCCCCCACCAAATGATTCTCCAATAAAATGGTGGTTCATATCAAAAAATTTCCAGGCAGTACCATTATAAAATTGTGGCTTTTTTGCTTCTTTATTGTAAATTACCATGCCTTCTTCAGGTTTTGTAATTGCATTTCTTTCTTTGACTGTCAGTTTTGGCAGTATTACTTTACCAATCGTCATAGTACTTTCAGTAGTTTTATCATTAGTTATTTGACAATTAACTTTTAATGGATTAGTAAGAAGCATAAATAAAAAAAATGAAAACAGGAATGTTTTAATTGGATTTGTTGGTTTCATAGTAATATATTTTTGTTATAAAATTTAAAATTTTGTTACGATATTGTGAATTGTATTTTAAAGTAATTAAAAGTTTCTTATAGCTCTAACTCGAACCTTTCTATCTACATGTGCTTCTGTTGGAAATCCTTTTGCGAAATTATATTGCCAGGCATTATTAAAATCAGTTTCAGAAGATGACCAATAATCGTCATCGGCTAAATTACCCAAATTTTTTAATTTTAAATTTTGATAAATTAAAATTAATTCATCTAATGAAGGTAAATACCAATCATTAAAACTATTGAGTTTTAAATCACTACAGATGGTAGTAGCTATGTCTGTTTTGGTTGTGGCATTTTTTACTTTTTTTGTATTTTCGCTACCAGTACCAAGTATTAAACCATGTGCTCCAACTTCTGTATTAAAATAACCCCATTCAGCTGCTGTTGATTGATCAGAAGCTGCAGCTATCATACCATGATTGCCAGAAGCATCTACATAAAAAACAATTCCCCCACCAAATAATTCTCCAATATAATGGTTGTTTATATCAAAAAAACTCCAAGTAGTACCGTTATAATATTGTGGTTTTTTTGCTTCTTTATTGTAAATTACCATTCCTTCTTGTGGTTTTAAAATTGCATTTCTTTCTTTTTCGGTTAGTTTTGGAAGTATAACATTTCTCATAGTCATGATACTTTCTGCAGAATTAGTATCGTTAATTTGAGAATTAACTTTATTTGAATTTAAAAGAAGTATAATTAAAAAAAATGAAAATACTTGGGTTAGAATTGGTTTTTTTATTTTCATAAGAAAAGTGTTTTTTGGAATAAAAATTAAGGTTTTGAAATTGTATTGTGAATTTCTGTCACTTTCATCAAAGCGGCACTGGCGTACCATGGCGTTAATTCGTATTCGAATATATTGGCTTTTACTGCAGGATCACTTTCAACTAGTTTTTTAGCTTCTTCAATAGTTGCCACATTAAAAACAAAGATACCACGGTAGTTTTTATCATTTTTACCAAACGGACCTGCAATGGCAAGCTTTCCTTCTTTGGCTAATCGATTAATATTATCCATATGACCTTTAAAAAATTCGCCTTTTTCTTTATCGGTAGCTGTGGTATTTGTCCCCGTTTTTAAAATACAAAACACATAATTTTTCATTCCGCGTTCGTCAGCATTTAATGATATAGCCAAATTTTCATTGTATGCTGACTCTTGAGAAAAAGCAAAAGACATGGTCAAAAAAATTGCAATTATTAAGTTATAAGTTTTCATAATTAAAATGCATTTTATCAAAAGTATGAATTTTTTTATTTGAATTACACCTCATCCTCAAAAAACAACATTTCAGTAAGTATATATTTTAAAGTTTTTTTTCTTGATGCAAATTTGTCTCATAAAAGCAAAATATTTATGAAAACAATTCACATTTTTATTCTATTAATTATAATATCAATTGGGTTTTCTCAAACTAAATTATCAGGAAAAGTTTTTGATAACAAAGATCAACCAATTCCTGGAGCAAATGTTTATATTGAAGGAACATATGATGGTGCAACAACTAACGAAAAAGGTGAATTCAGTTTTATTACCCAAGCCAAGGAAAATCAAGTTTTGGTTATCCGTTTTTTATCCTATGATACCATAAATTTAGCAATTGTTGTTGAAGAATATAAATCTATTTCATTCAAATTAAAAGAAAGTGTCAACACACTCGATGCTGTTGTAATAAATGCCGGAACTTTCGAAGCTGGCGACAAAGCAAAAGTTACAGTATTAAAACCGCTAGACATAGTAACTACTGCTGGTTCAAACGGAGATATAATAGCAGCATTGCAAACATTACCCGGTACACAAACGGTTGGTGAAAGTGGTCGTTTGCTTGTTAGTGGAGGTGAATCGGATGAAGCACAAACCTATGTAGACGGAATTAGAGTTGCGCAACCTTAAGGAGCAACCACTCAAAATTTACCAACACGTGAACGGTTTGAACATGCCCCAAATAGTGTCTAACTTTTTGGAGAATGTTCAATTGAAGTCCTTTTTTGTGTAATAAACTATTTAATATAGCGCTTTCGTACTCCGATTAAAACAAAAATCCATAACGTATAGCCTATAAAAAAGGGTACGATGAATTCAATCCAACCCAAAGGTAACATTATGGCTATTATTAACAATTGAAATCCCAAACCATAAACAGAAAGCAAAGTCATAAACCAATTGGGAAAAGATTTTACTTTATAGGCATCATGATCTAAGAAATGAATTATTTTGTCGAAAACACCATAAACAAGTAAATAAATTGCAAACAATATATTTACAGATTGTTGACTTTCGCCAGGTAATGCTTTTGGTGATTTGTATTCGAAAACTTTACTTGTAGAATCCCCACCAACCGATTTATTTCTTAAAATAACATAATAATAATTATACAAAGTGCCTTGTAGTTGTATTCCAATAAAAGCAAGAAATGTAAACCAAATAGTTGTTTTAGAAACATAGCAAATTGCCATAAATAATATCAAGTTTAAAATAATATCAAAAACACTATCGAGATATCTGCCAAAATAAGATGGCGTTTTTTTTAATCGTGCTAATTCGCCATCAGCAGCATCGATTCCCGATTTTAAAATAATAAAAAATCCAGCAGCTAAATTGTAGTTATTGATAATACAATAAATAGCAATTAAGCCAGATACTCCAAAAAGTAATGTAACATGAATAGGAGTGAAGCGCGTATTTTTAAGTTGATTCGCAAGAAATTTTCCAAATGGTCTTCCGTAATCTGATAAATCAAGAAATTGATCTTTAGTAGTAAGTTTTGACATTAATAATTTCTAAATAGAAATGCGACAATATAGTCTGTTTTATTTTGAGAACCTATGCAATGTATACGTCATCGTAGCCAATAAAATAAAAGCCATGATTTGATGTGTTAATCCAAGCCATAAAGGTACGCTATAAATTAAAGTCAATACTCCCAATGTAAATTGTAAAAACACTATAAAAACTAGCGTATTCAATCCATTTTTTTGCTGGTTTGAAAGGGTGTATTTTTTGCTTTTGAAATACAATAAAACAATCAATCCAACTACTACATAAGCCATAGTGCGGTGCATAAACTGAACGCCGCTTTTTCCTTCCGTTAATCGCAATAACCAAGAATCTTTCTCTAAAATTATACTTTCGTGGAAGAATTGTCTATCGCTCATCAGAGGCCAATGATTGTGTATTAATCCAGCATTTAACCCTGCAACAAATCCACCATAGATTATCTGAATCAATAAGAAAACGAGCGTAATTCTTGCTAATTTCCTTAATGGAAGTAAGACTTCTACTTTATCAGGATAAATTAAATCTAAAGCAACCCAAAGCGTGTAGGCGAAAGTGATAAAGGCAAATGTTAGATGCAATGACAATCTAAAATGACTCACATCGGGATTATCAATCAAACCACTTTTTACCATAAACCAACCCAGAAAACCTTGAAAAGCACCCATTCCGAGAAGTACAATACATTTCTTAATGGTTGCTTTGTCTAATCTTTTCTTTATTAGAAAGTAGACAAACGGAATGACAAATACCAATCCAATTATACGTCCAATAAAACGATGAAACCATTCCCAGAAATAGATAAATTTATAATCTGAAATCGTAAAGTTGTTGTGAATATTTATTTTTTGGTATTCGGGAAACTTCTTGTATTCTTCAAAAGCTGCTGTCCATTTTGCTTCAGTTAACGGAGGGAAAGTATCTGTAACCAAATGCCAGTCGGTCATTGATAAGCCAGAATTTGTTAAACGGGTAATACCCCCAACAGTAACCATTATGAATAGTAAAAAGCAACCTGATAAGAGCCAATAAATGACTGATTTATTTTTTTTCATTTGTTGAGTGCCTGAGCAACTGAGTTTCTGAGTAACTGAGATGCAAATTTAAAATGTAATTTTATACTTTTAAGAGAAACAAATTATAATAATTTACTAATTTTTATTAAAATGAATAGTAACTCAGCTACTCAGCAACTTTTTTCAAGCCCATTTTTTCAGCTCTTTTCAAAACAAAATCATACGCGGCCTTATATTCATTCGGTATTTCACCTTCTAAAATCGCTTCTTTTACAGCTTCTTTCAAAACACCTATTTCTCTAGAAGGTTGTATGTTGAACAATGACATAATTTCTTCTCCAGAAATGGGTGGTTGAAAATTACGAACCTGATCACGTTCTTCCACTTCAATAATTTTTTGTCGCACTATATCGAAGTTATTATGATACTTCTTGAATTTTGCTGGATTTTTGGTAGTAATATCAGCTTCACAAAGTGTCATCAAGTTGTCTACATCTTCTCCAGCATCAAAAACCAATCGTCGAACTGCTGAGTCGGTAACAATAGCTTCCGATAATACTATAGGACGAGAGCTTAGCATAACCATTTTTTGAACAAATTTCATTTTAGCATTTAAAGGCATATGCAATCGTTCGAAAATTTTCTTAACCATTTTTCCGCCAATAAATTCATGGCCATGAAAGGTCCAACCTTGTTTTTTATTAAATTTTTTTGTTGGGGCTTTACCTATATCATGTAATAAAGCCGACCAACGCAACCAAACATCATCGGTATTCAGACAAATATTATCGACTACTTCTAGCGTGTGATAAAAATTATTTTTATGTGTTTGGCCTTCAATTTCTTCTACATTGTTTAAAGCAGTTAATTCAGGTAAAATAATATCTAAAAGTCCAGTTTTGTATAAATGTAAAAATCCAACAGAAGGTTTGTCAGTTGATAATATTTTATTCAATTCGTCAACAATACGTTCTTCTGTTATTATTTTAATTCTATATGCATTTCTTTTAATAGCAATAAGAGATTCTGATTCAATTTCAAAATTTAATTGAGACGCAAAGCGAATTCCTCTTAACATTCTCAATGGATCATCAGAATAGGTTATATCTGGATTTAAAGGAGTCTTTATTATTTTATTTTGTAAGTCATCTAATCCATTAAAAGGATCAATTAATTCTCCATAATTGCTGTCGTTGAGTGAAAAAGCAAGGGCATTAATGGTAAAATCACGGCGGTTTTGGTCTTCTTCTAATGTTCCATTTTCAACTATTGGATTTCGACTATCCAGGTTGTATGATTCTTTACGAGCACCAACAAATTCGATATCAATACCATTGTAATGGAGCATTGCTGTACCATACGTTTTAAAAATTTGAACTTTAGGATTTTTAGGAAGTAATTCAGAAACTTTTATAGCTAAATCGATTCCAGATCCAACTGTTACAATATCGATGTCTTTTTTAAAATCGCGTTGTAAAATGAAATCACGCACAAATCCGCCTACTACATAACTTTCTATGTTAAGTTCTTTGCTGGCTTTTGCAATGATTTTGAATATTGGATTTTGAAGTGCTTGGATGTAGTTATTTTTTTCAGCCACGAATTCACGAATTTTTAATGTTAAGAATAAAAGTTAAATAATTATTCTTTTATACTCTAATGAGTCATTGTTGAAATTTACAATTATTGCTAATCTATTTCCAGAAATTTTAAGATAATTCATTGCTTGCGCAATGTGCGAATCGGAAATACAATTACTAGATTTGATCTCCAATATGATTTTATCCAGTACAACAAAATCTGCATAAAATTTATGTTTTAATTCTGTTTCTTTGTATTTGACGGAATACTCTTTTTCTCTTTCGAAAAAAATCTTTGATTTTTCCAATTCGTATTCAATCGCATCTTTATATACTATTTCATGAAAACCTTTTCCTAAATTGTTATGTACTTCGAATAGTACTCCTAAAAGTTCATAACTTTCAGTTTTATAAATAATATTTGGCATATAAATTCGTGAATTCGTGGCTTATATTTTTACTTACGTATTATTTTTACTTGATTATCCAAAGACAATTTTATTATTGTTGACGGTTTGTCGCAAACTTTATCATGCTGCAAATTTACTACATAGTCTACACCTTTTATAATTTCGGGACTAATTTCTTTGAAAGTTTTTGGGGTAAACATTCCATTTAAATTGGCAGAAGTTGACACTAAAGGGCGTTTCATTCTTTCTAAAAGTTTAAAACAAAAAGGTTCTTTTACAATTCTAACACCAAGTGTATTATCATCAGAGATAATATTTTTCGCAACATTTCTAGGATTGTCTAGAATTAATGTGGTTGGTTTTTCAGATAAATCCCATATTTCCCATGCGACTTCCGGAATAGCTGCAAATACAATGTAAATCATTTTTTCACCATTCATCAACACAATCATGCTCTTCGATTCTTCTCGCTGTTTTAGTGCATAAATTTTCGCAACTGCTTCTTCATTTGTAGCATCGCAACCTATTCCCCAAACAGTATCTGTAGGATATAGAATTATTCCACCTTGTTTTATAACTTCATATGCGTTGTGAACTTCTTGATTGGTATCTGGATTCATTTAATTTTATTAAATAACAGTATTATTGTCGAGAGGTATTATTTATTATTGAAACAATTAATTCTAAATCGGTGTTTGTTAATCCAACATACAAAGGCAAACACAATATTCGACTAGCAATCGATTCTGAAATGGGCATTTCTTTTCCTTTTACATAAGGAATCGTATTTAATGAAGGATAAAAATAGCGTCTCGGAATAATATCTTTTTTTAGTAATGCTTCTTCGACTTTTAATAGAGTGGCTTCCGAATTAAAAATTCCAGGATAATAGCTGTAATTCCATTTTGTTTTTGCTCTTATTTTTAGCGCATTTATTTTTGTAAAATCAAGATTTGAATTATAGTAGTCTACAACTTTTTTTCTTTCTGTAAAAATGAAATCTAAATTTTCATAAACGGCTAATCCCATTGCTGATTGTAGTTCAGAAATTTTAGCATTGATTCCCAATCCATGAAAATCTAACGGACCATTATGTCCGAAGTTATGACTGTAAAATAGTTTTTTATAGGTGTCTTCATCATTACAAAACATGGCGCCGCCTTCGCCAGTGTGAAATATTTTAGTAGCGTGAAAACTACAGGTACTTACATCTCCGAAATTAAAAATCGACTGATTATCATAAGTTACTCCAAAACTATGTGCAGCATCATAAATGACTTTTAAATTGTGTTTTTTAGCAATTTTTTCAATGGCTTCAACATGACATGGATTTCCGAAAACATGAGTAGCTAAAATAGCTGTGGTTTTATTTGTAATAGCACTTTCTATTTTTGATTCGTCGATAGTTAAATATTCTGGATGAATGTCTACAAAAACGGGTTTACAATTTTCCCATATTATTGCTGCCGATGTAGCTACATAAGAAAAAGGGGTTGTTATAATTTCACCATTATTGCCAAATAATTTGAGTGCAATTTGCAATGGAATCGTTCCGTTATTTGTAATTATAATATTGTTTATATTGTAATCAGATTTAATTTTTTGTTCTAATTCTAAAGTTAATTCTCCACGATTGGTTAGCCAAACTTTATCCCAAGCTCTTTTTAAATAGAAATTGTATTTTTCTATTGGAGGCAAAAAAGTTTTTGTTACTGTAATCATTATGAAATTATTTTTGAATCAAGAAATCCATTCTTTTTAACGAATACTAATTCTACTAGCCATAAAACATTAGGGGTAAACGGCCTATTTAAGTCGGTTATTTCAAATAGACGATAATTATTTTCATCCATAAAGTTTATTAATTTCAAGAAACTATTTGAAAAAACTTTATTTACAACTCCAGCTTCAACCATAAAAACTTCTGTTTTGCCAAAGTAATTAGAGGCACCTTTTAAAACTTCAATATCCAAACCTTCTGCATCAATTTTGATGATGTCTGGAATTGGTAATTCACTGTCTAATAATAAATCATTTAAGGCTACAACCGGAATTTCTATTTGTTTAAAGCCTTCTTTTTCGGCTTCTTCTTTTGTATACCTAAAAGAGCAACTATCATCTCTATCAACAATTGTAAAGTTAAAACTCCCATTTTTTTCACCAGCTCCAACAGGATAAAAATTTATTTTATCATTTTTCTCTAATAAATCCAACATCGAATCTTTTAACCAACTTTGCGGTTCCAGTAAAGTATAGTAAGCATCAGGAAAATGTTGTAATGCTTCTCTAGTCCAAGTTCCATGATTGGCACCAATGTCAACAATATGTTTTGGATTAAAACCCAATTGTTTTATTGTATTATAAAAATTTAAAAGTAAATCGTTTTTATCATTTTTATTTTCTTTATTTCTTTTATAGCCAAGCTTTAAAAAAATCGATTCCACTATTTTCATTAGATAGATTTATTATTTTCTAGTTGTTATTTTACGATGACTTAATTACAAAAATAGTGATATTACATTTACAACTATGTTTTATTAAAAATATAGCTTTTTATTTTTTGAAATAAGTTCTTTTTTAGGTAAGTTCCTTTTGTTTTATCGATTTGAATTTGAAGGTAATGCTGCGTTTTTGAATCAAAATTAGGCATAATACCTATTAAAAAATTAATCCAAATTTCAGATCGTTCTTCTTGTTTTTTGGAAGACCAATAGGAAGTATCATGCACTCTATAATTTGCCATTATTTCATTAATGCAATAGATATTTCCGTGACGGCTGTTCAATAAATGTAAAAAATAGTCGCCAACTGGTGCTTTGTAAAAATATTCGGGAAACTTATCAAATAAATTGTTTCGATACATTACTGAGCAAGTATGAATATAATTCCCTTTTGCTAATTTTTTTATCGTTGTTTTTGCAGGTACTTTTTTTGTGATAGTATCTTCAGAAATGGTACCTTGATTATCGATATTTACCTTGTGAAAACAGATAGAAAAGTTTTTATTCTTCTCTAAGAAATCAAATTGTTTTTGCAATTTATTTTCGTCTGTCCAATAGTCATCTCCTTCACATAAAGCAATATATTTTCCTTTACAATTGGTGATAGCATTTATAAAATTGGGCATCATTCCCATATTAACAGTATTGTTTAGGAATTTAATTTTATGACCGTTTGGATGAGAAGTAATGTAATCTTCAACAATTAATATAGTATTGTCGGGTGATTTATCATTGGCAATTACCAATTCAAAGTCAAAATTAGTTTTTTGCATTAAAACACCATCTATGGCTTGTTTAAGATATTTTTCATGATTATAGGTAATCATACAAATGCTAACTTTCATAAGTAATGTTATAAATTTGTTTGGTTATTTGAGTTGTCTTTTATGGGTTAATTTATCTGAAACTTGAATAAAAAAACTTTTTACAGGATATTGTTTTTGCATCGATTTTAGTGTTGAAAGATAATACAATTCTATTTTAGTACTATTTTCTTGGAAAAGTTTAGAGTGCTTTTCATTTAGCATGCTGAGGGCTTTGTTTTTTTTATAAGAATCTACAATTTTTTTAATTTTAATTTTGAAATTATGAAAGGTAATATTGTCGTTATTTAAATTAAAAACGTTGGTAATATTTCTTTTTTCTTCTTCTGTTTTATCAAAAAAAACACCACCTACTTGCTGATTGTTATGTATTCTGTAGTAAAAATATTTTTCATTTAATAATACAAACGCATTAGTAGCAGATGCAATACTAGCAATCCATTCATCATGATGAAGATTTTTCAGAATCGGAAAAGGAATTATTTCACTAAGTAGTTCTTTTTTAACAGCCATTGAGGCGCCAGTAGCAATATTAGAAAAGTAGGTAATAGTTTTAAAATAATCAATGTTTGTATTATGTTCTTTTAAAAAAAAAGGAATATCCCAAAGTGAATATTTTTCGATTACTTTAGAATTTTCATCAATACAATATCCATTTGAAGCAATAGCTTTTATAGTTTTATTTCGATTGAAATAAGCTACATATTCTTCTACTTTGTTGGTTTTCCAAACGTCATCTTGGTCTGATAAAAAAACAATTTCTCCGGTACAAAGATTCAATGCTTTTTCAAAATTTTTTACACTTTTTAATGTAATTTCATTTATATAAATTTGAAATATGGATGAAAATTTTTCGACATATTCATTTATTATTTCGATGGTAGTATCGGTAGATTTATCATCACAAATAACAATCTCATCTATTTTTAAAGTTTGATTTAGAATAGAATCTAATTGTTCTCTCAAAAATTTTTCGCCATTATAAGTACAAAGCGCAACAGATAATTTCATTGTAATTGATGTTTAACTAAATATTGTTTTAATCCAGTTTGCACAACTGTATTTTTCAAAAATTTCTGAAGGTAATTCTACATAAGGTGTTTCAAAAAAAGAAAGTGGTATTTCAGACATTCCTTCTTTCCAAATGAAAATATTGTTGGGATTATAAAAATCATATGTACTAATATTTTCGTTGGTAGTTATTAGTTTTTTGCCTTTTCCTAAAGCTTCAAAAACCCTAAATGTGAGTCCGTTTTGAATTGTTTTTTGAACATCTAAAATAACCTTTGAATTGTTGTACATTTTTTCGCTTTCTTCAAATGTGATTGGTTTTGGGAGAAAAGTAATGTACTCAGATTGGTATTTTTCAATGATATTTTTATGTTTGGATTGGAGTAGAATCTGTACTTTTTTATTGTATTTTTTTACAGAAGCTAAAATGTTTAAAATAATTTTTATCCTTTCATCAAATGTTCCTATGTAATATATATCGTTAGTTGGATTTGGATTTTTTTCAATATTATAATAAAAATTAGTTAAAAATTTTAAATTGTATTTTTCAACATCTTTAGGTTCGAAACTGTATTTTTTATCAAAAAAGGGTAATGTTCGTTCGTATCTTGGAATGTTATCAAAACTATCCCAATAATAAACTATTGATTTTTTAGCTCTTTCTGTTACATATTTCAATTCTTCATTTAATAAAAAATCAGGACAAATTATAAATAAGAAATCGAATGAATCGTTTTCGGCAATAGTACTAACACGTTCTTTACTTGCCCATATTTTCTTTAAATTCTTTTTGAGAAAGGTTTTAGCTAAAAAATTTTGTATTTTTTGAAAGGTGTTTTTGTATTGATAATCTTCAAAAATAACTGATTTTACATCGCAATTCATGTAATTGTGAATTTCCTTTTCGATTACTTTGTAAATGCCAAAATAATCTGGACAAAGAAAAAGCACTTTCATAACTGTATTTTTTGTTTGGTTTTTAGCGACATTGAAAGCGGTGCTCCAGCCAATAAAACTTTTAATAAATACCAATATTTAGGTTTGAATAGCGTGCTGCAACTGTAATTTATTCTTAAATAATTCAATAAAAACCAATAAGAAAAATAACCATAATGTTTACGAATTACATAAAGTAAGGATATTTTAAGTTCTGTTTTTATGGTAATATTTTGAGGTGTACTTGCCCCATGATAATGAATATATTTTGCATTTGGAATAAGAAAAGTAGATTTTCCTATTTTTTCCAATCGTTTACACAAATCGGTTTCTTCATAGTATAAAAAAATGTTGGTGTCAAAACCACCTACTTCATTAAAATCCGCAGTTTTTAGCATCATAAAACTACCTTGAACATAGTTTACTTTTAATGGTTCTGTATATGCTAATTTTCTTTTAGGATATTTTTTAGGATTTATTTTTTCAAGAAAATCCCGACCAAATAGTTCTTTTGCAATAGAGGCAAAGTGATCAAAAGCGACCATTTTTTTTCCAGTTTCTGTATATGATTGACCTCCAACTACTGCTATAGTATTGTCTTTTTCAATAGCTGATTTAAGTATGGATAAGCAGTCGTTTAAAAATAAAGTGTCATTGTTTATAAAGGCTATATAGTTAGCATTGGCAAAATGAAAACCAGTCATGTTTCCACCGCCAAACCCAGTATTTATTTTACTTCTTATTAATTGTAAGTTTTTGAAAGTATGTGCATCACAAAACTGTTTGAGTAATAAATAATCAGCAGCTTCCGAACAATTATCAACAACTATAATTTGATACTTAATTTCATTAGCAGTTTTATCAATAATACTATTTATGCATTCTTGAGTTAGTTGGCTCGAATTGTAGTTAATTATTATTACAGCTATTTCAAACATAAAGTAGTAAATTATTCAATTTTTCGATACATCATCCAGAGTTGTAAATATCTTTTGAAAACAGAAAAGGAGTGAACATAAGCTAAAATAAATCCTTCTTTACCGTCTAAACAACCCAACCTAAACAAATATTGCCAAATGAAACGATAAAACGGACGAACAAAAAAGTGATATAAATTTGGTTTTATTTTTTTAAGATATAAATTTTCGGCTTGAAGTTTACTGTATAAATTAAGTTTGTCATTATAATTGTCAAAATTTTTATAACTAAAATGATCGACACTATTTTTTAATTTTCCGGTTTTACCTTGTGTTTTTATAACTTCATGTACTAAATTTCCATTGTATGTACAATAGTTTTTATTAAAAAGCCGGATGGCTTTATCGTTTTGCCATCCCCCAAATTTCATTTTTTTTCCTAAAAAGTAGAAATTCCTTTTTACAAAATAAGCCACTTTATCACTAGGGTATGTAATTTTTTTTATTATTTCTTTTTCCAACGAAGGTGTCATAATTTCATCCAAATCAAAAAAAACAATCCAGTCGTTTTTAGCTTGTTGAATGGCAAAGTTTCTTTGATTGGAGAAATCATCAAATTTTCTTTGAATTACCTTAACGCCTAATTTTTCAGCAATTTTAACAGTATTATCGGTACTTTGAGAATCAACAAAAATAATTTCATCAACAAAAGAAAGATTTTCAATATAACGATTTACGTTTTCTTCTTCGTTATAAGTAATTGCTAATGCAGTTATTTTTGGTTTCAAATTATTTTATATACTTTTTTGGTGGATATAGTAGCAAAAGTAATAATTTTACAATTATATTCTAATACAAATTCTATAAATGACGCGATTACCAATTTTAATGTACCATAATGTTTCAAATGAGGAAACAAAAAGTATGGATTTAACTATTTCAACAAAAAAATTGGAGCAACAATTACAGTATATTGTATCTCATAAATTCACTTCGCTATTTGTTTCAGAACTAGAAAATATTACAACTTTACATTCTAAAAATATTGTAATTACTTTCGATGATGTTACAGAAAATCAAATGTTATATGCTTTGCCTTTATTAAGAAAATACAATATAAAAGCTACTTTTTTTATTCCGTTTAACTATATAGGTAAAACCGATTTATGGAATTATAGCCCAAATGTAATTGGAGAAAAAATAATGACTATAGAACAATTAAAATCATTAGATACTGAAATTATTGAACTGGGTCATCATTCCTGTTTTCATAAAAAGTATACTAATTTAACTTCAGAAGAAATACAATTGGATTTTGATAAAAGTTATGAGATTATTGCTAAAAATAACTTAAAAGTATATCCTTCATTAGCTTATCCGTATGGAAATTATCCAAAAAAAGGCATTCAAAAAATACAGTTTTTCGATTTATTAAAGAAAAACAATATTAAAATGGCTTTTAGAATTGGAAATAGGGTAAATTCATTTCCGTTTAAAAACAAATTTGAAATACAGCGTATTGATATTAAAGGACAATACAGTATGATTTATTTTAAATGGAAAGTAAGATGGGGTAAATTGCGACTATTTTAGTCCTTTTTCTATTAAAATCATTTTAACATATCGAGAAAAAACACCATAAGAATCTATTGTAGCTACTGCTAATCCTGGAATACCATCTAAGAAACCTCTTCTTATTATGTAGGTATGAAAAAATCGATAAAAAGGTTTAAATACTAAATGAATATAAGTCGCATTTTTGTATTTGTCTTTTGACATTTTAGCTTGAAACCAAGCATATGAATCTTTTTTCTTAATGTAGTGAAACAATCCTTTGTAAGTATAATGAATCATAAAATTGTTAAGCAAACCAACACTTCCATTATGGATTAATTTTTCATGAACTTCTCCTTCAAAATGTATGGAATTATTTTTTACTAAGCGAACAACCTTATTTTCAGTATGATATAAAAAACGATTCATATAAAAATGAGGAAATTTTATTTTGTAGGCATTGTGTTTAGCGTTATTAATTGTTGATAGAATCTCTAATTTTAATTTTTCT
>CALPIE020000022.1 GCA_943323545.2 Bifidobacterium breve | reverse complement strand
AATGAAAAAGGATACCAGCAAATTATTTGGACAGATGATGCAACACATACTAAACTAGAAGAAGCTGGTACAATGAATGTTTTTTTTAGAATTAATGACACTTTATTTACAGCTCCAACAAGTGAACGAATATTAGATGGTGTTACTAGAAAAAGTTTAATTGATATAGCAAAAAGAGAAGGATTCAATGTTGAAATTCGTTCTGTTTTTGTTGATGAACTTATAGAAGCTTCAAAAAACGGAAGTTTAAAAGAAATATTTGGTGCTGGAACTGCAGCTGTTGTTAGCCCGATTGTTGCTTTTTCTTATAAAAATATAGAATACCAATTGCCAAAAATAGACAATTCTTTCGCTGTCCAATTAAAAGACAAATTGACTAAAATTCAATATAAATTAGCTGAAGATACTTTTGGTTGGACAGTTAAAGTATAGTTTACAGTCTCCGTTTTTCAATAACAACGGCAAACTGAGACTGAGACTTTGAACTATTTAAGTATTTCTTCAAAATTAGGTTTGAAGTAATTTGGACCTTTTAGCACTTTTCCGTCTTCTCGATAAATAGGTTTCCCATCTTCCCCTAGTTTACTCATATTACTCCGTTGAATTTCGTCGAAAACTTCTTCAATTTTGTGTTGCAATCCATGTTCAAGAATGGTCCCGCATAAAATATATAGCATATCGCCTAATGCATCAGCAATTTCAACTTCATCGTTGTTTTGCACAGCTTCTAAATATTCTTCATTTTCTTCTTTCATTAAATTGTAACGCAAAAGGTTTTTTTGTTCTCCTAAATTGCCTTTTTTAATTTCACTTACTCCCAATCCGAAAGCAATATGAAATTCTTTTACTGCATTAATTTGTTTTTGCATAATTGAATTCTTTTTTTTTATAAAAATAATAGCTTTTGTATTTCATTTTACAATTGGCTTCAAAAACAATTAACTATTTTTGTTGAAAAATAAATTATATATGTTTAGTACTGGACAATGGATTTTTGCTGGAATGTTTCTTATAACATTTGTAATAGCTGCAATTTATGCTTATAAAGGAGATAAAGTCTTACATTCTAAATTCTACAAAGGGAGTTATAAAGTATTAATCGTTTTTTTACTTTTTATTTTATTACTTTTTTTGATTAAACTATTTTTTAAACATTGATTAAATTAATATCATATAATATTAGATAAACAATGTTTCGTCTTTTATAGAATATAATTTTATTACTTTTACTTTAACAAAATATTATCCGTTATGAGGATTCTTAAATACCTATTTTTATTACTCCTTTTATTTTTTATTGGACTTACCGTTTTTGTAACTACACAAAAAGGAGAATATGAAGTTATTTGTAGTAAAGTAATAAAAACACCCAAACCAACTGTTTATAATTATTTAAATGAATATAGAAATTGGGAAACCTTTGCCTCATGGATACAACAAGATATTAAAATTAAATTATATTATTCAAAAATTACATCAGGTAAATCAGCTATGCTTTTTTGGAAAGGTGATAACGGAGATGGAAAAATTAAAACTATCGATGTAAAAGAAAATAAAAGCATAAAACAACAAATTGTAAATAATAATTCAACATCCGAAATACTATGGACATTTAAAGATACACTTAAAGCTACTAAAGTAATTTGTAGAATTAAAGGTAATATGAATACAATGATGAAATTAACTGCTTTTTTTAAAGGTGGAATAAATAACATTATTAGTGAAACTTATGAAAAAAGTCTAGTAAATCTTGATAGAACTTTAGATTTTGAAATCAATACTTACACTATTAAAGTAAATGGAATTGTAACTAATACTAAAAAATTTTATATCAATCAAACCATAAATAGTTATGATAAAAATGTAATTAAAAACATTAAAATCGCTATACCTAATATGATTCATTTTTTTAATAAAAACAAGATAAAAATGATTGGAAAACCATTTGTTATTTATAATAAAACAAATCAGAGGAGCAATATTGTAAATTTTTCAGTTTGTATTCCAATTAAAGATTCTATTTACATAATGCCAGATAGTGATATTGATTCTGGAAAAATAGATGCAATGACAGCATTAAAAACAACACTTATAGGAGATTATTCCCATTTAAAAGAAGCTAAAAATAAAGCAATTGCCTATCTTCAAAAAAACAATTTGAAACCAAATAATTCAAAAGAAACTATAGAAGTCTATTCAAAAACAAAAATGGATATTAAAAACCCTTCTAAATGGATAACTGAACTTTATATTCCGATATATCCTAAAACAATAGCAATAAAACCCTTAAATTCTAAAAAAAGCGATTCTGTTATAGCTATTTCTCCTAAAAACACAGCTATTGAATCTTTGCCAAAAAAATAATTTTTTTAAATAATATCAATTAAACCTTTTCTTTTATCTTTATTCGAATAGTTAAATTTTCACTTTGCAAGAAGAAAAGGATTTCATACAAGAGTTACTTAATCCGAAAACGCAAAATGCAGCGTTTCAAAAACTCATACAACTATATCAGAGACCATTGTACAATCATATCAGAAACATCGTTTTAAATCAAGACGATACTGATGATGTTTTACAAAACACTTTTATTAAAGTATTTCAATATTTAAATGGTTTTAAAGGAGAAAGCAAACTTTTTTCTTGGATGTATCGCATTGCTACTAATGAAGCTATTACATTTATTAATAATAAAGCAAAGCGAAATGGGACAACAAGTGAAGCATTACAAACTAGAATTGTAGAAAATTTACATGCTGATGTCTATTTTGACGGTAATGAAATACAAATAAAATTACAAAAAGCTATTTTATTATTGCCAGAAAAACAACAGTTGGTTTTTAAAATGAAGTATTTTGAAGAATTAAAATATGAAGAAATCTCAGAAATTGTTGGAACATCTGTAGGTGCTTTAAAGGCATCATATCATTTTGCTGTTAAAAAAATTGAAGAATTTATGAAATCCAATTAAACTAAATTAAAATATTTAAGTCTTAGAACAATGAAAGAATTTAAATTAGATAAAGAACCCCAAATTACATCTGGCTTTACCATACCAGATAATTATTTTGATAATTTTTCAGAAAAGGTAATGTTGAAATTATCGAAGAATGAACCAAAAGTAGTTTCAATTTGGTCTAAAAATATAAAATGGATATATGCAATTGCGGCCATTTTGGTAATTTCATTAAGTATTCTTTTTACAAATTTCTATCAAGTTAATTCTAATAAGGCTTCAAATGCAGCAATTGAAAATTATTTATCTTATAACTCTACCATTACAGATGATGATATTGTAGAATTATTAGATTATGAAGATCTTACTAAATTAAATATCTTAACAAATATTGAAGATAAAGAAGTTGAAGATTTACTTACAGAAAATATAAATATTGAACAATATATAACTAACTAAAATAAAAAAATGAAACTTATAAAATTATTTAGCGTTTTTCTTTTCGCATTTTCAATTACAACTTTTGCACAACCAGGTGGAAGATTTAAAGAAAAAATGCAGCAAAAAAAGGAACAATTAAAATCGATGAAAATCGCTTTTATTACAACTGAATTAAATTTAACTCCAGATGAAGCTGCAAAATTTTGGCCAGTATTCAATGCTTTTGAAGAAAAACAAAGAGAGTTGAAACAAGAAAAAATTAAAAACTATTTGGACAGGATAGATTCTGATAAACTTACCGAAAAAGAAGCCAATACATTGTTAACTCAAATGGAAAGTAGTGAGGAGGAATTATTTCAATTACGTAAAAAATTTGTTAGCAATTTAAAAGGAGTATTGCCTTCCGTAAAAATTCTAAAACTCAAAAAAGCTGAAGAAGAATTCAGTAAAAAATTATTACAACAATACCGTGATAAAAAAATGGGAAATTAATTATTATTGAAATTTTATTCTGATTATTTTATCTTTTCCAGCAGCAATAGCAGTCTTTTCATCAATAAAACGAATTGTAAATAAAGAACTATCTCGGCTTAATTGTGTCCAAGTTGAACCTTTATCATTAGAAAAAAATAATCCTGAGCTTCCTACACATATTAGTTTTTTTCCATTACTATTGGGTACAAATTGAACGCACGAAGCATAACCAAATCCGCTATTTTCTGAAACTAATTTCCAAGTTTTTCCACCATCAGTAGAAAGCGCTTTATTTTGAAAATTCTGATTTGGTTTTTCGTAATTCCCGCCAGCAATAAATCCGATGGTTTCATTATAAAAATCGGCTGTGAAAATTCCAGTCATTGCCTCACCTTGAACAATTGGAGTTTCATATACCTTCCATGAAATTCCTTTATCTAATGAATGATAAACTCTTGCTTTTTTTCATCCAGAAACTATCCAAGTATTATTTCCTTTAATTACAATATGTGTATTACTTGCTGCAAATGCAGCTTCACCTTCATTCATTTTAGGTAATCCATTACAAGAAGGTTTTTGCCAGGTTTTACCTCCATCTGTGGTTAGAAGTATCGACAAACAATTGGATGTTGGATCACTTAATGCAATCCCTTCCATCTCATTCCAAAATTGCATACTATCATAAAAAACTTTTTGGTTTTTTTCTTCATAAACCAATTGTTTTTGAACCAAATCTTTTGAAAAACGAAATAAGAAAGCTGGATTCGCCACATTGACAACATATACTGCTTTAGTAGTAATTGCAAGACTTCTGAATTCGAATTCTAAGCTATCCTTATTTATTTTTCTTTCAAACTTAGATTTATCTTTTAAATTAATATAGCCAACTCTATTTTTATTTCCTGCATAATACACTTTGTCTCCATCAATTGCAATAGCCCGAATACTGATTTTATCTATCAATAAAGTATCAATGATTATTGATGAAAATGGTGATTCCTTTGAACTTAAAGTAGATTTACAACTAATGTGAAAAATTAATATTAAACAAAGAAAGAGTGTTTTTTTCATAATTATATAAGTATTTCGTTGCTAAAATACATCATTAATTGTTAATGAAATGCAAATAATTATTCTTGGCATAACTATTGGGTAGTCGCCTTCAAAATTAATTATTAACCAAAATTATTTATAACATGAAAATTAAAATATTTATTTCGACAATGTTGAGTTTACTTTTTGTAAATTCATTTTCACAAGACAGAACTACTGTAAACGCAATGAGTTCTGAAATTAGCGACAACCTTGATTTAAGAGCTGTCGCTTCTATTTTTGGAGATTCTAAAAACCTTGAAGATTTTGAAAATAGATTAAATGATCCCAAAAATCAAATATCAAATTTAGATTTAAACAATGATAATCAAGTAGATTATTTACGTGTAATCGAGTCGGTTGAAGGAAGAACACATTTAATTGTAGTGCAATCAGTTTTAGGAAGAGATACTTATCAAGATGTTGCTACTTTAGAAGTCGAAAAAGATGCAAATAATAATATTCAAGTTCAAGTAGTTGGTGATGTTTATATGTACGGTAATAATTATATTTATGAACCTGTTTATGTTTCGACACCAATAATTTATAGTTATTTTTGGGTTCCAAATTACAGACCCTATTGTTCAACTTGGTATTGGGGATATTACCCTTCGTTTTATTATGCTTGGAATCCTTTTCCAATTTTTAGATACAGAAGTCATATTGGAATGTTTATCAATTTTAACCACCATTATAATTATGTAAATTATAGAAGATGTCAAGTCGCCTATAATAACTATTATGGAAGAAGAGGTAATGCTTATGAAGTACAATACCCTAATCGCTCTTTTACTAGCCGAAATTCAAACTTTTCTAATCGTCATGAATTAGATAAAACCCGAAATATTAGAACCGTTGGAGGTGACACAAGAAATGCAATAGCTGATAACGGAACGAGAAATAATACAACCCGAAATAATAACTCAAGAGACATTACATCCAGAAATGGGGAAACTAGAAATGTAGGAGATGAAAATTCGAGAAATAATTCAACTTCTAGAGGTAGTAATAATAATGATAATACAATTAGAAATAATGAAACTAGAAATGTAAGGAATGAGAATTCAAGAGAAACTTCAAGATCCATTAAAAGAAATGATGATACTCCTAGAAGTAATGAACCAAGAAATATGAGAAGTGAAAATTCACGTTCCAATTCAGCGCAAAGAGATAATTCATATAGTAGTCCTTCGCCTAAAGGCAATGAACCAAGAAACATTAGAAATGAAAATTCTCGATCAAATGAACCAAGAAATAGTTCATTTGAAAGTTCGAGAAATTCAGCTCCCAGAAAAACAGAACAAAGGAACTCTCCATCAAAAAACACCTCAAGAGGAGGCGGAGAAGCAAGGTCTCAGGGAAAACGATAGAAAATGCCTACTCATGTATCAAAGCACCGAAATATTTTTTTGGTGCTTTTTTATTTAGAATAATAAAATTAAATACCTTTGTCTGCCTTTTATAAAATAACTATGAGTTCTCATAATCATCAAAATATACACAGTAAGCTTTCTACAGCTGGATTATTAATTGCCTTAGGAATTATTTACGGAGATATCGGAACTTCTCCTTTATATGTAATGAATGCTATTATAGGCGATAGTGTTATTAGCAAAGATTTAATTTTAGGTGGGTTGTCTTGTATTTTTTGGACGTTAACCCTTCAGACTACATTAAAATATGTAATCATTACTTTAAGTGCCGACAATCATGGTGAGGGTGGAATTTTCGCTTTGTATGCCTTAGTCAAACGAACTAAAGTTCAATGGTTAATTGTTCCTGCTATTATTGGAGGTAGCGCGCTTTTGGCAGATGGAATTATTACACCGCCCATTTCTGTTTCTTCTGCTGTAGAAGGACTACGTATTTTTAAACCAGATATTCCTACAGTTCCAATTGTAATTTCCATTTTATTTGTCCTTTTTACCATACAGCAATTTGGAACGAAGTTGGTTGGAAAGTTTTTTGCTCCAATGATGTTAATCTGGTTTTCGATGTTGGGTATATTGGGTGTCATTCAAATTTTAACCAATTTTGAGGTTTTTGATGCCTTAAACCCTTATTACGCTTATCATTTACTAACTTCTGATGTTAGTAATCAAGGTTTTTTTATACTTGGTGCTGTATTTCTATGTACTACTGGTGCTGAAGCTTTGTATTCTGATATGGGGCACTGTGGTAGAAAAAACATACGAATCAGCTGGATCTTTGTTAAGTCTGCTTTGGTATTAAACTACTTTGGTCAAGGTGCTTATTTAATTTCCCATGAAGGATTAACACTTGAGCAGTTGGGAAGTTCTAATCCAAATCCGTTTTACCTAATTATGGCCGATTGGTTTCAACCTATCGGAATTGTCATCGCAACTTTAGCTGCGGTTATTGCTTCACAGGCATTGATAAGTGGATCATTTACATTGATTAATGAAGCCATGCGTTTGAACTTCTGGCCTAAAGTGAGAATTAATTTTCCAACTGATGTTAAAGGACAATTGTATATTCCATCTATCAATTGGTTATTGTTTTTAGGATGTGTTGGAATTGTATTGCATTTTGAAGAATCAAGTAATATGGAACATGCCTATGGTTTAGCTATTGTTTTGTGCATGATAATGACAACCATTTTATTAAATTATTATTTGATAATGAAAAGGGTAAAATGGTACTTCATTGCCCCTTTGATTTTATTATATTTAACCATTGAATTTAGTTTTCTCTCCGCCAATATCATTAAATTTATGGATGGTGGATATGTAACGTTATTTATTGCGATAGTTTTAATTGGAATAATGACAACCTGGTATTTAGCTAAGAAAATTAGTAAAAACTACACTAAGATTGTCAAGATCAATGACTATAAAAAAGTGCTAGCTGAACTTAGTGTTGACTTATCCATCCCAAAATACGCCACACATTTGATTTATATGACCAACTCTACTAGAACGGATGAAATAGAAGAAAAAGTAATGTATTCTATTCTTCAAAAAAGACCAAAACGTGCCGATTTATATTGGTTTATTCATGTAAATGTAGTCAATGAACCTTATAAAAAAGAGTACCGCGTTTCTGAAATAATAAAAGATGACATTTACCGCGTTGATTTTTATCTTGGATTTCGTGAGCCTACTAAAATCAATCTAATGTTCAAGGAAGTTATAAAAAATATGGTGGAGAAAGGTGAAGTCGACATCACGAGTCGCTACGAATCGCTTAGCAAAAACCGTATTATAGGCGATTTCAAATTTGTGCTTTCTGAAAAATTCTTATCCAATGATAGCGATTTAACTTTCTTTGAAAAAATTGTGATGAACACTTACTTCATTATGAAAAAGCTGAGTTTGTCAGAAGAGAAAGGTTTCGGGTTAGACAGTAGTTCGGTGAAAGTCGAACAATTTCCAATGGTTTTACATCCACCAGAGATTATAGATATGAAAAGATTAGATGACAATAAAAAAACCAAAGAAATTACATCTTAACAAATTTACCTTTGGTTATTACATTGTTTGTATCCTTTATTTCATAAATATAAAATCCAACCGAAAACATAGTTGTATCTAATGTTAGTGTTTCCTTAAATTTTTGATTTAAAAGTAGTTTTGCATTACCATCAATAACGGTAATCCAATATTCTTTTTGTGGTGACCCTTTTATAATAATATAATCTGTAGCCGGATTTGGAAATACTACTAATTCCTTATCATTATTAAATATTTCTGTTAGTAATGAAGTACATTGAATACAATTTTTTTGATACGTAATTGAAGCGTCTGTGACTATTTGTGTATCAAAAACATTGCCTTGTAAACAATTTCCTTTCAATTGATAATTAAGCCAAGGCAACAAATAACTCATTATTTTTGCGTGTTGCACAGATCTGGTAATTGTAGGAGCCGGTGTACAACTACCTTCTCCAATTGAACAAAAAGTATTGCTATTCGCCATTTGACAATGACTTCCTCCAATAATACTGATATACGTCTTACATAAACTTGCCATACCTGAATACATAGAAAGTTGATTGCTCGCAGGGGGAGTTACGCAATCATTTGCTCCTGAAAAAAGTAATGCCGGAATAGTAACACTCGTTGCTGCCGAAATAGCAGAAGGATTGGTTTCTGCAGCAGCAAAATTCACAATCGTTTTAATATTAGACTTTAAAGGAACTGCCAAAAAAGAAGAACCGCCGCCCATGCTATGTCCCATTACAGCATTCATATTGCTAACTCTATTAAAAAAAAGAGAATTCGACTGCGTTCCCAATAAATTGATTTGATTGATTACAAAAGCCAAATCTTTACCAAATTCTAAATGAGATGGCGAGAAAGAACCCTCCGTTTTTGGAAATGCCATAATATACCCATTGGGCACTAATGCTTGCCAAAAATTTTGATACGCGTCCCAAGTCATTACAAATCCATGTCCGAATACCAAACTCGGGAATTGAAAAGTATTCTGCGTAGTCAATGGCATATTATCCCCAGCCACATCAGCAGGATAATAAATCTCTGTAGCGACACTTCTGTTACCTCTGGTCGCATCTATAAATGTCAATGTAGTATGACCAATTTGATACGACTGAGCGTTTGTTAAAATTCCAAAATTCAAATAAATAAAAAATAAAATTTTCTTCATGATCTAAAATTCTAATGAATTCAAATGTAGTAAAATCTATATAAAAACTGTAACAATCAATTAATTATAAACAATAACAAAAGTTAGCCATGAGAATCTAAAAAAAGCAATACCTTTGCAAGCTGATTTTTTATTTAAATAATGAGATTACACCGAAATTTAGTTTACACAACAATAGATGCTTTGAATGCTATTTTCAATGAAGGAGAATATGCCGATAAAGTTGTAGCACGCAGTTTAAAAAAAGACAAACGTTGGGGAAGCTCCGACCGAAAATTTGTTGCCGAAACTATATATGAAGTAGTCCGCTGGAAAAGATTATATGCCGAAATCGCCGATGTAAAAGAGCCATACAATCGTGAAGACTTATGGAGAATGTTTGCTGTTTGGGCCGTTTTACGGGGTTATCCAATTCCGGATTGGAAACAACTTGAAGGAACGCCAGAACGTAAAATAAAAGGTCGTTTTGACGAATTATCAAAAATCAGAAAAATGCGCGAATCGATTCCCGATTGGATGGATGAATTGGGCGTAAAAGAACTTGGAGAAGCACTTTGGACAAAAGAAATCGCAGCGCAAAACCAACAAGCAAAAGTAATTCTTAGAGTCAATACATTAAATACAACCAAAGAAAAATTACGCGCTATTTTAATGGATTTAAATATTGAAACCGAATATTTAAAAGACCAACCAGATGCTTTAGTTTTGACTGAAAGAGCCAATGTTTTTTTAACCGATGCTTTTAAAGAAGGACTATTTGAAGTACAGGACGCTTCATCTCAATTAGTTGCTGCATTTTTAGATGTTCAGCCCGGAATGAGAGTGGTTGATACTTGCGCCGGTGCCGGAGGAAAAACACTTCACATGGCTTCTTTAATGCAAAACAAAGGACAATTGATTGCAATGGATTTGTATGAAAGTAAACTCAAACAATTAAAACTTAGAGCCAAAAGAAATGGTGCTTTTAATATCGAATACCGCATTATAGATTCTACTAAAGTAATTAAAAAATTACATGAAAAAGCAGATAGAGTTCTTATCGATGCACCATGCAGTGGTTTGGGAGTTTTGAAAAGAAATCCAGATGCCAAATGGAAATTACAACCAGAATTCATAGATAATATCAAAAAAGTACAAGCCGAAGTTTTAGAAAACTATTCTAAAATCGTTAAACCTGGCGGAAAGTTGGTTTATGCTACTTGTTCGGTATTACCTTCTGAAAATCAAGAACAAATTAAAAATTTCCTAACTACCGAAATAGGAAAAAGTTTTACATTTGTTAGAGATTCTAAGTTACTTGCCTCACAATCAGGTTTTGATGGATTTTATATGGCATTATTAGAAAGAAAATTATAAAAAATTATTATGAAAAAACTATACACTTTTATTACATTATTAAGTTTAACAATAACAATTGCTCAAAACGGAGCCCCTGCTTCACCCTATTATAATGGATTTAATTGGACATTAAATGGAATTGCTTTGAGAGACGCTCTAGCTACCAAAATTACAAATACTCATACTAACTATTTAACATATTCTGATGTTTGGAGTGCTTTAAAAATAGTCGATTTAGATCCTACTAATTCGGCAAATGTATTATTGGTTTATGGATGGGAAAACGGTACCGATGGAGATGCAACCAATGACCGTTCTAGAGATAAAGATAATAATGGTGGAAGCAATGGACAATGGAATCGAGAACATATTTTTGCACAATCATTAGGTAACCCAGATCTTGGACAAATTGGACCAGGGGCTGATGCCCAAATGTTAAGAGCATGTGATGTACAAAGAAATGCTAATAGAGGCAATAGATTTTTTGGAGCTGGTTCAGGAAATTCAGCAAGTGTTGGTTTAAATTGGTACCCAGGTGATGAATGGAAAGGCGATTGTGCTCGTATTGTAATGTATATGTACTTGCGTTATGGAAGTCAATGTTTACCAACTTTTGTTTTTACAGGAAGCACAGTAGCGTCTGATGCTAATATGTTGGATTTATTATTACAATGGAATGCAGAAGATCCTATTTCTCAATATGAAGATAATAGAAATACCTATTTAGGGTCTGCTTCCAATAGCTTTGGACAAGGAAATAGAAATCCGTTTATCGACAATCCGTATTTAGCAACTGTTATTTGGGGAGGTCCTGCTGCTCAAAATAGATGGCCTACACTAGAAACAACTTCTTTTACTTCAATTGAAAATGCTACTGTTTATCCAAATCCATCTAATGGAAATGTAACTATCGAAAGCGATCTTACAATTGACGATATTCAATTAATTGCCATTAACGGACAATTAATAATGCAAATTAAGCAACCAGTTTTTGAAAACAATTCTTTCAATATGTCTAATTTACCTAAAGGATTTTATTTCTTGAAATTAAGTTCCGAAAATCAATCGACAACGAAAAAGATTATTATAAACTAATAAAAAAGCTCCAAAATTTGGAGCTTTTTTATGTTATTCTTCGTCTTCGGCAGTATGTGATTTCGAATAATTCCGCCATTTTTCAATGCAATCTTGCATGTCTTGTGGCAACTCTGTATCAAATTGCATAAACTCTTTTGTTACTGGATGTGTAAATCCCAATGTCTTTGCATGTAATGCCTGACGGGGTAATGTCTTAAAACAATTATCAATAAACTGTTTATATTTTGTAAATGTAGTGCCTTTCAATATTAAATCACCACCATATCTTTCATCGTTAAAAAGGGTGTGTCCAATATATTTCATATGAACTCTAATTTGATGTGTTCTTCCAGTTTCTAATTTACAAGAAACTAAAGTTACATAACCAAAACGCTCCAAAACTTTATAATGTGTTACCGCATGTTTTCCTTGATCTCCCTCTGGAAAAACCGCCATTTGCATTCTATCTTTAACATGACGAGCTATATTTCCTTCAATAGTGCCTTCATCTTCTTTTACATTTCCCCAAACTAAGGCAATATATTCTCTTTCGGATGTTTTGTCTTCAAATTGTTTGGCCAAATGCGTCATGGCCTCTTCAGTTTTAGCAATAACTAAAAGTCCGGAGGTGTTTTTATCAATTCGATGAACCAATCCCGGTCGCTCACTACTGTTTAAAGGCAAGTTTTGAAAATGAAAAGCCAAAGCATTAACCAAGGTCCCAGTGTAATTCCCATGACCTGGATGAACTACTAATCCCGGAGGTTTGTTTATTAACAACAAAGAATCATCTTCATAAACAATATCCAAAGGAATATCTTCAGGATCTACTCTATTCTCAAAAGGAGGATGAGAAAGTAATATTCGAACGACATCTAAGGGCTTGACTTTATAATTGGATTTTACTGGAACATCATTGACATAAATATCACCAGCAGTTGCTGCATTTTGAATTTTATTCCGAGTTGCATTAGGAACTAAAAGCATTAAGTACTTATCAATTCTCAATAACGCTTGCCCTTTTGGAACATCAAAACGGTAGTGTTCATAGAGTTCTTCTTCGGGTTCTTGAATATCAATATTATTGTCCATTTACAAGTGTATCTTGTTGATCGATTGGAGGCAATTCATTTTGTAAACTATCTATTTCTGATTCATCAAAAACAACTTTGCCATCACCTAATACCAATTCAATTTTAGTTGCTTTTAAGACTTTAAATCCGGGTTTAACTTTTTTACCATTAATTCGCATTTCTAAAACCATGTCTTTACCCATATGGGGAACATAGGTTATTTCACCTTCTTGTAATCCTATTGATTTTAATGTTGGAACTGCTTGACGATAAGTTTTGTCAACCAAATCAGGTATTGCAACCATTTTATAGGTGTCCGAATTTATTTTAATATAAATCTGTCTGCCTCTTTTTACTTTCGACCCAGCGGTTGGTTCTTGTTCAACAACTGCTAATTTTGGGAATTTTGGATTGTAATCTACAGTATCTATAATTAAATAATCTAAATCCAATTCGTCTAATTTTGCTTCCATTTGCTCTTCGCTCAATTTGCTTAAATTTGGGACTGTTATTTCTTCTCCATGATGCGTTACAAAAGTTATCCAATGAAAAAACAAATACCCTAAAATTGCTACAATTGCTATTGCTGTAATCAGTTGAGCAAAAAAAACACGACTTTTTAGATAGTTACTTAAACTCATATAATTTAATTTAGGCAAATATATAAATTCCTTGAGGTAATTCGTTTGAAAAAAAATGATAATTTTGTTAAAGGTGGGTTCTATAAATTTATTTCTTTCAAAAAACAAATAGAAGAAATAAGATGCAAGGCATATTTTTTTTTGAATAGCAGCGCTATTGAAAAAAAATATAACGAAGTCAGATTATTTTTTATATTTGTTCCCGTAGGGTTTTTATAGTTTTTGCTATACTGTTTCAAATTTATTCACATTATCACGATAGTATTCATAAATTTTTATTGTCTATCAAAAACTATAAAAATTTTGATGCGAATAAATTTGTAGAACCCACCTTAAAATAAAAAAAACTCTCAATGAACGTAGCAGTAGTTATGGGTGGATATTCTGACGAATCAGTAATATCATTACGAAGTGGCCAATTAATTCTAAATCATCTTGATAAATCAAAATATAAAGGTTTTGAAATACATATACTAATTAATGAATGGTATTGTTTGCATGAAAATAAAAAATATCTTGTAGATAAAAGTGATTTTTCAATTACAATAAATAACCAAAAAATAATATTTGACTTAGCCATAAATACTGTTCATGGAACACCCGGAGAAGATGGACATTTACAAGCATATTGGGAATTATTAAATTTACCTTATTCAGGATGTAGTTTTTATCAATCTGCTCTTACATTCAATAAAAGAGACACCTTATCAGTTTTATCCAAATTCCATATTCCAAAAGCCAATTCTATTTACCTAACAAAAGGTGATGAAATTGATGGAAACAAAATAGCTGCAACATTAGGTTTTCCATTTTTTGTTAAACCAAACCAATCTGGAAGTAGCCTTGGCGTTTCTAAAGTAGACTCTTTAGACCAATTTGAAAAAGCTTTAGAATTTGCCTTTGCAGAAGACAATGATATTCTTATAGAATCCTATCTAAATGGTATGGAAGTATCTGTTGGTGTATTAAAATACAGAGGAAAAACACTAGTTTTAGGAATAACTGAAATTCTTTCTCAAAATAGTTTTTTTGATTATGAAGCCAAATATTTAGGTAAATCCGAAGAAATTACACCAGCTCGAATTTCCAAAGAAGAGGAAAATTTAGTTGTCCAAACAGCTCAAAAAGTATATGACTCTCTCGGAATGACAGGCTTTTCAAGATCTGATTTCATTATCATGAACGGTATTCCACATTTCATAGAAATAAATACAAATCCGGGTTTATCCCCACAAAGTATTTTTCCGCAACAAGCGGCTCATGCCAAAATTGATTTTATCGATTTATTGGAAAATGAAATTAGTTTAGCTTTACAAAGAAAACCAATTTGGAAGAAATAATTTTAAGTTTGTGGTTTGTAGTTTATGGTTTGTAGTTATGAACCAAGAATCAAGAATCAAGAAATAAAAACCAAAAACCGACATAAATGAAAAAAGCGATATTCCCCGGTTCATTCGATCCCATCACAAATGGACATTACGACATTATCAAAAGAGGTATTTCGCTGTTTGATGAAGTAATCGTTGCAATTGGGATTAATGCAGAAAAAAAATACATGTTTTCATTAGAAGAAAGAAAACGCTTTATAGAAGAAGCTTTTAAAGACGAACCTAAAGTAAGAGTTATTACTTATGAAGGATTAACCATCGAATTATGCAAAAAAGAAAAAGCTGAATTTATTTTACGTGGATTAAGAAATCCAGCCGATTTTGAATTTGAAAAAGCCATCGCTCATACTAATAGAAGATTATCTAAAATTGAAACTGTATTTCTTTTAACAGCATCTAAAACTTCTTATATAAGTTCAAGCATTGTTAGAGATGTAATTCGAAATGGTGGTGATTATTCGGTTTTGGTACCGGATTCTGTGGTGGTTAAATAATTCCTATTTTTGGAATATTCGATTGTTGGATTGTTCGAAAAAACTATTTTTCCTTCTTAACCACCTTCCTAGCCACTTCAATCTTATATTTTTTCCCTTTCATTTTTTCATCGCGAATAGCATTCAAAAAATCTTTTACTTTTTTAGATTTCACTGCGACAAACGAAACAAAATCTTTCACTTCTATTAGACCTATATCGCCTTTTTCTAATTTTCCTTTTTGGGAAAAGAATCCAACAATATCGATTTTATTTAATTTATTTTTCTTTCCTCCACTGATGTATATAGTTTGAAATATGGGAGGATTTGGTAAAGTAGTAGAATTTTCAACATCTAATTTTGGCATGCTATAATCAATATATTCTAGTTTTTTTTCACTTTCGTGGATGATAATATAGGCTGTTCCAGATGCTAACATTCGGGCTGTTCTACCGTTTCTATGGATAAACTCATCTTCTTTTGAAGGTAAATGATAATGAATTACGTGATTCATTTCGGGAATATCCAATCCTCGAGCAGCTAAATCTGTTGTAATTAAATAACTAACACTACCATTTCTGAATTGAATTAAGGCTCGTTCACGTTCGTCTTGATCCATTCCGCCATGATAGTATGTAGCATAAATTCCTTTTTCAATCAAAGTGTCACTTATACGTTCTGCAGCATCTCGATGATTGCAAAAAATTAAAGCTGATTGTGATTTTAAAGTGCAAATCAAATTAAATAGAGAATTGATTTTATCTTTCTCTTTAGAAACTACCAATATAAAATTCAATTTAGTATTCTTATCTTCAATTGGAATAAAATCCAAAACAGTAGGATTTTCAACACGAGTATACTTTGGTATTTCAATACCTGAAGTTGCCGAAACTAAAATACGTTTGTTTATCTTACTAAGATTTCCAATTATAAATGACATTTGCTCGTGAAATCCAAGCTGTAAAGATTTGTCAAACTCATCTAAAATTAAAGTTTGAATCCTATCGCTTGCAAATGTTTTTCTATCAATATGATCTGCAATCCGACCCGGAGTTCCTATTAAAATGGCTGGTGGATTGCTTAAGTTTTTGATTTCAGTTTCAATTGAATGTCCACCATAACAAACATTTACTTTAAAATCAGTTCCCATTTTTTTCCAAACTTGTTCTATTTGCAATGCCAACTCTCTCGAAGGAACTAAAATTAAACATTGCACGCTTTTAATTTCGGGAATTAACATTTCGAAAATTGGTAATAAAAAGGCCAATGTTTTCCCAGAACCTGTTGGTGACAACAATAATACATTTGCATCGCTCAATATGGCTTCTTGCGCTGCAACTTGCATTTCATTTAGGGTTTCAATTCCTAAATTGAGTAATAAATTATTTGAATGTTGATTTTTATACATTTGGCAAAGGTAAAGCCAATTAAGTATTATCAGTTATTAAATTAAAAAACTATTTTTTAGCAATATCTTTTGAAGTATTTAAAAACTTTTCTTCTTCAAATAATAATTTTATATTTTCAAAAGAATTTTTTAAAGCTTCTTTAACTTGTTCTGGATTTAACCAGACTGCTTTCTCAATACCTTCATTGGTTTGAGCAATTGGGACTCCTTCATAATTGGTTTTCATTTCAAACCAATTGGTAATTTTTAATTTATAACGTCCATTTCTAATAAAAATATGATATGTTTTTTGAAGTTTACGAACAACTTCTAAATTGGTTACGCCGGTTTCTTCCTGTACTTCACGTAAAGCTGTTTCTCTAATTTCTTCGCCTTTCTCAATTCCTCCTTTTGGCAAATCCCATTTTCCGTTTCTGAAAATAAATAAAACGTCGCCATTCTTATTGTATACTAGCCCTCCTCCAGCTTTATTAACAGGGATTTTTTCTTTTACTTTTTTTAATATCTCTTTCTCGTCAGGATAATACAAATTAGCTTTTTGAATTTTATTATTAAACATTTTAACTATAAGCTGTTCAATATCAACACTTTCAAGTAAAAACAACTGGAAATCAGTTTCTTTAGCTATTTCATTTGTTAAAAAAAGTGGTTTGTCGTTCACAAAAACTTTATACATTTGCGCTATGATTTTTAATAAAGATACAGCCGAAAAAACAGCCGAATTGCTTTTACAAATAAATGCAATTAAATTGAATCCATCAAAACCTTTTTTATGGGCATCAGGATGGCACTCTCCTATTTATTGTGACAATCGATTAACACTATCATTTCCAGCGATTAGAAATTATATAAGAGATGAATTTTCCAAACAAATTGAATCGCTTTACGGAAAGCCCGATGTAATTGCAGGTGTTGCAACTGGTGCCATTGGTATTGGAATTCTTGTTGCTGAAGAGCTTGGTTTGCCATTTGTTTATGTTAGACCAGAACCAAAAAAGCACGGAAGACAAAATCAAGTGGAAGGTTTTTTACAAAAAGGTCAAAATGTAGTTGTAATTGAAGATTTAATAAGTACAGGAAATAGTAGCCTTTTGGCAGTAGAAGCTTTAAAGGAAGCTGGTGCAAATGTAAAAGGGATGATTGCAATTTTTTCTTATGGATTTGATATAGCAACTCAAAATTTTGCAAATGCGAAAGTGAATTTAAACACTTTAAGCAATTATGATAACTTACTAAACTTAGCTGTTGAAAAAAAATACATCACTGAAGAAGAACAAATTACATTGCAAGAATGGAGAAAGAGCCCTTCAACGTGGAATGTTTTAGAAAATAAATAAGAAAGAACCAAGAAGCAAGAATCAAGAAGTAATAAGATTATTTATTTTAATTATCTTTCCTCTTGATTCTTGTCTCTTTTATCTAGAAAATATGAATTTAGAGAGTCCAAAAGTTACAGTAGAAAAATCGGCTGAATATTTATTTCAAGCCTTATCTGATGTTAAAAATTTTGAAAAATTAATGCCCGAAAATATTGCTAAATTTGAAGTCTTAGGAGAAGATATTTTTAATTTCGGTTTAAAAGGAATGCCTGAAATTAAATTAAAAATGAAAGAAAAAATAGCAAACAGTAAAGTAATATTAGCTGCAGCTAGTGATAAATTACCATTTACACTTGTTGCAAATATCGAATTTGTTTCAGAAAATTCAAGCACTGTAAAATTAAATTTTGATGGCGAATTTAATGCCATGATGGCGATGATGATTAAAGGGCCAATTTCAAAGTTTATTGAAACTTTAGCTCAAAATATGAATAAACTTTAATTCAATATTTCATTTTTACTTCTTTGATTGCAAATGTTTTAATTGAACTATCTTCTAAAATCACTTCAAGTCTTCCATCTTGTGTTACACTTAAAATTGTAGCTTTAAAAATATTTTTATTAGCATCTTCAAACACCGTTAATTTGTCTTTTTTGAATAAAAAATCATGATATAATTTCCAAAGTTCTTCTGTTTTATTAGAAATAATTAATTCACAATTCTCTTTAATTTTGGATATAATTTTTTGTAAAAGCGATTCTAATTCAAAATCTTTATTCATAATCAAAGTTAAAGAAGAAGCATTTGGAATAAAATCAAAATCTTTCTGATTTACATTTAATCCAATTCCAACAATTGATTCAATGTTTGTGTCAGATTTTAATCTATTTTCAATTAATATTCCAGCGATTTTATTATTGTCTGACATAATGTCGTTAGGCCATTTTAATGCTAAATTTGGTATATTAAATTCTTTTAAAACTTGAATTATAGATATAGAAATCACAACATTTAAATGATAAACTTGTTCAGCATTATTTAACAAATCCTTAATTAAAGTACTCATTATTAAATTTTTGCCTCTTTCTGAAATCCATACAGCTCCCATTTGCCCTTTACCTTTTGTTTGATTCTCTGCTGTTACTGTGGTGAAATTTTCAAGCACTTCAGTTTTAGATAATTCTTTCAAATAATCATTAGTAGAATCAATGGCATCGAGTTTGATTAAGTGCATGAAAAAAAAATTGAATTGATTTTATTTAAACTTATGTTAAGCATCAAAAATAAAGACAAAAATTGATACCTTTGCAAAATACTGAAAAAATAATAAATGACTAAGAAGAGCGCTAGCACCGATGTATTACTTACAAACATCATAAAAGGAATAGAAGAAGTAAAAGGGAATGATATTGATATTCTAGATTTAAGAGAAATTGACACTGCAGTTTGTGATTATTTTGTTATCTGCAATGGTAGTTCTAATACCCAAGTCAATGCAATAGTCAACTCCGTTCAAAAATTAGTTTCTAAAGAATTAAAAGACAAACCTTGGCATGTTGAAGGTTCTGATAATGCTGAATGGGTATTAATGGATTATGTTAGTATTGTTGTTCATGTATTTCAAAAACAAATACGTGAATTCTACAATATTGAAGGACTTTGGGGTGATGCCAAAATTACAACTTTAGAAAATAAATACTAAAAGCAGAAAAAAATAATGTCTACAGAAAAAAAACCAACAAATTTCAAAATTAGCCCTTGGTGGATTTGGGGAGGATTAATTGCAATGTTTCTGATACTTAGCACCTTGAATGGTGGAAGTTTCAATGATCCTATGAAAATTTCTTCATCAAAATCTGATGAATTATTAAAAAAAGGACAAGTAGAAAAGGTAATTATTTTTAATAAAATTCAAGCTGAAATTTATCTAACAGCTTCTGCACTAAAAGAAAAATCTAACAAAAAAGTAGCCAAAGACATATTAGGTAATTCTAATAAAGGTCCTCATTATATTTTTGATATCGGTGATACTCAAAATTATGAAAAAAAATTAGATCAAGCCATACAAGAGGGAAAATTAAAAGATTACGATTTTAAACAGAAAGACGATTGGACTGGTTTGTTATTTCAAATTTTGCCATTCATTTTGATTATTGGGGTTTGGATTTATATAATGAAAAGAATGTCTGGCGGAGGTGCTGGTGGTGGAGGTGGACAAATTTTTAATATTGGAAAATCTAAAGCCAAACTTTTTGACGAAAAAACAGATACCAAAATCACTTTTAAAGATGTCGCAGGTTTAGAAGGCGCTAAAGAAGAAGTGCAAGAAATTGTAGAATTCTTAAGAAATCCTGAGAAATATACTGCACTTGGAGGTAAAATTCCAAAAGGTGCATTACTAGTAGGACCTCCAGGAACTGGAAAAACTTTGCTAGCAAAGGCAGTTGCAGGTGAAGCAAAAGTGCCTTTCTTTTCGCTTTCAGGTTCTGATTTTGTGGAAATGTTTGTGGGAGTTGGAGCATCAAGAGTTAGAGATTTATTTAAACAAGCTAAAGACAAATCGCCTGCTATCATTTTTATTGATGAAATAGACGCTGTTGGTCGCGCTCGTGGAAAAAATAATTTCTCTGGTTCAAATGACGAACGTGAAAACACTTTAAATCAGTTGTTAACCGAAATGGATGGTTTTGGTACCGATACCAATGTCATTGTTCTTGCTGCAACTAATAGAGCAGATGTTTTAGATAAAGCATTAATGCGAGCTGGCCGTTTTGATAGACAAATTTATGTTGACTTGCCGGACATTAGAGAACGAAAAGAAATTTTTGAAGTGCATTTAGCACCATTAAAAAAAGTAGCTGACTTGGATATTGATTTTCTTGCTAAACAAACTCCAGGCTTCTCGGGAGCCGATATCGCAAACGTATGTAATGAAGCTGCTTTAATTGCAGCACGTAATAATAAAACTGCAGTTGATAAACAAGATTTTCTAGATGCTGTTGACAGAATTGTTGGCGGATTGGAAAAGAAAAATAAAATTGTAACTACCGAAGAGAAAAAAGCAATTGCTATTCATGAAGCTGGACATGCAACAGTAAGTTGGATGCTAGAACATGCTGCCCCTTTAGTAAAAGTTACTATTGTTCCAAGAGGACAAAGTTTAGGAGCTGCTTGGTATTTGCCTGAAGAACGGTTAATAGTACGACCAGATCAAATGCTCGACGAAATGTGTGCTACTATGGGTGGTAGAGCTGCAGAAAAAGTAACTTTTGATACTATTTCAACTGGTGCTTTAAGTGACCTTGAAAAAGTAACCAAACAAGCTCGAGCTATGGTAACCATCTATGGATTAAACGATAAAATAGGAAATGTTACTTATTACGATTCATCAGGTCAAAGTGAATACAATTTTTCTAAACCCTATTCTGAAGAAACAGCACATATTATAGATAAAGAAATATCAATTTTAATAGAAAGTCAATACCAAAGAGCTATTGCAATTTTAGAAGAAAACAAAGATAAATTGAATCAACTAGCTGCCATCCTAATAGAAAAAGAAGTTATTTTTAAAGATGATCTTGAAACAATTTTTGGCAAACGATTGTACGATAAAGAAGAACACAATTTAGTTACCGAATAAATTTTTCTCAAAAAACATAAAATCTTAATTCAAAAAATGCTTTTGAATTAAGATTTTTTTATCTTTGGATGTTTTCAAATTATTAATAAGCCCTTATAAATAGATATGAGTCTTTTTAGAAAAATATTTGGTTCTGGCAATGATGCCTCAGATGAAGATAATCTAAGTGAATATAATGCTCCAAAAAAATCATCATTACCTGTTGATGAATTATTTACCTATAATTTTAAAAAAAATGGGGGTAAGTTTTTATACTGTGAAAATTTAAATGAAGTTAGAGAACAATTCGAAAACATCTTAGAAGAAAATGATTGGTTTGAGAGTGAAGTGATGTGTTATGAACCAAAATTATATAATCTACTTGACGAAAATAAATTAAATTATACAAATACAAAAAACCCAAAATTTTTTCTAGCCAGTTGTGAAAATTTAATATCTGATGAAGGATCTGTATTATTTTCTTCTAACCAAATTAAGCAACATAAGCCAAATGAACTTCCTGATAGTATTGTAATTCTTGCTACAACAAGCCAAATTTTAGAGTCTAAAAGCGATGGCCTTAGAGTAATAAAGAAAAAATATGTCAAAGATTATCCTTCTAATATAACCACCATAAAGTATTTCGAAAAAGTACAAGATGAAGATTTTTTAACTTATGGCAGTACTGCCAAAAATCTTTATTTATTACTGTTAGAAGATTTATAAAATGAACGAAACTATAACCAGAACTCTTTCGGGTTTAGTATATGTAATACTTTTACTTATAGCTACTTCCTACTCTGAACATAGTTTTTTTTTACTTTTTGGTTTTTTTATGATTATTACTATTTATGAATTTTGCCAATTAATTCAATTAAATAAAATACTTCCAATAATAATAGGCTTAATTGGGTTTACATTCGGAACCTATTATCAAACAAATAAAACAAATGATATATTACTTTTAATTGTAAGTATTTTTGTATCCATTAAATGTTTGCTATTACTTTTTAATACAAAAAAAGTAAAATTTGATACAATTTCGAAATACATTTATTTAATAGGATATATTATAATTCCATTTATAATTATTACTAAAATTCCACATGGAATTAGAGGCTATAACCCAAAAATTATCATAAGTATATTTATATTAATTTGGACAAACGATACTTTTGCATACATTATTGGTAAATCTATTGGTAAACACAAACTAATTGAAAAAATATCACCAAAAAAAACAATTGAAGGATTTATTGGAGGTATTATCTTTTCAATTTTAGCTGGATTTCTAATTTCAAAATTTTATTTTAATCCAACAATAAATTACACAGAAAAATCTATTTTTATTTGGACAATGAGTGCATTTATTATAAGTGTTTTCAGCACTTTAGGTGACTTAATCGAATCAAAATTTAAACGAATCGCAGGTGTAAAAGACAGCGGAATTATAATGCCAGGTCATGGTGGCATGCTAGATCGATTAGATAGTATTATATTTGTTGCACCTTTTGTATTTTTATTTTATCAAATTTTATATTATGTTTCATAAAGAAGGCGCAAAAATTATACTTATTTCAACCACAACTTTTGTAATTCTTTTGTTGGGTGGTTCACATTTGATTGGAAATGAATATCCTATATTACTAAAAGTATTTCAGATATTCATATTGTTACTGTTGCTTTTGGTATTACAATTTTTTAGAAATCCAGATAGACGTATACATCCAAGTGATAATATTGTTTTAGCTCCTGTTGATGGAAAAGTTGTTGTTATTGAAGAAGTATTCGAATCAGAATATTTTAAAGATAAACGATTACAGGTTTCTATTTTTATGTCTCCTATAAATGTACATGTTACTCGTTATGCAATAAGTGGAATTGTAAAATACAGTAAATACCATCCAGGGAAGTATTTAGTGGCATGGCATCCTAAATCAAGTACCGAAAACGAAAGAACAACAGTTGTAATTGAAAATAGTGTTTTTGGTGAAGTTTTATACCGTCAGGTAGCTGGTGCATTAGCAAAAAGAATTGTCAATTACGCAGTAGAAGGTACACAAGTGAGACAGGGTGATGACGCTGGATTTATTAAATTT
>CALPIE020000021.1 GCA_943323545.2 Bifidobacterium breve | reverse complement strand
CTGGACTTGAAACTAGCATGAAAGAATCAAAATATAAATATAAGGTTGTGGGTTGGCTTCAAGAAATTGCAAGGAATAATTTTAGTTTTAGAAAAAGATCCAACTTTGAGTTTGCATTAAATAAGAATGATATATTGGTTGAAGAATATTTAAAATACCGTGAAAGACATTTCAATATAATTAAAAGACAATATTCACAACTAATAATATTTAAAGTAATTATTACCGCTGGATTGTTATTAATTGGCGGGTATTTGGTGCTGAATCAGCAAATGAATATCGGTCAGTTTGTGGCAGCAGAAATCATTATTTTATTGGTAATTAATTCGGTAGAGAAAATAGTTGTAGGATTAGAAACACTTTATGATGTGTTAACTGCAGTTGAAAAGATTGGACAAATTACAGATCTTGATACTGAAATTACTTCCCAAGATTCTAATACTATTTGCTATAACAATATTACACTTGAAGCTGAAAATATTAAATACAAATTTCCTGATTCACCAGATTTCATTTTAAATCATGTAAATCTAAAAATAGAGAATGAAGAAAAAATACTTCTTGAAGGCAACAATGGCTCAGGAAAAACTACTTTTATGCGAGTTCTTTGTGGTTTATTAGAACCAACATCGGGCTCTTTCTTTATTAATGATGATACTTACAGAAAGATTGATTTAGATCAATATCGATCACAAATAGGAACTATTCTTAGTGGGGAAACACCTTTTGAAGGAACAATACTAGAAAACATTACTTTTAAAAATCCAAACATAACTCAAGAACAAATAAAATGGGCAATAGAAAGTGTGAAATTAGGCAACCTTATTAAATCTTTGCCTAAAGGATTGGAAACGAAAATATTCCCAGAAGGAAGACAACTTTCATCATCTGATGCTCAAAAAATATTGTTAGCAAGATGTATCATTTCAAAACCAAAAGTGCTGTTTTTTGAAGAAGCTCTTGATAAAATGGACACAAAAATTGCTCAAGAAATTATTGATTTTCTTACAGATAAAGAAAATAAATGGACTTTAATTGTGGCCTCTAAAAATAAATACTGGAAAGAAAAATGCACACGAACAATTACCATGCAAGAAGGTAAAATAATTAATGACTCTAAAAAATAATACTATGCTTAATATTTCAAATAACAATAAGATTATTGAAAATATAGAACAATTTAAAACAGTAAAAAATCTAACTCATCGTCCACATTATAAAATCTTAAATAAGATAATTTTAAGTGTATCTATTTTAGGTGTATTCATTTTATTTCTTCCTTGGACACAAAATATTTCTGGCTCAGGTGCCGTTACAACACTTAAACCCGATCAACGACCACAAACTATCCACACAGCAATTGCAGGAAGAATAGAGAAATGGTATGTAAAAGAAGGAGATTATGTGAAAAAGGGTGATACCATCTTATTTATTTCTGAAACTAAAGAAGATTACTTAGACCCAAATTTGGTGAAAAATACCGAAAACCAAATGAAAGCTAAAGAAATGGCTCAAGTTTCTTATGGTGATAAAGTAACTACACTTGATTCGCAAATTGAAGCCATAAAAAGAGAACGAAATTTAAAACTTCAACAAGCACAAAATAAAATTCGTCAGGGTGTTTTAAAAGTAACTAGTGACAGTATTGATTTAGTAGCTGTAAGAACACAAGTTAAAATTGCCAATACGCAATATAACCGTTCTGTTACTTTAAATAAGGAAGGATTAAAGCCAGTTACCGATTTGGAAGAAAAACGATTAAAATTACAAGAAGTTGATGCTAAAATAATCACGCAAGAAAACAAATTACTCACTAGTAAAAATGAATTGATAAATGCAAAAGTAGAAATCAACAGAATTGCTGCAGAGTACAACGAAAAAGAACAAAAAGCTAGAAGTGATCAATACACTGCCTTGAGTAATAAATTTGACACCGAAGCGCAAGTTAACAAGCTCAAAAATCAGTATGTAAATTACCAAATCCGTAACGGAATGTATTATATAAAAGCGCCTCAAAGTGGTTATGTAAATAGAGCTTTACAATCAGGACTTGGTGAAACCATTAAAGAAGGAACACAAATAGTTAGTATAATGCCTTCAAAATATGACATAGCAGTAGAGACTTATGTATCACCTACCGATTTACCTCTAGTACACAAAGGTGAAAAAGTTAGAGTTTGGTTTGATGGATGGCCAACAATAGTATTTTCAGGATGGCCAGGAATAAGTTATGGTACTTTTGGCGGAAAGATTGTAGCTGTAGAAAACTTCATTAGCACAAATGGCAAATTTAGAGTTCTTATAGCTCCAGATGCTGAAGAAGCAGCATGGCCAAAACAAGTAAGCATTGGCTCGGGAGCACAAACATTAGCTTTGTTAGATAATGTGCCTGTATGGTTTGAATTATGGCGAACCCTAAACGGATTTCCTCCAAACTATTATCAACCTAAAGAATCAGGAATAAAAGATAAAAAATAATGAAATCAATAATAATAGGATTTTTATTTATCAGTGTTTTAGGCTATACACAAAACACCCTTCCAAAAGAACTTACTTATAATGAGTTTTTAGGTTATGTGAAAAAATTCCATCCATTAGTTAAATCTGCAAACCTTGAAATAGGTGAAGCACAAGCCAATTTAATGATGGCTCGAGGTGGTTTTGATCCTAAAATTGAAATTGATTTTGAGCAAAAGAAATTTAAAGACAGCGAATATTATTCTTTACTAAACAGTAGTTTTAAAATTCCAACTTGGTATGGAATAGAAATAAAAGCTGGTTTTGATAATAGTGAAGGTGTGTTTTTAAATCCAGAAAATACGCTCCCTAACCAAGGATTAACTTCATTGGGAATTACTGTCCCCATTGGTCAAGGATTATTTATTAATCAACGTATGGCCGATTTACGTAAGGCAAAAATTCAAATTAAATTAAGTCAAGCCCAACTACGATTAAATGCAATTGCTACTTTATACGATGCTTCTATTGCTTACTTCAATTGGAAACGAAATTTCAATGAGGTTAAGATGTATGAAAATTATCTAAATAATGCTAAAATTAGATTTAAAGGAATAGCAACCTTAATAAAAGAAGGAGACAGACCGGCAATTGATAGTGTTGAAGCAGGGATCATAGTAAGAAACCGAAAATTAAGTTTAGAGGATAGCCAATTAAAATTTGCCAAAGCTAAACTTGAACTTTCAAACTATTTGTGGCTTGAAAATAATATTCCTTTAGAATTACAAGATGATATAATTCCCGAAGAAAAACTATTGCTAACAATAAAAGAAACGTTGCGCACAAATGAATTAATGACTGCCAATCCTTCTATATCAAATCATCCCAAAATTAATGCATTGGAAAACAAAATTCAAATGCTAGATGTAGAACGAAAATTAAGAGCCAATATGCTTTTACCTAAAATTGACCTAGGTTATTCTTATCTTTCAGAACCTAGTGCTTTTGATCAATATAAATTTCAAGATTATAAAGTTGGACTTAATTTTTATTATCCTTTATTTTTAAGAAAAGAACGCGGAAGTTTAAAAATAACCAAATTCAAAATTCAAGAAGCTCAATTTAATCTTGATCTTGAAAAAGTACAATTGAAAAATAAAATCAATGCACAACAAACTGAAATTTCTTCACTTGAAAGACAAAAATCAATAATTGACGATTTAGTCAAAGACAATCAAACCATGTTGACTTCTGAAGAACGATTATTTACTTTTGGGGAAAGCTCTATATTTCTTATCAACACGCGTGAAAACAATTTAGTAACCACTCAAATATCACAGTTTACTATAGAAAATCGTTTTTTAAATTCAAATGCAGAGTTATTTAAAATAATGGCAAACCCTGATTAATTTATTTTAAATAGTTACTTTTGCTGGCTGAAATTTACCAAAAATGATTATCCAAAAAACAAGAGAAGAAATCGAATTAATGCGCGAAAGTGCCTTATTAGTTTCCAAAACATTAGGCGAAGTTGCCAAAATAATAAAGCCTGGCGTTACTACTTTACAATTAGACAAAATAGCCGAAGAATTCATAAGAGACAATGGCGGAATACCAGGTTTCTTAGGATTGTATGGCTTTCCTAATTCACTTTGTATGAGTCCAAACGCACAAGTAGTTCACGGAATACCCAATAACAAACCTTTAGAAGAAGGCGATGTTATTTCTGTTGATTGTGGTGTTTTGAAAAATGAGTTTTATGGTGATCATGCCTATAGTTTTGAAATTGGTGAAGTGGCTCCTGAAGTAAAAAAACTGCTTCAAATAACTAAAGAGAGTTTGTATGTTGGCATACGCGAATTTAAAATCGGAAATCGTGTTGAAGATGTTGGTAATGCCATTCAAAAATATTGTGAGAGTAATGGATATGGTGTGGTTCGAGAATTAGTCGGACATGGTTTAGGAAGAAAAATGCATGAAGATCCTGAAATGCCAAATTATGGTAAAAAAGGAAAAGGAAAATTATTTGTTGAAGGCATGGTGGTCGCTATAGAACCTATGATAAATATGGGAACCAAAAACATAAAACAACTAAAAGATGGTTGGACAATATTAACAGCAGACGGAAAACCATCAGCTCATTTTGAGCACAATGTTGCTTTAATTGATGGTAAACCAGAGTTGCTTTCGACTTTTAAATATGTCTATGATGCATTAGGAATTGTTAGTAATGAGGAAGACGAATTTCGAACTATAAAATTATAACACAGAGATACACAGAAGAGTACTGAGCTATTATTCTCTGTGAATCTCTGTGAAAATTCTCTGTGAACTCTGTGCAAAAAAATGAAAAAAATATTCAAATTTATATTAAATACCATTCCGCGACCAATACTAATTCGATTAAGTATTGTAGCGCGTCCAATTTTAGCTTTTCTTTTAAAAGGCAATCGTTTTACCGATCCAATTGACGGGAAAAGTTTTAGAATGTTTCTGCCTTATGGATACGGAAATCAAAGAAACAATGTACTTTCACCAAGTACCCTTTCGTTAGAAAGACACCGCTTACTATGGCTATACCTTCAAAATGAAACTGATTTTTTTCAATCTGAACTTGTTTCAGATTCTCCAATATCAAAAGCCAAACGCATCAAATTAAGAGATGCTACAACAAGTTCAACATTAAAAGTATTGCATTTTGCCCCCGAGCAAGAGTTCTTTAAACGATTTAAAAAGCAAACCAATATCGAATATACAACAACCGATTTACTTTCTCCGTTGGCCGATGTTAAAGCAGATATTTGCAATTTGCCTTTTGAAGACAATACGTATGACGTGATTTTTTGCAATCACGTACTCGAACATATTCCAGATGATACTAAAGCAATGCAAGAATTGTATCGTGTATTAAAACCAGGAGGAATGGGCATTTTTCAAATTCCACAAGATTTAACTAGAACTACAACTTTTTCAGACGATTCTATTACCAATCAAAAAGAACGCGCAAAAATATTTGGACAATACGATCATGTACGTGTGTATGGCCGCGATTATTACGACAAATTGAGAAGCATTGGATTTAATGTAATTGAAGAAGACTATACTGCTAAAATTAAACCTGAATTAGTAGAAAAATACTGTTTGGCAAAAGGCGAAATTATTCCAGTTTGCTTTAAGAAAAATTAACTTTTGCCACAATATTAGATACAAATAATTGTTATCTTTACAATTCAAAAAATTCTCTTATGCTAAGAAAAGTTATTTTTATTGCATTACTTTTAAGCTCAATATTCGATATTAATGCTCAAGAAGTGGAAGTAATTCCACCTTATCATATCAAAACGATTTCATTTGTTCAAAATGGTCAAAATCAAATACCCATTTTTCAACTTGGCGATAGTTTTCAATTACAATTTGATGACTTACATGGTACAGAAGACAACTATTACTATGTAATAAAACATTATGATTACGATTGGAAACCATCACAATTAACAAGAAATGAATTTTTAAATGGCTTTGACGACCAACGAATTCAAGATTATACCAACTCTTTTAATGCCCTTCAACTTTATTCTCATTATCGTATCGCATTTCCAAATCGTTTAACACAAATAAAAGTCAGTGGCAACTATATTATTTCTATCTTAAATGAAGATAAAGATGTAGTTTTTTCAAGGAAATTTATTTTATTTGAAAATTTAGTTTCTGTACCGTTACAGATAAAAAGAGCTAGAGATGTTAGAAATGTAGAACTAAAACACAATCTTGAATTTTCAATAAAGTCGAATAATATTACATTTCAAAGTCCAATTCAAAATGTAAAAGTTTTATTGATGCAAAATGGCCGATTTGATAATGCCATAACTAACATAAAACCGATGTTTACCATTGGTAATGATTTAATATACAAGTACGATACAGAAACCCAATTTTGGGCAGGAAATGAATACTTGTTTTTTGAAAATAAAAATATTCAAGGCGCCAACAATAGTATCTCGTTCATAGATTCAAATGGCGGATTGTACAATTCTCATTTGTATGCTAACAATGCCAGAGCAAAAAATCCATATACTTTTTGGCCCGACATTAATGGCAATTTTTTGGTGAATTGTATTAATAGAGAAAACCCAGAAGTTGAAGCCGATTATGCATGGGTTTATTTTACATTATCAGCACCCAGCTATTATGATAAAAAAGATATTTATGTAACTGGTATGTTTAATAATTATAAATTAACTGCTGAAAATAAAATGGAATACAATTCAAAAAAAAGATTGTATGAAAAAGCTATCATGATCAAACAAGGCTTTACAAACTACAAATATGTAATTGCTGATCAATTTGGTAATATAGATGAAGAAAATGCTATTGATGGTAATTTCTTCCAAACCGAAAACAACTATTTTGCAATAATTTATTACCGAGAAAATAACCAACGTTACGATAGAGTAATAGGAAAAGGGGTTGCTAGTTCTTTAAATGTTACCAATTAGTAAAATTTTACTACTAATTTTCAAACACTTTTAAAATTTTGTATTTTTACAATCGAGATGAATAGGTTGAACATTTCGAAATAAAATAGTTTCTTTATGGTTACTCAAATTACAAGAGGCATAAAAATTTCTGTTAATACTAGTTTTGAAGGAACTTACTTCAAAAACTATAAAATACATTTTGCCTTTACTTACGACATTACTATAGAAAATCACAGCAAAGATTCTGTTCAATTAAACTCGCGCCACTGGGAAATTTTTGATTCTCTAAACGATATTGAGATTGTTGATGGTGAAGGTGTAATAGGCAAAAAACCCGTTTTAAAACCAGGCGAATCCCATTCTTATAGTTCTGGATGTTTACTTTCTTCTCCTTATGGGGCAATGAATGGTTATTTTACTATGATTAATTTTACAACCACTAAATCCTTCAAAGTCATTGTGCCTACTTTCAGATTGAGTGCTCCTTATGCATTGAATTAATTTTTGAAGCTATTTCCAGCTGTTCGTTGCAAGTTTTTTTCAACTTTTCTTTTTTCTAAACTAAAAAAACAGCTCCTACTGTCGCTTTTTTTAAGTAAGAAAAAACAAAAAGAAGTAAAAAAAGCTTTCCTCCCGATACTTCGGGACCATCTGGGCTAAGGCTATCATATTCAGAAGAAGCCTTAACAAAGTTTTGTAACGCTTTCAAACAAAAGTTCAAAAAATCATTTGTACTTTTGCACGTATTAAATTCTTTGCAAGAATCTAATCATCTAAGAAGTCTAACATTCTAAAATTCCATACCATGCCTAAAGGTTTCTTCCACGTTCCAAAAGCAATTAATGAACCTGTAAAATCATATGTTCCAAATTCTCCTGAAAGAATAGCTGTTTTAGAAGCATACAAAACAATGTGGAACCAAAAAATAGACGTTCCAAATTATATCGGTAGCGAAGAAATCCGCACGGGAAATACAAAAAACATGACCGCACCACACGATCATAAACATGTTGTTGGTAGCTATCATCTTGCCGAAAAAAAACACATTGAAAATGCAATTAGCATTGCATTAGAAGCTAGAAAAAATTGGGCTTCTATGCCTTGGGAACATAGAGCTGCCATTTTTTTAAAAGCAGCCGAATTAATTGCGGGTCCTTATAGAGCCCGAATTAATGCCGCAACCATGATTGCACAATCAAAAACGATATTCCAAGCCGAAATTGATGCTTCATGTGAATTGATTGACTTCTTACGTTACAACGTTGAATTCATGACGCAAATTTACAACGACCAACCCAAATCAAATTCAGACGTTTGGAACAAAGTTGAATACCGTCCTTTAGAAGGATTTGTTTACGCTATCACACCATTTAATTTTACTGCCATTGCTGGAAATTTGCCTTCAAGTGCAGCGCTTATGGGTAATGTAGTTGTATGGAAACCTGCAGCTACTCAAGTATATTCTGCAAATGTAATTATGCAAATTTTTAAAGAAGCTGGCTTACCAGATGGCGTTATCAATATGGTAATGGGCGATTCAACTATGGTTTCTGAAGTGCTTTTAAATAGTCCTTATTTAGCAGGTGTTCATTTTACTGGTTCAACAGAAGTATTCAATGACATTTGGGCAAAAATTGGAACTAACATTAGTAATTATAAATCCTATCCTAAAATTGTTGGCGAAACAGGTGGTAAAGATTTTATTATAGCGCATCCATCAGCGAATGTAAAACAAGTAGTAACCGGAATTTCAAGAGGTGCTTTTGAATTTCAAGGACAAAAATGTAGTGCGGCTTCAAGAGGTTATATTCCGAAAAGTTTATGGCCTGCTGTAAAATCGCAATTAACAGCCGACCTAAAAACAATGAAAATGGGTTCGCCAGAAGATATGCGCAATTTTATTACAGCGGTAATTTCTGAAGCTTCATTTGATAAATTAGCACGTTATATCGATCAGGCAAAAAAGGATACAGATGCCGAAATAATCATTGGTGGAAATTATGATAAATCTAAAGGGTACTTCGTAGAACCTACAGTTATTGTAACTACAAATCCAAAATATGCTACAATGGAAACCGAGCTTTTTGGTCCAATTATGACCATTTATATTTATGACGATAGCCAATGGAAAGAAACATTAGCATTAGTCGATAGCACTTCAGATTATGCTTTAACTGGTGCTGTTTTTAGTCAAGATAGATACGCAATTGTCGAAGCAACTACTGCTTTACAAAACGCTGCCGGAAACTTTTATATTAATGACAAACCAACCGGAGCTGTAGTTGGCATGCAACCATTTGGTGGTGCAAGAGCATCTGGAACCAATGATAAAGCAGGTTCTATGCAAAATCTATTGCGATGGGTTTCACCAAGAACAATAAAAGAAACTTTCGTAACGCCAGAAGATTATAAATACCCTTTTTTAGGAGAATAATAGTTTATAAATCAAAATATTATAAAGTGTGAGTTAGATAACTTGCACTTTTTTTTATACCTTCGTTTATCAAAAAAAATCAAACAATGAAATACTTCGCCAATTCGAGCAAAGCACTCGGGTCAAAAATTACTTTATTCCTTTTCGGGTTACTTTCAATGTCAGGTTTCGCTCAAGATAAAACCTATGATTTATTAAAAGACAAAACACAAACAAATATAATATATGATCGCGTTTTTGGTGTTTCAAATGCAACTGAATTAAGAAAAACCCCAGTTACTTCTGGCTATTTTAATCAAGTATACCACGAAATACAACGTGCCGATTATCTGCAATCATTACCAAAATATGAAACACTTAAAGAAGAAGCTAAACTCGGATTTGTAAACAATCAAATTCCTTTAGCTATTTTATTAACTGAATTTGAAACCATAAAAAAAACAGCAATAGAAAGCGGCGATATCTTCTTGAATTCCAACAATAAAATGGTTTTAAAACCAAATGTAACAAATGCGTTCGAGTTGCATACTCTCAATCTAATTGCTCCTTTAGTTTCTAAATCCAACAGCAATTCTTTTATTCTTAAAGAGGATTTTATTTTTAATACATCTGGCAAAACCATTTCAGCAATCTTTATTAAAAATGATGGAACTTCTAATTGGAAAAAAATTACAATTAATCAACCTTTTACAATCCCGTTTAACGAATCAGGTAAGCAAATTGTTAATTGTAAAATAGTAATGCAAAACAATGAAAGCATTGAACAGTCTTTTGAAATTGAAATTACTAAAACAAATTTAACAGCAAATAAAAACCCCCAATTAGTAGTTCCCAATGCAGCGAGCCCGATTTGGTCAACCATTCCATACCAAGGATATGGGGAAACAGCGTCATTTTTAGGACAAGGACAGTACGAAGTTTTCCTAGACAATGTTAACGGAATTCTAGACAAACCAATATTTCTTCTTGATGGATTTGATCCAGGCGATTCCCGAAACATAACTGCAATATACAATCAATTAAATTATGGGACAGGCCAAAATTTAGCAACCGATTTAAGGGCTCAAGGTTTTGATATTGTGATTTTAAATTTTCCAACTTATACAAGACCCTCTACAACAACTGTAATTGATGGCGGCGTTGATTATATTCAAAGAAACGCTATGATATTAGTGGCGCTGTTAAATCAAATTAATTCTCAAAAAATTGGCAATCAAAAAAATGTAGTTATCGGACCAAGTATGGGTGGACTTATTGCCAGATATGCGCTTCGTTATATGGAAATGAACAGTTTGAATCACGATACCCGATTGTATATTTCGTTCGATTCTCCTCATCAAGGAGCCAATGTTCCTATTGGATTTCAACATCTTTTTAATTATATGGCATACGGACCAGCTGCAATAACTGCTGTGCAACCTATTGTTGATGGTTTGATGAAAAGTCCGGCTGCTAGAGAAATGCTAATCGATCAATTTGAAGGACACTTACAAACTGGAAGTGCATTTGAATTCAATACTACTTCAGCATCATTACTCCCAACTGGCTGCCCTAATTTTAGAAATGCATTCCAAAATGAATTGAACACTATGGGATTTCCAACAACGGTTAGAAATGTATCTATAATTAATGGTGCAGGTAATGGGACTATGAATTATACACCCGATTTTGTTGTAATGGATCATACATTCAATATTACTGCCACGCAAAGAGCTATTATTAATTTACGTTATACGCCTTTGGCCAATCAAACAAATGAGGTGAGTCGATTTAAAGCACAAGCCTATCTTGTTTTCTTTTGGGCAACTGTTTATGAAAGTTTTGCCAATTCAAAAGCACCTACTTTTACTGCTGGTTTAGATACAGCACCAGGAGGAAGATATGATTTGACATCATTAGAATCTGGATTAGGTACAGATCCATTATTGACTGAATTTTTTAATAATTTAAATGCTGATTATTTTACATTTATTCCAACATGGAGTGCAATGGCAATATCCAATACCCAAAATTTATACACTCCAATTTCAGGCAGTTCGGTTACACCTTTTGTTGCATCTTCTATTCCTACAGTAAATGAAAATCATGTGACCTTAAATACACAAAACACCGCTTTTGCTTTAAATGAAATATTAAATCCGGTTTTGACTAATAATGAAAATATGGCCTTGAATAGTATTTGGATTCAGAATCCAATTGAAAATACAATTCAAATTAATACCTCTTTTACAATTGAAAATGCCAGTATTTCAGTTACAGATATTTTAGGAAAAACGATTTACAATAATAACAATCAAACAATAAATGGCTCACTTGAAATTCCGGTTACATTATCAAACGGGGTTTATTTAGTTACTATTCAAAATGAAAAAGGAAAAGTTACTAAAAAAGTGATTAAAGGATAAGATAAAATAGAATTTACTAAAAAATCCCTTTCTTAAACTGAAAGGGATTTTTTTATTTTTTGGATTTCAATGGCAAGTGAACCACTTTCTTTGTTTCAAAAAACGCATCTGAAAAATAATCGGATAAATTGTATTGCACTGCTTTTGGAAAAGAGGCTAATTCTTCTGTCAAATCTCCTCCTTTAAGATATAAAATTCCATTTTCTAATTCGTGATTTTGTTTCTTTTTTAGTTTATCTTGAACCCATAACACAAAATCGGGCATATTTGTCACAGCTCGACTTACAATAAAATCAAACTCTTGCTTTACGGTTTCGGCTCGTTTTTGTTCGGCTTTAACATTTTTCAAACCTAATGCTGTTACTACTTCATTAACCACTTTTATTTTTTTTCCAATTACATCAATTAAATAAAAATCTACTTCTGGAAATAAAATTGCTAATGGAATTCCCGGAAAACCACCTCCTGTTCCAACATCCATTATTTTTGTGCCCGGTTTAAACTCGATTATTTTGGCTATACCAAGCGAGTGTAATACATGTCGTACGTACAATTCGTCAATATCTTTTCTAGAAATTACATTTATCTTAGAATTCCAATCTTCATATAATCTTGGCAACATTTGAAATTGTCTCTTCTGACTTTCAGTTATATAAGAAAACTGCTTTATTATTTCTTCCATATGAGGTTTTTCAACAAAAGTAATACATTAGTGTTGAAATATTTAACCTTCGTTTATGATTTGACTACTATTAAATAATTATATTTGCGCCATATTTAAATTCATCTTAATGACAAATTCTTTCCCAACATTTGCAAAAAACGATAATCTAAAGTTTTTTAGAACCTTAAATGCTAGAGTCAATAATTATTTTAAAGAAAATAATATCCAAAAAACAGGTAACTGGAAACTTTATTTAAAAACAATTATACTTTTTTCAATATTTTTAACCCCTTACTTTTTAATTATAACATTAACCGAGATGCATTTCGGATTGTTTTTATTATTATCAATTTTGATCGGAATTGGTATGGCTGGTATTGGCATGAACGTAATGCATGATGGAAATCATGGCTCCTACTCTAATAAAAATTGGATAAATAAATTTATGGGTGGTAGTATTTATATTCTTGCTGGAAATGTATACAATTGGCAAGTGCAACATAATGTTTTGCACCATACTTATACTAATATTATTGGACATGATGAAGATTTAGATGCTGGTAGAGTAATCCGATTTACAAAAGACGCAAAATGGTATAGTTTTCATAAATTTCAACATTACTATTCTGTTTTCCTTTATGGTTTATTAACTTTCAATTGGTGTTTAACTACCGATTTTAAACAAATGGCTGCCTACCTTAAAAGAAATTTATCTTATGGCGAAGCTAAAAATCCTAAAATCCTTTGGACAACTTTGGTTATCACAAAAATTATATATTTTTCAGTTTGGATTGTACTTCCAATGGTATTAGGAGTTACATGGTGGAAAGTACTAATCGGTTTTTTTGTTATGCATTATACAGCTGGATTAATTTTAAGTATTGTTTTCCAATTGGCACATGTAATAGATGACGCTTCAAATCCTATCCCTAATGAAGTTGGTGAAATAGAAAATACTTGGGCAATTCATCAGTTATTCACTACAGTAAATTTTGCGCCTAAAAGTTGGATTGTGAATTGGTATACTGGTGGCTTAAACCATCAAATAGAACACCACCTTTATCCAAATATTAGCCACATTCATTATGGTAAAATTGCCAAAATTGTAAAAGAAACAGCAAAAGAATGTAATTTGCCTTATCATGAATACAGAACGATGAGAAGTGCCGTAATTGCGCATTTCAAACATCTTAAAGTTTTAGGACAAAAACCACAATTAGCTTAATTTAGTTTTTGAAATTAAACAAATCTCTAACTACATAACCTTTCAAAATGAATCCATTATCGGATAGAATAAATAATTTATCTACTTCTCAAACATTGGCTATGGCAGCTTTAGCAAGAGAGTTAAAATTACAAGGAAAAGATATTATTAGTCTAAGCTTAGGCGAACCCGATTTCAATACACCCGATTTTATTAAAGATGCTGCAAAAAAAGCAATCGACGAAAACTACAGTACTTATTCGCCTGTAGATGGTTATATGGATTTAAAAGAAGCCATTTGTAGAAAATTCAAACGTGATAATAACTTAGATTACAAACCGTCAAATATTGTAGTCTCTACCGGAGCCAAACAATCACTTTACAACATTGCACAATGTATGTTAAACGATGGCGATGAAGTGATTTTACCAGCGCCATATTGGGTTTCTTATTTTGAAATTATTAAAATGTCGGGCGGAATTCCAATTGAAGTTCCTACGTCAGTTGAAAGTGATTTTAAAATTACACCCGAACAATTAGAAAAAGCAATTACACCCAAAACCAAAATGATTTGGTACAGTTCTCCTTGTAATCCAAGTGGCTCTGTATACAATCGAGAGGAATTAACTGCTTTAGCAAAAGTTTTAGAAAACCACCCAAACATATATATCGTTTCTGATGAAATATATGAACATATAAATTTCTCTGGAACTTTTTGTAGCATTGCCTCCATTCCTGGAATGTTTGAAAGAACTATTACAGTAAATGGTGTAGCAAAAGCGTTTGCTATGACAGGTTGGAGAATTGGTTATATAGGCGCACCCGAATTCATCGCAAAAGCATGTACTAAAATGCAAGGTCAAGTAACGAGTGGCGCCAATTCTATCGCTCAAAGAGCAACAATTACAGCTGTTGATGCAGACCCAAGCGTTTTAAATGAAATGGTTTCTGCTTTTAAAAACAGACGAAACTTGGTTGTTGGATTAATAAATAATATTCCGGGCTTAAAACTCAATGTTCCTGAAGGTGCATTTTATGTTTTTCCCGATGTGTCATCCTATTTTGGAAAAACTTTAAGAGGTAAGTTTATTGCAAATGCTGACGATTTCTCGATGTATCTATTGTCAGAAGCTAATGTAGCAACTGTAACTGGTGATGCTTTTGGAAATCCAAATTGCATTCGATTTTCCTACGCCACTAGCGAAGAATTACTTACTGAAGCCATGCGAAGAATTAAAGAAGCTTTAGTTTAAATAAAAAATTTGTTTCAAGTTTCAAGTTTCAGGTTTATAAACTTGAAACTTGAAACTTGAAACAACTGTAATATGTCCAAAATACTCCTATTAGGTTCAGGCGAACTCGGAAAAGAATTTGTAATCGCAGCGCAACGCATTGGTCAAACCATTATTGCAGTAGACAGTTATGAAAATGCTCCAGCGATGCAAGTCGCACACAATTTCGAAGTTATTAATATGCTTGATGGTGAAGAATTAGATCGAATTGTAGCCAAACACCAACCCGATTTTATTGTTCCAGAAATTGAAGCCATTCGTACTGAACGATTTTACGATTATGAAAAAAACGGAATAACAGTCGTTCCTTCTGCGAAAGCAGCAAACTTTACCATGAATAGAAAAGCCATTCGGGATTTAGCTTCAAAAGAATTGGGATTAAAAACAGCCAATTATCATTATGCAACAACTGCCGAAGAATTGCGAAAAGGCGTACTCGAAGTCGGAATTCCATGTGTTGTAAAACCATTAATGAGTTCTTCTGGAAAAGGACAATCTACAATTAAGTCGGAAGAAGATATTCTAAAAGCCTGGAACTATGCTGTAGAAGGATCACGTGGCGATGTGGTAGAAGTTATTGTTGAAGCATTTGTGAATTTTAACTCTGAAATCACATTACTTACTGTAGTTCAAAATAATAATCCGACACTTTTTTGTGCACCGATTGGTCACCGTCAAGAACGTGGCGATTATCAAGAAAGTTGGCAACCTGCAGCTATTTCTGATGCTGATTTATTAGAAGCGCAAGAAATGGCTAAAAAAGTTACTGAAGCATTAGGAGGAGCCGGACTTTTTGGTGTAGAATTTTTCTTAACAGACGAAGGTGTTTATTTTTCTGAATTATCGCCTAGACCTCACGATACCGGAATGGTAACATTAGCTGGAACTCAAAATTTTAATGAATTCGAATTGCATTTACGTGCCATTTTAAGCTTACCTATTTTCGAAATAACACTAGAAAAAGCAGGTGCAAGTGCTGTTATTTTGGCCTCCGAAAATTCAACTCATCCGACTTATACTGGAATTGAAAAAATTACTATACTACCTAAAACAGATTTTCGTATATTTGGCAAACCAACTTCAAGACCATATAGAAGAATGGGAGTGGCTCTGGTAATCGATTCATTAGAAAAACCGATAGAAGAAATTATTGAAAAAGCAAAAAATGCTGCAAAATTAATAACCGTTAAATAGTAAAAAAATGAAAAACTTAATTACAATTATCTGCATGCTAACTTTTAGTTTAGGATTTGCACAAGAAAAAAAAGCACAACAAAACACTCAAATTGTAGATGCAGCATGTGGGCAATGCCAATTTGGAATGAAAGATAAAAAAGGTTGTGATTTAGCAGTTAGAATTGGAGACAAAAGTTATTTTGTTGATGGGACAACGTTAAATGATCATGGCGATGCTCATGCAAAAGACGGCATGTGTTCTGCAATTCGTAAAGCTGAAGTGGTTGGAGAAGTAAAAGAAAATCGATTTGTTGCTTCAAGTTTTAAGCTGGTTTCTGCAGAAGCTCATGATGATCATAAAGGTCACAAACATTAAATCAACAAAAAGCGGAATTTAGGTTCCGCTTTTTTTATGATATCAACTTTCGAATTACTTTAGCCGGATTCCCAACAGCTAAAGAATGATCTGGGATGTTTTTTGTAACTACTGCACCAGCACCAATCGTACATCCATTACCTATAGTTACACCAGGACAAATCACAGTATTTCCTCCAATCCAACAATCGTTGCCAATAGTAACTGGTTTTGAAAACTCAACTTTACGTCTTTCAACTGCATCTAGAGGATGTGTTGCAGTGTATACATGAACACCTGGTCCGAAAAAAACGTTGTTGCCAATTTGCACTTTCATCGCATCCAAAACCACACAATTCACATTAAAATAGACATTTTCACCCGAATGAATATTGTAGCCATAATCACAATGAAACGGAGGTTCAATATACAATCGCTTGTGGGCATTGGGCAGAAGTTCACGCAAAATAGTTCTTGAATTTCCATTCATTAGGTATTCGGTAACATTTAATTTATGAAGTAATTTTTTGGCTTTTGTTCTTTCTGCAATTAACTCCTTGTCATTTGCATAATAGACTTCACCTAAAAGCATTTTGTCTTTTTCTGTTTTCATAGATAGATTTGTTCTATAAATCAAATATACAATTTCTAAAAAATTAAATTGTATTTTTGGAAGGATGATAACCATAATTCAAAATATTTCCAAATATATAACACTGACTCACAAAGAGGAATTGTTGTTTTTATCCAAAGTTGAAACGCGTCATTACAAATCGAAAACACTTTTATTAAACGCTGGCGAAATTTGCAAGCATTCCTATTTTGTAAATTCGGGTTTGCTACGAAGTTTCAACATCAACGACAATATTGTAGAACATGTATTGAGTTTTGCCTGCGAAGGTTGGTGGATTGGCGACATGTACAGTCTGCTTTCGCAAAAACCAGGAAACTTATTTATAGAAGTTATAGAAGATGCTGAAGTCATTTTACTTTCCAAAGAAAATCAAGAACACTTATACAACGAAATCCCAAAATTGGAACGCTTTTTTAGAATCTTAACCGAAAATTCATTGGTGGCACATCAGGAACGATTAATGGATAATTTGAGTTTGACTGCTGAAGAGCGCTTTGAAAAATTCTGCAAGAAATATCCAACACTTATTCAAAAAGTACCTCAAAAACAAATCGCTTCTTACATTGGTGTAACTCCCGAATTCTTGAGTAAGATGAAAAGCAGGTTACTCAAAAAGTAGTCACAGTTTACAGTCTCAGTCACACTAAAAACCAATTTCTTAATCTAGATTAAGTGTACTACACCCATCGTCATCGTAAATTTGTATTATAATAATAACTAATTTTATACATTATGAAGAATACAATTTTACATAAAGCGGATACTAGAGGACATGCAGATCACGGATGGTTAAATGCCTATCACAGTTTTAGTTTTGCCAGTTGGTACAATCCCGATAGAGTGCAATTTGGTGTGTTGCGAGTTTTAAACGATGACACCGTTGCGGCCGGAATGGGTTTCGGAACACATCCCCACGATAATATGGAAATCATTACCATCCCGTTAGAAGGTGATTTGGCTCACAAAGACAGTATGGGAAATGCAGAAACTATTAAAAGTGGCGATGTTCAGGTGATGAGTGCCGGAACCGGAATTCAACATAGCGAATTCAATCCAAATCACGACCAACGAACTAAATTATTGCAAATTTGGGTGTTCCCAAAAGTTAGAAATGTAACCCCTCGTTACCAACAGATCACATTAAATCCGGAAGACAGAAACAACAAATTACAACAAATTCTGTCTCCAAATGCCGATGATGATGGCGTTTGGATTCACCAAGATGCTTGGTTTCATTTGGGTAAATTCGACAAAGAAATGACTTTAGATTATACTGTCAAAAAAGAAGGCAACGGCGTTTATGCTTTTGTAATAAAAGGTGATGTTACTATCAATGGTGAAAAACTAGAAACTCGAGATGGATTGGGAATTTGGAATACTGATAAATTAGACATTCAAGTTACCGAAGGTGCTGAGTTATTACTTTTGGAAATTCCGATGGAACAGTAATTTTTTTGTCATTTCGACCTTCGGGAGAAATGACAAACTACAAAATAAATACAATTATGAACGAAGAAGTACAACTAAAAATCAATGATAAAAACGGCTTTTTTTATATTGATGTCAATGGAAAACACGAAGCAATGATGACGTTTGTTTTTGCAGGAGAAGACAAAATTATCATCGATCACACTGAAGTCCATCCCGGAAATGAAGGCAAAGGTTTTGGTAAAAAAATGGTCGCCAAAGCGGTGGAATATGCGAGAGAAAATAGCATCAAAATCATTCCGCTTTGTCCCTTTGCAAAAAGTGTGTTTGATAAAGTTCCTGAATTTAGAGACGTATTATAACTATAAAATCACAAACTATGGATCCAAATGATTTAAAAAAAGAATATACCAATGGCGAAGTGACCATAGTATGGCAATCGGGCAAATGCATTCATTCTGCCAATTGTGTACGAAACAATCCTGATATGTTTAAACCAAAAGAAAAACCGTGGATTGTTCCTGAAAACTCAACTACCGAAAAAATTATTGAAACGGTAAAAAAATGTCCGTCAGGAGCACTAACCTATTACTTAAATAAATGAAAAAAATAATTGCCTTTGGAGGGTCGTCGAGTAAGAATTCCATCAACAAACAATTGGCGACGTATGCGGCGAATTTGTTTGAAAATGCAACTGTAGAAGTATTGGATTTAAACGATTATGAAATGCCTGTTTTTTCAGTCGATAAAGAAAAAGAAAACGGCATTCACAATTTGGCCCATGATTTTTATACCAAGATTGGAAATGCCGATTTGATTGTACTTTCTTTGGCAGAACACAATGGTGCCTATTCTTCGGCTTTTAAAAATACTTTGGATTGGACATCGCGTATTGACAACAAAACTTTTCAACAAAAACCAATGTTGTTATTGGCGACTTCTCCAGGAGCAAGAGGCGGAGCAACTGTTTTAGAAATTGCTTCCAAAAGATTTCCGTTTCAAGGTGCTGATGTAAAAGGCACATTTTCATTACCTAGTTTTTATGATAATTTTGATGTTGAAAAAGGAATTACAAATCCAGAATTGAAAAATCAACTTTTAGAAATAATAAATTCAATTTAAAAAAAGTCCCATCATAAAAATTTAGATGGGACTTTCTTTTTAACTTATTAGTTGAAATCGTAACTACTATTACTTCAATTTTAAATTCAGATTGTCAAAACTAGTCACATCAATAACTTGTTCGTTATCGATATCAAAAGAAACTTTCACACTATCGCCAACTACAGTAACTGGAATTTCATTAGAAACCTGTGACGAACCAACAAAAATATTTGGGTAATCTTTTATTGTAAAATAATAGAAACTATTTCCGTTTTTTACATCACTTTGGATACGACTAATTACAGATGAGATTGCCTTTTTTGCAGCAACATTGGAAGGATTAATTTTGTTTCCAGCCATGTTGTAAACACTTTTAAAAGAAGTCAATGTTTCGCGCATCGAATTGCCAACTCCAACTATAGTGTAATCGTTTATCGCAACCATAGCATACATTTTTACTAAACCACCATCATCTTTCAGTGTCATAACATAAGTTGGAATTCCGTTAATATTATACGGAATTGGTAACGAAGCTTTATACCCTTTTTCTTGAACTTTTCCTTGCGCTGAGCTTTGTGCAGCAAATTCTGTAGCACCACTTTGTTTGTAAAATGTAGTTTCTTTTGTTCTAGTATCAACCAAAACAAAACCAACAGCACTTTCGTCACTTCCAACAGAAGTTAAACCAGTATACCAATACGATTTATTGTTTTGTCCGTATACTAAAGTCAATCCTTCTGTAATTTGCAATTTATCCGTATTTGAAAAATTCCAATAACCATTGACTAATTCACCCCAATTATTAAGTTGATCTTCGATTAATTCTGCTGGTTGAATTCTATCAACCCAACTTGGTGCGTTTTTAATATTGTAATGTTGAATAGCACCATTTTGAGCATCAACAACAACTATCCCAGAAGTATTTTTGCCCGAGAATCCGATTGTTTTATTGTATTTGGTAATAACCCAAAATGGATTTCCTTTTTCGTCAATTTCAAAAGTAAAATCGGCTAATCCAACAGATGAAAATCCATTAAAATATACATGTCTGTGAATATCACTTTGAAAATAAGCACTTGGTTGGTATTTTATTTTCAAAGGTTTTCCATCTATACTTTGAACTAACTTAACATCTCGTTCATTAGTTGCAGAAACCATAACATAACCAGGTGTTCCTTCTTTATTATTAAGCCATTTAAAAAACCCTGAATGTAACAAAGGTGCAATCCAATATAACTCATTATTTACTTTTTGAATAGAAAATTTTCCTAATTCGACTTGACTTCCCAAAGCAGCTTGGGAACCAATTATTTTTTCTCCAAGTAAAAAAGCTAATTCTTGATCTACAACTCTAATTTTATCCATAGAAATTGGGGCAATATGTTCGGATATTTTTTTTCCGTTTTCAACCTTACCAATCATTTTTTGATAGTTAGAAGTATGAAAAATAGTTGCCGTAGTAAACAATGGAACAAACGTAAGATAAACTAAAATCAAACCCATAATCACCAGTAAAATTTTGCTAGGTTTTGATGCAATAATAAATTGCTTGCCTGTTTGATCAACTGTAATTCCTAGGGATATTATAAAATAAATAAACAACAAGGCTAAAATGATAATTCCAATTCCATAAAAACCATACTGAATAACAGGTAGAAATAGATAAAAAGACAAGAAACCAACAAGTAATAAAAATAGAGCAAGTAAAGATTTTTTCATGATTATTAATTTTAAATCTATTTGTCGGATAATTGTTAAAAAGTTACAATTAAACTTAATTAATTATGGTTAAGGTAAACTATAAAATTAGTAGTTTTGCTTCTTAATTTTGAAACTAAAAGCTAACTCTTCAGTATTGATAAGATGCTGAAATAAATTCAGGATAATAATGAAAGCATACATTTTTCCAGGTCAAGGCGCTCAATTCACTGGAATGGGCAAAGACTTATACGAGAATTCTGCATTAGCCAAATCGCTTTTCGAAAAAGCAAATGAAATATTAGGTTTCCGAATTACAGACATTATGTTTGAGGGAACCGCTGAAGAATTAAAAGAAACCAAAGTAACACAGCCTGCAGTGTTTTTACATTCGGTAATCTTAGCTAAAACTCTAGATAATTTCAACCCCGATATGGTTGCTGGACATTCATTAGGAGAATTTTCGGCTTTAGTTGCAAACGACGCTTTAAGTTTTGAAGATGGATTGCGATTGGTTTCGAAAAGAGCTTTAGCTATGCAAAAAGCGTGTGAAATAAAACCTTCAACAATGGCAGCTGTTTTGAACTTAGATGATAAGATTGTGGAAGATATTTGTGCTTCAATTGATGGTGTTGTGGTAGCGGCGAATTACAATTGTCCGGGACAATTAGTGATTTCTGGCGAATACTCCGCTGTAGAATTGGCTTGTGAAAAAATGAAAGAAGCAGGTGCTAAACGCGCTTTAATTTTACCCGTTGGCGGAGCATTTCATTCGCCCATGATGGAACCAGCAAGAGCAGAATTAGCAGCAGCAATTGAAGCAACAACCTTTTCTACTCCGATTTGTCCTGTATATCAAAATGTAACGGCGAGTGCTGTTTCATCTCCAGACGAAATTAAGAAAAACTTAATCATTCAATTGACAGCTCCTGTAAGATGGACACAATCAGTTCAACAAATGATAAAAGATGGCGCCACTAGTTTTACAGAAGTTGGTCCCGGAAAAGTTTTGGTAGGATTAGTTGGAAAAATTAACAATGAAGTGGAAACGATTTCAGCATAAATTAATGATCAGTTTCTGTCAACTTTTTTTATATAATTAATATTCCATGTCTAATTTGCTTGAGTTATTTAAAAGACAAGTTGATGTAAAAGTCATTGATTCTAGTATTGATTACTGTGATTATACTCCTATTGATTTATCAGAAACAAATACCGAATTAACTAAAATAAATACTACAGATGCTTTAGCATTTGAAGAATTCATTGAAAATTATTTAACTAAGAATAATGCTCAAGTTGCCTATGGAGGCTATCAAGAGATTCGTACTATTTATAAAAGAAGTACGGTTTTTAATAATAATCAATCGGAAGAAAGAAACATTCATATTGGTTTGGATTTGTGGATTAAAACGGGAACCATTGTATTAGCTGCTTTGGATGGAAAAATTCATAGTTTTCAAAACAATACTGCTCTTGGCGATTATGGCCCTACAATTATTTTAGAACATCATATACAGAATCATACTTTCTTTACTTTATACGGCCATTTAAGTTTAGAGAGTTTGGATAATAAAAAAGTAGGCGATATAGTAAAAAAAGGACAAAAAATTGCCAGCATAGGATTACCTCCTATTAATGGAGATTATGCACCACATTTACATTTTCAAATAATTATTGATATACAAAATAAAAAAGGAGATTATCCTGGTGTGTGTAGTTACAAAGATTTGAATTTTTATGCTGAAAATTGTCCAAATCCCAATCTATTATTAAAACTAAAATAGATTATTTTATGACTTTTTCTTATAATTAATAATAAAAACCCCTAAGATTATTAATGCGGTTGCAACTATAAAATCAGAAGTTATTACTTCATCTAATAATAACCATCCTAAGAAAACGGCAATAATTGTATTGATATAATTTAGTATGGAAATTTGCAAAGCGGTGACTCTTTTTAAGGCATAGTGGTAACAAAAAAACGACAACACCGAGCCAAAAATAGCTAAGTATAAAGTCGCTGCCATACTTCTGAAACTCCAATCATTTACATTTACATTTGAAGAAAAAATAAATGCTAGTACCGATTGAACTATTGTTGCAATAGAAAATTGATAAAATAAATTCAAGGCAATATTATTTGATTTATGAGTATGCTTTTTTAAGAAAATAGTTCCTAATGACCAACTTAAAATAGCTACACTTAGAAAAAACATTCCGGTTTTATAATTCGGATCAAGTATATCACCTAAACCTTCTCTGAAAATAAAAACAACACCTGTAAATCCAATAATAACCCCAATAAATCCTTTTGAACTTGGTTTTTGAATTCCAAAAAATATACTTCCAATAAAAACAACTACTGGTGTTAATGCACTCATGATTGAAGTCAATCCACTTGGTAATGATTGTTCTGCAATAGTAGTAAATCCATTGGCAACAACTATCATTAAAATGGCAGGAATAAATTGGTAAATAAAATTATTCCAACCTATCCAAGAAAGTTGTTTCTTATAAATTAAAATTAATAAAATTATAAAAGCTGCAATTCCTTGTCGAATAGAAGTAATAAACCATGGTTGCATAGTTTCGACAGCAACTCGTATTCCTAAATAGGTAGTTCCCCAAACAACCGAAACAACAATTAAACAAAATAATAATTTTAAATCGGTTTTCTTATCCATTTAAAGGAATTGCTATACAATTTGATGTATAAGTGTATTTTGTAAAGTATTAACTTCTAATTTTTTGCTCCCATTTCCATGCACTAAGTAAACTTTCTTCCAAACTTGTTTGTGCTTTCCAACCTAAAACAGTGTTGGCTTTATCGGTATTTGCATAAGCAGAAATAACATCGCCTTCTCTTCTTCCAACAATTTGATAATTTAATTTTTGATGGGTTACTTTTTCAAAAGCTGCAATAACCTCCAAAACCGAACTTCCTCTTCCGGTTCCGAGATTAAAAGTTTCTACTTTTTCTTGGTTTTGATTATTTAATAATCTTTTCAAAGCAACAACATGTGCTTTTGCTAGATCAACAACATGAATGTAATCACGAATTGCAGTTCCGTCTGGAGTTGGATAATCGTTTCCGAAAACTGATAATTTTTCACGTAATCCAATAGCTGTTTGTGTAATGTAAGGGACTAAGTTTTGTGGCGTACCAATTGGTAACTCACCAATTTCTGAGCTTGAATGAGATCCTATCGGATTAAAATAACGCAGTAAAATAGAATTCAGATTTGTTACTTTGGCAACATCATTAATAATTTCTTCTCCTATTTGCTTGGTGTTTCCATAAGGAGAAATTGCGGGTTGTACAGATGCATCTTCGGTAATTGGCATCTTTTCGGCTTGACCATAAACGGTACAAGAAGAACTAAAAATGAAATTAGATTTTGGCAGATTAATTATCTCTTGCAATAAATAAACTATTGAATTTATGTTGTTTTCATAATACAATAATGGATTTTCAACACTTTCTCCAACGGCTTTAGAAGCAGCAAAATGAATTACTCCAGCAACATCATTATGTTTTTTAAAGAATTGTAATACTGATGATTTATCACGCAAATCTATCTTTTCAAAAACTGGTTTTTTTGAAGTTATTTTTTCAATACCATTTAATACACTTTCTAATGAATTTGAAAGATTGTCAATTACAACCACATCAAAACCCTCATTTTGCAATTCAACCACAGTGTGTGAACCGATAAAACCTAAACCGCCAGTTACTAGTATTTTCATATCTTTAGTTTTCAGTCTCAGTCACAGTATACAGTAACTGAGACTGCATACTGGGACTGCATACTATTAAATATATTCTAAAATGCTATTCGTAATAAATTGAATCTGCTCTTCATCCAATTCAGTATGCATTGGCAAAGCAATTACTTCTTTACACAATTGATTCGTAACAGGAAAATCTGATTCTTTGTAACGCGAATCGGCATAAGCTTTTTGACTGTGTAACGGAATTGGATAATAAATCGCACAAGGAATACCTTTACTTTGCAAATGATCTAATAAACCATCTCGCTTCCCATTGGTAATTCTAATTACATATTGATGAAAAACATGGCAATCACAACTATCGCAAATTGTTGGAGCTACAATGTTTGAGTTTATACCTAAAGCCAAACTGTATTTTCGGGCTGCCTCTTGACGGGCTTTATTGTAAGAATCCAAAAAAGGTAATTTTACTTTTAACACACCCGCTTGAATACTGTCCAATCTTGAGTTTACTCCCACAACATCATGATGGTAACGTTCGTACATTCCG
>CALPIE020000020.1 GCA_943323545.2 Bifidobacterium breve | reverse complement strand
TTCACTGAGAGAATTGAAATAGTTGAAGAACCAAAACCAAGTAACTCGAACCATAGCCAACAGGAGGAACAAGTTTCAATTAAAAATACAACCCGAGGCACAGCCGGCACGAGTGATAACGAACTGGCGAAGCAATCGAGTGGCGCTAATTTCAAGAAAAAAGAAAAGTTTATTAAGAATACAAATGCTTCAGAAGAGCAACCCGAAATAGCTATAAATACTGAAGATTCTCCAGAAGTTACCATTGAAGAAAATAGTGATAACGACCAAGCTGAACAAAATCAAGAGCAACAATTTCAAAAGCCCGTAAATCCAAATCAAAAACATAAGCAAAACAATCCCAACCAAAACGGTAATGGGAATGGAAACCAAAACCCAAATCAAAACCCAAATTTCAAAAATAAAAAGAGTAATAATTTCAGAGATTCTGATTACGAGTTTGATGGAATTATAGAAAGTGAAGGCGTATTAGAAATGATGCCAGACGGATACGGATTTTTGCGATCTTCTGATTATAATTATTTAGCATCACCAGATGATATTTATTTGTCGACTTCACAAATTCGCTTGTTTGGATTAAAAACGGGAGATACCGTCAAAGGGGTGGTACGTCCTCCAAAAGAAGGAGAAAAATTCTTTCCATTAGTTCGTGTTTTAAAAATCAACGGTCACGATCCACAAGTGGTTAGAGACAGGGTGTCTTTTGAGCATTTAACGCCATTATTTCCGGAAGAAAAGTTCAATTTAGCAGGAAGAAACGCATCGATATCGACACGAATCATCGATTTGTTTTCACCTATTGGAAAAGGACAACGTGGCATGATCGTAGCGCAACCCAAAACCGGAAAAACGATGTTGTTGAAAGACATCGCCAACTCTATAGCTGCCAATCACCCAGAAGTATATTTAATCGTTTTATTGATTGATGAACGACCAGAAGAAGTTACCGATATGCAACGTAGCGTTCGTGGTGAAGTAATTGCTTCTACGTTTGATGAACCTGCAGACCGTCACGTAAAAGTGGCGAATATTGTACTTGAAAAAGCAAAACGATTGGTAGAGTGTGGTCACGATGTGGTAATTTTATTGGATTCGATTACGCGTTTGGCAAGAGCTTACAATACCGTGCAGCCAGCATCTGGTAAGGTGTTGAGTGGTGGAGTTGATGCGAATGCGCTTCAAAAACCAAAGCGTTTCTTCGGAGCAGCTCGTAACATTGAAAATGGAGGTTCGTTGAGTATCATCGCAACGGCATTAACAGAAACTGGTTCTAAAATGGACGAAGTAATTTTCGAAGAATTTAAAGGAACAGGTAATATGGAGCTGCAATTGGACAGAAAAATTGCCAACAAACGTATTTTCCCAGCTATCGACTTGACGTCTTCAAGTACGCGTCGTGACGATTTATTGTTGGACGAAAAAACAATTCAGAGAATGTGGATTATGCGTAAGTATTTGGCAGATATGAATCCGGTAGAAGCGATGGATTTCATCAACGACCGATTTAAAAAGACGAGAAATAACGAAGAGTTTTTGATTTCGATGAATGATTAAGCCTCTAAATATATTCAAATAAAAAGTCCCGAGCTATCGGGACTTTTTTATTGTTTTTTCACCGCTAATTCACATATTAAAAAATAAATTAGCGAATCTGTGGCAAAAAAACTATTCTTTCGAAGCTAAATAACGTTCTGCATCCAAAGCCGCCATGCAACCTGTTCCGGCAGCAGTAACTGCTTGTCTATAAACATGATCGGCAGCATCGCCACCTACAAATACGCCAGCAACATTGGTTTTAGAAGTTCCAGGGATATTTACTATGTAGCCTGTTTCATCCAAAGTTAAATAGTCGGCAAAAATATCGGTATTGGGTTTGTGACCAATGGCAACGAAAAACCCAGTTGACGGGATATCAAAAATAGCTCCAGTTGTTTTGTTTTTTGCTTTTACAGCGGTTACCACTTGACCGTCGCCTAAAACTTCTACAGTATCGTGGTTCATTAAAATAGTAATGTTTTCAGTCTTACGTACGCGTTCTTCCATAATTTTAGAAGCCCTGAATTTTTCACTTCTAACCAACATCGTAACTTTGGTACATAATTTAGAAAGATAGTGCGCTTCTTCACAAGCTGAATCTCCTGCTCCTACAATTACGACTTCTTGATTTCTGTAGAAAAATCCGTCACAAACTGCACAGGCAGAAACACCACCACCAGTTTGCAAATAATGTTGTTCAGAAGGTATTCCTAAATATTTTGCTGTTGCTCCGGTAGAAATGATTACAGTTTCGCAATGCATTTCTTTGGTATCGTTAATCCACACTTTATGAATGGGGCCAGAGAAATCGACTTTAGTTGCCCAACCATCACGAACATCGGTACCAAATCGTTTGGCTTGTTCTTGTAATTGTATCATCATTTCCGGACCAGTTACACCATCTACATAACCAGGAAAATTTTCGACTTCATTAGTGGTAGTTAATTGACCTCCGGGTTGTGTTCCTTGGTATAAAACTGGAAACATATTTGCTCTAGCGGCATAAATTGCTGCAGTATAACCTGCAGGACCAGAACCTATAATTAGGCATTTTACTTTTTCGATTGTATCAGACATGATTATTTAAATTTGATTTACAAAGGTAAGTTTTTAAATAAAAAAAAGAAACCAATGTCACATTGATATTTACGATTTTATAATAAAACCAATTTATATGTAAAAAATTTTTGTTTAACCAATAATTGCAATATATTTGCAACCGCTTTCGGGGTGTAGCGTAGCCCGGTTATCGCGCCTGCTTTGGGAGCAGGAGGCCGCAGGTTCGAATCCTGCCACCCCGACCAACAAAAGCCGAACTTTTTATTTGTTCGGCTTTTTTTTATGGATTTAAACGAGCCGAAAGTGCTACTTTCGAAGCAAAGTGAAATCCATAAAAAAAAGCGCAACAAAGCGCAGCGGTGTTGCTTTTGTTGAGCAACATATCCTGTTCAGGATCACACCTGTAATCCTGCCACCCCGACCAACAAAAGCCGAACTTTTTATTTGTTCGGCTTTTTTTTATGAATTGAAACCAGCCGAAAGTTAACATTCGGGCGGAGTGAAATTTATAAAAAAGACAAGAAGCACAGCAGCATTGTTTTTGTTGAGCAATATCACCTCAAAAGGATTATACCAATATTCCTGCAACCCAAACGGACAAAGCTGAACTTATGTCCAACTTTTTTATTGGTCACAGAAATTGTTAAACTATGCAATTTAGTGTTTATAGCTTTCAGATTGTAAATAAAAATAGCCGCTGATTCACAGATTTTCAAACAATTTTTTTTAATCAGTGAATCAGTGGCAATAAATTATATTTTCTCCAAATGGAAATATACTACGCTAAAAAAAGCATACGGACTTTAAGTTTTTAATGTTTTTTATTTTGGTAATTTCTTCATCAACACTGCACTATCGGCAAATCGTTTCATTTCTATTTTTGGATCTCCATACAATTGAATTTCTGATTTACCAGCGGCATCTATAGTAATAGCAGTTATTACATTAATGCTAGTATTGGTATAGCCTTCAGTTGAGATGATACCATTTAGAGCAGCTAAATTTTTACCAGTAAATGTGGCGTTATTATCCATTCGAAGTTTAAAATTTACTACATCACCTTCAACTGTCGCTTCACTTTTTTGATACATATCAAAAGTCATGTCATTACTATGTATCAATGCTTTAATAGAAGCGTTTTTGCTTAAACTTATTGTTATTTTTTCTGATTTTAAGTTTAATTCTGCTTTTGATTTATCGGAACATTCTAAATTAAAAGTTGTGTTTTTAGTATTCAAGAATAATTTTGCATAGTCATAAGTTTTAAAAGTGATATCATCTAGTTCGATATCAGAAAGTGAAGTAACTTGTGATTCATTTTTTGCAATTACATTTTTAAAATCAGATGTATATGTAATTTTGACGATTAATTTTTTTGCACTTAAAACATCTTTTAATGTTGCTAATTTTAAAGTACTTCCACTTAAAGAAAAATCTATAACTTCGTGTAAGTTGTCGTCAGCTTCAATCTCAACACCGCATTCAGAGCCTTTAATAAGCATAACTTCTATATTATCATTTATTTCAATTCCATTAAAACTTTCAATTTGTTTTTGTTCTAATGTTACGATTTTAGAACCTTTTATCTTGTCTTTTTTTTGAGAAAATGCAAAAGGTACGGATAGTAATATGGCAAAAAGTAAGATTGTTTTTTTCATTTTATAATGGATTTTGACTGTAAATTTATTAAAAAAAAACATCCCAATTTTCATTGAGATGTTTTATAAAATTAATTTTTTGAAACATCACCGCCGGATGATTCATTTTCGGTAACAGTCTTTGGAGTTCCTTTGTAGTCTATAGAGCTACCACTACTTGCAGTAGCTTTTAAACTAACTAATGGATAAACGGTTGTTGTACTTCCACTTGATGCATCAGAAAGAATATCATTTGCTAATAAATTGTCAGCATTAATTTCACTTCCACTAGAGGAATCTGTAGTAAGTTTTAATGTTTTTCCAGCAATTGTAATTTCGCTTCCACTAGAAGAATCGGTAGTTACTTCATCATATTCAATTGTTGCTTCAATTTTACTACCACTAGTTGCTTTAACTTTTAAATTAATGCCTTTTAATGTGTTTTTGGTGCTAATTGATGATCCACTTGATGAATCTAATCCGTTAATTGTAGGCATTTTTACTCTTACTGTTTCAGCTTCAGAAGAATCAATACTTTCATCTGTAGAAATAAATAAAACTCCATTCTCTACTTTAGTAGTAATATGTTTAATAATATTATCATCTGCTTCTACTTCAATTTCAACTTCATTAGCTTGTTGAACAATTACTTCAATTCCTCTGCTTACTTCAATTTTTGTAAACGATTTATCGATATTTCTTTTTTCAGTAATAACGTTGCCGCTACCATTGATACCATTTCCTAAATCGATATCATATTTACATGACGTCATTAATAAGCCTACTACAACAATAATTATAACTTTGGTACAAATAACTATAAATTTTATCATGATTATTTTGTTTTAATGATTACTTCGTTTTCATTTATTTTTATGCTTTTTACTTCTTTTTTATCTTCGGTAGAATTGCCTCTTTTAATTAAGACTCCATCTTTGTTTAATTGAATTGTTGCTGTTGTATCTTGATTTGATTCGTTTGCTTCAACATCATTATATTCATTTTCATATATTGGACAATTTAAACATTTTACTTTAGATTCATCAACTTTATAAGTATAATTATCTGAACTGGAATGTAAATTAAAGAATTCATTATCAGTTTGATCATAATTTTCTACACTTGTATCAGGTTTGAATAAAGTGCCTTTTGGTAAGTATAAAAACAATTCCACTCTTTGGTCTCTAAATTTATTACCTATTTCGGTTAATAAATAATTATCAAATATTAACTGATTACCTTGAATTTTATAGCTATATCTTATTTTATCGGCTCTTTTTTTAGCTTCAGCAGGAGATTTCCCATGTGCTAATTTTTCAATTTGAAAATAAGGAAGGGCTTCTTCGGTTTTCATTAATTTGATACTCACATTATTAGAGTATATAACTTCTTTATTCGACTCGTCTTGTGTTAACCATAAGTCTTTATGCTCATCATAATTTTTAGAATAAAAATCGTTGTTTTTGAATTTAATTAGTAAGGTATCAGTAGGATTTAAATTAAGGGTTTCTTTTTTCACTACTTTTCCATCATAAGCTATTTGACTAGCTTCTTTTATTCCTAAAGAAATACAAATTCCAACTGCAATTATCCAAAGTGCTAATAAACTATATTTAGCAATGCTACCAATAGATTTCAATTTAGTAACTAATAATTTCAATCCTAAAATTAAGATGAAAAACATTGGAATTCCAAAAGCAAAAAGGAATAATAATCCTTGAGCCCAAAGCGGAGTTTCTAAACCAATAGGTGTTTGAATATGGTTAAATATAGTGTTATCTGGTAATGATGAAGAAAACAATAAAAACACAGATCCAATACAGATGGCAAGTAATAATATTGATGAGAAAACTACGATTAAAGCACCTAATACTTTAGCTAAGGCACCAAAAATTGCAGAGAACACATCTCCTATTTTATTTCCAGCGTTTTCGGCAGTTGCTTTAACTTGGTTTCCCATTTTGTCATAATCAACATTTTTTATTTTGGCAGAAACACTTTCAAATTCTTCTCTAACCTTTTTTTCAATATTAGAAATAGTAACTGGTTCACCAGTCATTTCAAGTTTTTCGGTAGTTGTAACGGCTTCCGGAGTTATAATCCATAAAATAAAATACGCTAAAATACCTGATCCAAATCCTGCGAAAACAAATAGAATAAATGCTATTTTTATCCAAATAGAGTCTACACCAAAATAGTGACCAAGGCCTGTGCAAACACCACCTATCATACCTTTTTCTTTATCGCGATACAATTTTTTTCTGTTTGTAGAAGAGGTAAAACTTCCAGTTGTAGTCTCTGAAGCATCATCGTCAATTCTGTAGTCTTCTGGTTGACCCATAACTTTAACAACTTCATCAACATCTTTTAAATTGATAACATGTTTATCGCTTTTTTGTCTTTCAGAAAAAAGTTCAGCTACACGCATTTCGATATCTTTCATGATTTCTTCATGTCCAGAAGAGTTAGATAATGAACGTCTTATAGCGTCAAAATAGCGTGTCAGTTTTTGGAATGCATCTTCATCTATGTGAAAAATTAAACCACCTATATTAATATTTACTGTTTTGTTCATGACTATTATTTTTGATTGGTTATTATGTTTACAGCATCAGACAATTCTGTCCAAGTACCGCTTAATTCAGTTAAAAATGTTTTTCCTATTTCAGTTAACTCATAGTATTTACGAGGTGGCCCTGAAGTTGATTCTTCCCAACGATAGTTTAATAAACCATCATTTTTTAATCTTGTCAATAGCGGGTAAACGGTTCCCTCTACTACAAGCAATTTTGCGTTTTTTAAAGTGTCTAATATTTCAGAAGTATAGGCTTCTTTATCTTTTAATACCGATAAGATGCAAAACTCCAAAACACCTTTACGCATTTGTGCTTTTGTGTTTTCAATGTTCATAATTCACGATTTAATTTTTAATTACTATTCATTTTTTGATTGATGATTACATAGCTATTTGTTATATATTTTTAACTTATAAAATTTAATTTTCTGCTATTGAAACAATTACATTAGTCAACTTCTTTGGATTTGAAAGTTTTACTAAGTATTGTTGATCTTCTTCCATTGTAAATGCAATTTCATTTTCACCTTCTGAGTAATATTCTTTAGAGAAAACATTCTTTTTATTACTGTCTAATATAAGAACGTTAAATGCATTTTCTTTTTTAAGATTAAATTTTAAATTAATATCAACATTTTCATGTGCAATAATTTTAAATTCATTTTTTTCTTTTTTTGAAAATTCTTTTTCAAAACTTTTAATTTTAATAGCATTGTTGTTTTGTGCCATTAGTTTAGTTGTTGTTGCAACTAAAAGTACTGTTATTAATAGTATCTTTTTCATTTTTTTGATTGATTTTGATGATTGTTAATTGATGATTAATTTGATATGTATATTATTTAAAAAACGGAATACTCATTGGGTATTTATAGTTTTCTCCATTAGAAGCTTTAACAGCTCCATTTATAATTAAGATAAATTCTATAACTTTTAAAAAGCCAAAAATTAATACTGCAGAAACTCCTAATATTATAACACCAGTTAAATTTTCATGTTTCAAATGATTAAATATTATTTCATGATTATTAAAAACCTCATTATATGTAATGTTTTTTAATATGGTAAAAATTAAAATAGGAATAGCTATTAATAATAATAGTAAGGAATAAAGTAAAATACTTAATTGAAAATTCAGAACTTGTTTACCATTATAATCTATAAAATCAGAATCGTTCTTTTTTGAACTCCAAATAATTATCGGAAAAATATAATTCCCAAATGGAATAATATACTGTGACAATGTGCTTAAATGAATAAGTGTTGCTGTGTTTTTTTCGTTAGTTGTGCTCATATTTATTTATATTTGATTGATGATTGAAACGTTTTTTTATCTTACTATAGATAGGCTATTAATTTCTTATACAAAGATAAGGTTAAAAAAAGATACTATGCAATACAAAGTACTAATAATTAACGAAATATTAACATATTAATAATTGATATAATCATCTTACTATTTTGTATTTTTACAACAAAATCAATACTTTATGAAATTTTCACCAGCTAAATTAAATTCCTTTTTGTTTTTTAAATTACCATCTGCTTTTTGGTGTGGTGTTCGTGTAAAATCGATTTCTGAAGGAAGTTGTATTGTAACTGTAAAACATCGTTGGTTTAATCAAAATCCTTTTAAATCAATTTACTTTGCCGTTCAAGCAATGGCAGCCGAACTTACTACAGGAGCATTGGTTATGATTCAAATTAAAAAAAGCGGAAAGAAAATCTCAATGTTGGTTTCTAATAATAATGGAAATTTCACTAAAAAAGCTACTGGGAAAATTACTTTTTCTTGCTACGACGGTCACCTAATTGAAGATGCCATTCAAAAAACCATAAAAACAGGCGAAGGTCAAATCATCTGGATGAAATCGATTGGTGTAGATGAAAAAGGGGATCAGGTTTCACTTTTAAATTTTGAATGGTCTATCCGAATCAAACAATAGTTAACCTTTTACAAATAAAAATTTATTTAGGTTTATTTCAATTAATTTTACAAAAAAATTAAAATGAAGATATTAATAACGGGTGCTACCGGATTAATTGGACAAGAATTGGTTGCTACATTTTTGGAAAAAGGTCATACAGTAAATTATCTCACAACATCAAAAGATAAAATCATCTCTAAAAATAATTATTTTGGATATTATTGGAATCCAAATGAAAATAGTATTGATGAAAATTGCCTCATAAATGTTGATGTAATAATTCATTTAGCAGGTGCGTCAATCGCTAAAAGATGGACAGCAGCATACAAAAAAGAAATTATTGATAGTCGAATTCACTCGGCTGCACTACTTTATAATACTCTAAAGAATAATCCATACCAAGTACAACAAATTATATCCGCATCTGGAACTGCCATCTATCCCGAAAGCGATTTAATATCATATGACGAATCCACAAAAATATCCGACGATAGTTTTCTAAGCACCGTTGTTCAAAAATGGGAGGAAAGTGCCGATGCTTTCCAAAAGTTAGGTATTAAAGTATGCAAACTTAGAACAGGTGTTGTATTTGCAAACAATGGAGGCGCACTTCCAGAAATGGTAAAACCAATTAAAATGGGATTTGGCGCTTTAATGGGAAACGGAAAACAAATACAATCTTGGATACATTATAAAGACTTAATTCAACTTTATTATTTTGTTTTTCAAAACCAATTGGAAGGTGTCTTTAATGCTGTAGCTCCAAATCCAGTATCAAATGCTGAATTAACTAAAATAATCGCAAAAACAATTCATAAACCTTTGTTTATGCCAAATATACCCCAATTTTTTATGAAGTTTATTTTAGGAGAAATGTCAATTTTATTGTTTTCTAGTAAAAACATAAGTTCAAAAAAAATTCAAAATTTAGGATTCAGATTTATTTTTCCAACATGTAAAGAAGCAATACAAGATTTATACAAATAAAAAAAGCCCCAATTATTGAGACTTTTTTAATATAATGTTGTTTGAATTAATAATATAAACTAACCTTTTGCTTTATATAAAAACAAACTTAATTAAATATAAATCAAAACTGTCTTAAAATTATATTAAAGTTTCTTCTTAATTATAAAATTAACATATTAATTTTTTTTAAAATTTTACATTTAATCAGAAAATGATTTTTTTGATTTTCATTTATTATTTTTTCTTAAAGAATTATTATTCAGCTTTTATAATTAAAAAAAAATAATGACAATTTGACATTTTTAAACAAATGGCAGTACTTTTGCAAACGATTTTAACATTTAAAAAAAAATGAAAATCAAAGATTTATTTCCAAATAAAAAAAATAAAAGCACAATGAATACTGAGAATACTGAAAAAGAACCAATGGAAAATGAAATTGAAAATGTAGTAAACGAAGTTGAATCAACAACAGAATTAAGTGTTGAAGAACTATTACAAGAAGATTTATCTAAAGAAAAAGACAAATTTTTGCGTCTTTTTGCTGAATTTGAAAATTTTAAAAAACGTACAGCAAAAGAACGTATCGATTTATACAAAACTGCCAATCAAGATGTATTACAATCTATGCTGCCTGTTCTTGATGATTTTGACAGAGCAATGGTTCAAATTTCTAAATCGGAAGACGAGTTATTGTTAAAAGGTGTTGAATTAATTCATGAAAAATTAAAAAGTGCTTTATTTTCTAAAGGCTTAGAACAAGTAGAAGTTAGAGTTGGAGATGATTTTAATGCCGATTATGCCGAAGCAATAACTGTAATTCCTGCTTCATCAGATGATTTAAAAGGTAAAATTGTTGATGTCATCGAAAAAGGATATAAATTAGGAGATAAAATCATACGTTTTCCAAAAGTAGTTCTAGGTCAATAATTAGTCAATTGGAATAAATTGAATTTAAATTCTATTTACACTATACAAAATAAATGAAAAAAGATTTTTACGAAATATTAGGCATTACAAAAAGTGCTACTGCAGAAGAAATTAAAAAAGCTTACAGAAAGAAAGCTATTGAGTTTCATCCCGATAAAAACCCCGGCGATAAAGTAGCAGAAGAAAATTTCAAATTGTGTGCTGAAGCATATGAAGTATTAAGTGATTCTAATAAGAAAGCCAAATATGATCAATATGGTCATCAAGCTTTTGATGGAGCTGGTGGTTATGGAGGCAGTGGCCATATGAATATGGAAGATATTTTCAGTCAATTTGGCGATATATTCGGAGGTGCCTTTGGAGGTGGAGGTGGATTTAGTGGTTTTGGAGGAAATACAGGTGGTCAACGAAGAACGAAAGGAAGTAATCTTCGTATAAAAGTAAAACTTACTTTAGAAGAAGTTGCTAACGGTGTTGAGAAAAAAGTAAAAGTAAAACGAAAAGTTCAAGCTGCTGGAGTAAAATATAAAACTTGTGCTACTTGTAACGGACAAGGTCAGGTTTTACGTGTTACAAATACCATTTTAGGAAGAATGCAAACGGCAACTACATGTACTACTTGTGGAGGATCTGGACAGACTATAGAAAGTAAACCTTTGAATGCAGATGCACATGGTATGTTAATGGAAGATGAAACAGTATCAATTAAGATTCCGGCTGGAGTTGTTGACGGCATGCAATTAAAAGTATCTGGAAAAGGGAATGATGCCCCAGGAAATGGAGTTCCAGGAGATTTAATTGTTGCCATCGAAGAATTAGAACATGAATTTTTAAAACGTGAAGGTGAAAATCTTCATTACGATTTATATATCAGTTTTCCTGAAGCTGCTCTTGGTGTTTCCAAAGATATTGAGGCAGTTAATGGTAAAGTAAGAATTAAATTAGAAGAAGGAATTCAATCAGGAAAAATATTACGATTAAAAGGTAAGGGAATTCCGAGTTTAAATAGCTATGGTAATGGCGATTTATTAGTTCATATCAATGTATGGACTCCGAAAGTTTTGAATAAAGAACAACGCCAATTTTTCGAAAAAGCGATTTCAGACGAAAATTTTATTCCGCAACCTGAAAAAAGCGATAAATCTTTTTTTGAAAAAGTTAAAGATATGTTTTCGTAATACTAAATTTATTTTTATATTTGATTATTACTTGTAAACAAGTAATTTCTTTTTCATAGCAATTTTTCCCATCCTTGTGTCAAAATAAGGGTGGGTTTTTTGTAACATTTGCTTTCATTTAACAACTAATTCTTTACTTTTACCAAAATGCAATTGACATTTAAAATTAATTTATGAGCAACATACTCGAAGTAAAAAAAGTCGTTAAGCAATACGGAGATTATACCGCGCTAAACGAGGTTTCTCTTTCAGTTCCTATGGGTAGTATTTTCGGACTTCTTGGTCCAAATGGCGCCGGAAAAACATCACTTATCCGAATCATAAATCAAATTACAATGCCAGACAGTGGTGAAATTATTCTTGACGGAGCTATTTTAAAACCCGAAGACGTTCAATATATCGGCTATATGCCTGAAGAACGCGGTTTATACAAATCTATGAAAGTCGGCGAACAGTGTTTGTATCTGGCACAACTAAAAGGATTGTCTAAATACGACGCCAAAAAACAACTCGATTATTGGTTTGATAGGCTTGAGATTCAAGGATGGTGGAACAAAAAAATCCAAGAACTTTCGAAAGGTATGGCACAGAAAATTCAATTTGTGGTTACTGTTTTACACCAACCTAAATTATTAATTCTCGACGAACCTTTCTCTGGCTTTGATCCTGTAAATGCCAATTTAATTAAAGATGAAATCATCCAGTTAAATAAACAAGGAACTTCTGTTATCTTCTCAACTCACCGTATGGAAAGCGTAGAAGAAATGTGTGGTCATATCGCTTTAATTCACAAAGCCAATAAGTTAATAGAGGGTAAACTAAGTGATGTTAAAAAACAATTTAGTACAAATAGTTATGAAGTCGGAATATTAACTAATAATGTAGAAGGATTAATGTATGATTTATCTCAAAATTTTACACTCAGTCAAACCGATTTTAAATCGTTAAACGATGAATTAAAATTAGAAATTCAATTGGGAAAAGCAACGCCAAATGAATTATTAAACACACTAATTCAACGTGGACAAGTAACGCACTTTATGGAAAAAATCCCAAGTGTAAATGATATTTTTATTAAAACAGTAACCGACTAAAGATAATTATTTCATCATTATTCTGCGTCTTTCCCACGCATGTGGGAAACCATTTTAAATGAAGTTTAGATTTCCGCCTTCGCGGAAAAGACGTAAAATTATAATTCAAATTATGAGCAAAATTACACTAATCATAAAAAGAGAATTTATTGCCAAAGTCCGCAATAAATCATTCATCGTAATGACCTTTTTGAGTCCCATACTATTTGTCGGAATCGCAGCTTTTGTTGGCTTTTTAAGTACAATGAAAGCTGATTTAAAAACTATAGCTATACATGACGAAACAGGTAAGTTTGTAAACGAATTCAAAAGTGACGAAGAATACAAATATGTCGATTTTTCTAAAACCGATATCAAAATTCTTAAAGACAGTATTGTAAATGAAAGCTACGAAGGATTATTAATTATTCCAAAAACAGAAGATAATAAAATCTTGCAAAATGGAATTCAGTATGTCTCCAACGATAGTCCAGGTGTTATGTTTATCGAAGGCTTAGAAGAGATTATCGCCAAAAAAATAACCATCGAAAATTTTCAAAAAGAAGGATTAGATACTTTAAAAATCAATAATGCTAAAGCAAATGTTTCTATAAAGCTCAACAAAGCTTCAGGAGAAGCAGCACTAAAAGGATTAAACGAAATCAAAATCGGGATAGGAGGGGCATTTGGTTATCTTATAATGATGTTTATTATCATCTACGGAAATATGGTTATGCGAAGTGTCATCGAAGAAAAAACTTCCCGAATTATTGAAGTCATTATCTCTTCTGTAAAGCCATTTCAATTGATGATGGGAAAAATTATCGGAACTTCTTTTGCCGGAATTTTACAATTTCTAATTTGGGCTCTTTTAGGAATGACTGCCATGTTTGTAATGTCTTCAATATTTGGAGTTCAAATGGGAGCCAATTCAGGAATGCAAGATCAAGCGGTTCAAGCAGCACAAACATCAGGAAAACTTCAGTTGTATATAGCTGAATTATGGAATCTGCCAATAGCAACAATTCTAATTTCATTTGTTATTTACTTTATTGGCGGCTACTTTTTATACAGTTCTTTTTACGCAGCAATAGGTGCTGCTGTCGATAACGAAACCGATTCGCAACAATTCTTACTTCCTATTATTATGCCTTTAATATTAGGAGTTTATATCGGATTTTTTACCGTGATAAACGATCCACATGGAACTATTGCTACTGTCTTTTCTATGATTCCATTAACATCACCAATTGTAATGATGATGCGAATTCCGTTTGGCGTGCCTTGGTGGCAAATTGCCATTTCAATGATTTTACTTTTTTCAACATTCTTTGGAGTGGTTTGGTTTGCTGCTAAAATTTATAGAGTTGGAATTCTAATGTACGGAAAAAAACCAAGTTGGAAAGAATTGTATAAGTGGTTGAAATATTAGAAGCGATTGTTTCGGGCTTTATTAGTGAAGGCATTTCCCGCTGTTCGTCACGCGCGGCGTTTCCTTCCATCGGGGCTAGTTAAATAACAATTTTGAATTTTTGCGTCCCGATGCTTCGGGATTGCGAAATCTTTGCGAACTTTGCGGTTAAATAAAACACAATGTCAAAAATACTAATCATAGAAGACGAAGCTTCCATCCGAAGAGTACTCACCAAAATACTCACCGAAGAAAGCGTTACATATCAAGTAGAAGAAGCCGAAGATGGCTTGCAAGGTCTCGAAAAAATTAAAAATTTCGATTACGATTTGGTATTGTGTGATATCAAAATGCCTAAAATGGATGGCGAAGAATTGCTCGAAGCCGTTAAAAAAATAAAACCCGAAATTCCGATTGTAATGATTTCCGGACACGGTGATATGGAAACGGCTATCAATACCATGCGATTAGGAGCGTTTGATTACATTTCAAAACCGCCCGATTTGAATCGCTTACTCAATACGGTTCGTAATGCTTTGGATAAAAAGCAATTGGTTGTAGAAAATAAAATTCTTAAGAAAAAAGTTAGTAAAAATTATGAAATGATTGGCGAATCAGAACCAATCAATCAAATCAAACTAATGGTTGAGAAAGTGGCTCAAACTGATGCCAGAGTTTTAATAACCGGACCAAATGGAACTGGAAAAGAATTGGTTGCACATCAACTACATGAAAAGAGTATGCGTGCCAATTTTCCTTTAATCGAAGTGAATTGCGCTGCCATTCCTTCAGAATTAATTGAAAGCGAATTGTTTGGTCACGTTAAAGGTGCGTTCACATCTGCCATAAAAGACCGAGCAGGAAAATTTGAAGCAGCCGATGGTGGAACTATTTTTCTAGATGAAATAGGAGACATGAGTTTGGCAGCACAAGCCAAAGTTTTACGTGCCTTGCAAGAAAATCTAATACAAAGAGTTGGTGCCGATAAAGATATTAAAGTCAATGTTCGCGTAGTTGCAGCAACCAATAAAGATTTAAAAAAAGAAATAGAAGAAGGTCGTTTTCGAGAAGATTTGTATCACCGTTTAGCAGTAATATTAATCAAAGTTCCAGCATTGAATGACCGTCGAGATGACATACCTTTGCTCATAGAATATTTTGCATCAAAAATTGCAGACGAACAAGGAAATTCACCAAAATCATTTTCGTTAAAAGCAATTAAATTATTACAAGAATACGATTGGACAGGTAACATCCGCGAATTGCGAAATGTTGTCGAACGATTGATTATCCTTGGCGGAACAGAGATTTCGGAAACAGATGTTAAGTTATTCGCGAGTAAATAAATTGTTGTCAGTTTTCTGTTTTCAGTTCCTCTGTTTAGAACCGACAACCAACAACCGACAACCGACAACTATAAAAATGCAATTAAAAAAAATAAATTCCAACCTCCAACAAGCACTAATTGAAAACGATTTTATCGAAGCCAATGAAATGCAACAAGAGACTTTTTCAACTATAAAAAGCGGAGCAGATGCGGTAATTCAATCTTCAAGTGGTTCAGGAAAAACTGCAACCATACTTTTGAATGTTATCCAACGATTGGAAAAAGCAGTTGGTGAAAGTACACGTGCTTTAATCTTTGTACAAGATAAAGACAAAGTTTTGGAAGCAATTGATCTTTTTAAAAAGCTAAGTAATTATTCTGATATTCGAGTAATTGGAGTTCACGATAAAGGTGATATCGATTTTGATAAAAACCAAATTTCACTCGGAATGGATGTCATTATTGGTACAACAACTAAAATCAACGCCATGTTTTCCTCCGCTGGATTCAATATGAATACAGTAAAAATGTTCGTTGTTGATGATGCTGATGTGCTTTTCAGAAACCGATTGGACGCTACAATCATGAGATTATCAGCTAGTGTCGAAAAAACACAGCGAATTTTTTTCTGTACAGAAATTACAGAAAGAGTAGAAGTGCTAGCAGATAAAATCATGATAGAACCTGTTTTTTTCGAAATAGAAGAGTAGTAGTATTCAGTTTTCTGTCGGCAGTGTTCAGAAGGAATACTTTCCACATAATTCATAATTCATAATTCATAATTCATAACTCATAATTCATAACTCATAATTCATAACTCATAACTCATAACTCATAACTAAATAAATGGGACTTATAAAAATATTTTCAGGAACCGAAATGCTTGCACAATCTTTACAGCAAAAAATAGAAGCAATTGGTGTTACAACCGTTATTAGAAGCAACAATCAGGCGAATGTGATTCCGAGTATCCAAACTGATAAAGCAGTAGAGCTTTTCATTCAGGAAGTCGATTTCGGAAAAGCAAATCCGGTTATTGAGGAGTTTCGGTTGAGTATATAAACTTTGTTACTCTGCAACTAAATTCTATCTTTGCACCTTCAAAAATCTAAGAAGTCTAAAATTCTAATAATCTAATAATCCAAATGATTACAGTTAACGATATTTCCGTGCATTTCGGCGGAACTACTTTATTTAGCGATGTTTCATTCGCAATAAACGAGAATGATAAAATTGCCTTAATGGGCAAAAATGGCGCTGGAAAATCAACTCTTTTAAAAATTATTGCCGGGGAAGCTAAAGCATCATCTGGAAATATTTCGGCACCAAAAGACGCTGTAATAGCCTATTTACCGCAACATTTATTGACTAAAGATGGGGCAACTGTAATGGAAGAAACTTCTAAAGCATTTGGCGAAATTTTCAAAATGAAAGCCGAAATCGATGAGATAAACGAACAGTTGACCATACGTACCGATTATGAAAGTGACGATTATATGAAATTAATCGAACGTGTTTCTGACCTAAGTGAGAAATTTTACGCTATTGAAGAAATCAATTATGAAGCTGAGGTAGAGAAAATATTAATTGGATTGGGATTTGAAAGAGAAGACTTTAATCGTCCAACATCGGAATTTTCTGGTGGATGGAGAATGCGAATCGAATTAGCCAAAATCTTATTGCAAAAACCCGATTTGATATTACTTGATGAGCCAACCAATCACATGGATATTGAAAGTATTCAATGGTTGGAAGATTTTTTAATTAATTCGGCTAAAGCGGTTGTTGTTATATCTCATGATAGAGCATTTGTAGATAACATTACCAATAGAACTATCGAAGTTACAATGGGAAGAATTTACGATTACAAAGCTAAATATTCTCATTATTTAGAATTGAGAAAAGATCGACGTGTGCACCAACAAAAAGCATACGATGAGCAGCAAAAAATGATTGCCGATAATCAAGAATTCATTGATCGATTTAAAGGTACTTTTTCTAAAACGTTGTCTGTACAATCACGGGTGAAAATGTTAGAGAAAATTGTACCAGTTCAAATTGATGAAATTGATACTTCGGCTTTAAAACTGAAATTTCCACCTTCTATTCGTTCTGGACAATATCCTGTGATTGTGAAAGATTTGGAAAAATCTTACGGTGATCATTTGATTTTTAAAGACGCTAATATTGTTATAGAACGTGGTGATAAAGTAGCTTTTGTCGGAAAAAATGGAGAAGGAAAATCGACCATGATTAAAGCCATCATGAAAGAAATTGAAATTAATGGTGGTAGTGTTGAAATTGGACACAATGCTCAAATTGGTTATTTTGCTCAAAATCAGGCATCATTATTAGATGAAAACGGCACCATTTTTTCTACCATTGATGATATTGCAGTTGGCGATGTGCGTACCAAAATTAAAGATATTTTAGGAGCATTTATGTTTCATGGAGATGATGTAACCAAAAAAGTAAAAGTACTTTCGGGTGGCGAAAAAACACGTTTGGCGATGATTAAATTATTATTAGAACCCGTTAATTTGTTGATTCTTGATGAACCGTCCAATCACTTAGATATGAGAACTAAAGATATAATTAAAGATGCTTTACGCGATTTTGATGGAACACTGATTCTCGTCTCTCACGACAGGGATTTCCTTGACGGATTGGCAACCAAAGTTTTCGAATTCGGACACAAACGGGTGAAAGAACATTTTGAAGACATCAAAGGATTCTTGGCGCATAAAAAAATGGAGAGTTTGCGTGAAATTGAGAAATAGTCATTTTGTAGAATGCAATAAAAAAACAAACCCGATACATTCATTAAACGTATCGGGTTTTTCAATTAACCTCATTATTTAACCTAACAATTTTTAAAGTTTTGCAATTGATTTTGCCCCTTCAATCAATCGGATAAATTCGGCTTTGTATCCTTCATCATCATTTACCAAACCTTCTTTTGCCAGTTTTTTAATGTCATCTGAAGACGTGTTTGTAATTAATTTAGAACCTCTTAATTTCAATCCGAACCAAGCTACAGACGAACAGAATTTGAAATCTGAAGAAGCATTTTCTATTGCATTTGATTTGTTCTCAATTACTTGAACCAATTCAATACTTTTATCTCCATCTGGACCCGAGGTCGAAGACCGAACTGGCGAAGCATTTTTATAGCGGAATTTTATAGTCGCTAGTTCATCATTAAATTTAGTGCCAGTTGGTTCTACTTTGGTATATTTTAAATCGGATGGTTCGTTATAGAAATCACTTTTGGTAGTAATTGGAATAATTTCATATAAAGCCGTAACAGTATGTCCACTTCCCAATTCGCCTGCATCGATAGCATCATTTTTGAAATCTTCGGGACGTAATTTTCGATTTTCATACCCAATTAATCGATAAGCTTGAACGTGAATTGGATTAAACTCAATTTGAATTTTTACATCTTTGGCAATGGCAAACATCGAACCTTTAAATTCTTTTACTAAAAAGCGATTGGCTTCTTGAATAGAATCGATATAAGCATAATTTCCGTTTCCTTTATCGGCTAAGGTTTCCAATTTGCTGTCTTTGTAATTCCCCATTCCGTAACCTAAACAGGTTAAAAACACGCCTGATTTTCTTTTCTCCTCAATTAATGTTTGCATATCAGAATCAGACGAAGCTCCTACATTAAAATCGCCATCAGTTGCTAAAATTACCCTGTTATTACCACCTTTAATAAAATGTTCTTCGGCCGTTTTATATGCTAGTTGGATTCCGGCTCCACCAGCTGTACTTCCCCCCGAATTTAATTTATCTAAAGCATTTATTATCGTCATTTTTTTATCGCCCGAAGTAGGTGCTAAAACCAAACCTGCTGCTCCTGCATAAACAACAATAGCTATCGTATCTTCATCTCGTAATTGTGCCACTAATGCTTTTAAGGATTCTTTTACCAATGGTAATTTATTCATGTCACTCATAGAGCCTGATACGTCAATTAAGAAAACCAAGTTGGAAGCTGGTAAATTTTCTGTTGGAATATTTTTTCCTTGCAATCCAATTCGAACTAATTTGTTATTGGTGTTCCATGGACAACTACTGTATTCTGTATTAATAGAAAACGGATGCTCGTTTTTAGGTTGTGGATATTGGTATTTGAAAAAATTCATCATTTCTTCTACTCGAACAGCATCTTTTGGAACAGTTTGTCCGTTGTTTATAAAACGACGAACATTGGTATAAGAAGCGTTGTCTACATCGATAGAAAAAGTAGAAAGCGGACCTGTTTTTGGACTTTCAAATGCGTTTTCTACAAACGATTCATATTCTTCTTCAGCAGGTTCAATACTTTGATTTATATATCCTAATGTATCATTTTCTTTTTCAATTTCTTTCAATTTCTTTTTCAATTGTTTATCGGTCAGATTTTTAAAAACGCCATTTTTTGTATTGATTACAATTACACCATTTTTGCCTATATTTCCATATTGAGTTGCTGCTGCTATATCTTTTAATACATCAACAGATTTAATACTATTTGGATTTAATTTTCTAAAATCATCACTTTTTACAGGAACTCCATCAAGGATATATAATGGATCAGGATTTGAATTTATTGAACCAACTCCTCTAATAATAACAGAAGATGAATTTCCGGGCTGCACATTAGAATTAATTATGTTTACTCCAGCCAATTGTCCATTTAGAGTTTGTATTGAAGCGGCATTTGGTCTTGAATTTAAAGGACGTGCTTTTTCATCTAAAATTGCTTTTCCCTTAAAATGGTTTGAATAATCATTTTCATAATCACTACTAATAGTTCTATAACCTTGAACTACTACTTCTTCAAGATTATGTTTACTTTCTTTTAATTTCACATTAATGATATTAGAGGCGCCAACCTTTTTAGATTGATCTTCTAACCCAATAAAACTAAATACTAGCGTTTCACCTACATTGGCTTGGATACTGTATTTACCATCAATATTGGTTTGAACTCCGTTAGTAGTTCCTTTTACAACTACATTGGCACCAGGCAATGGTCCAGAATTATCTGAGACTATTCCAGTTATTGTTTTTTGCTTCGCCTGTTCGCTTACGCTCGAGTGTTGCGCAAATGTTAGCAAACAAAAGAGCATAGCAAGGGCTGATGAAATAAGTTTTGTACTTTTCATAATATAAAAATTTAAAGATTAAATGCTTGTTTTTAGGATTTTTTAAAAGAAGGTTTTCCTGTTTTTGTAGTTATAATAACAATCCCTTTTTTGCCTTTTTCGCCATAAATTGGAATAGCTTCTTCCTTTTTTAATACAGAAATGTTTTCTATAATTAAATTATTTAGAGGCGCATACGGACTAGTAGGATTAGGTCCGAATAATTCTTTTTCAGTATAATTTATACCATTAATTATATATAATGGATCTGGTAATAACTCAATTGATTCAATTTCTTCAGCATCTATTTTACTAAGATTTTGTTCAGAAGTGCTTTTATCAATTACAACTAATGGAACTGATTTTTTAAATTTATCTTGTTGTGCATCCTCTTCTTTATTTCTAGAAATTAGCATTTCTACATCTTTGTATACAGCACCACTTGATTTAGCAATTAAATTGGATTCATATATATTATTTGTCGAAACGGTATCGTATTTTATATAATCTTTATTTTTCTCATCAGCTTTTTTTGTTTCATAATTGATTACAATTTGATTTTGAGTAGCTATTTGTTTTTCTAAAATTTGATTGGCATTCTCTTTAATAGCTGGATTGGTTAATTGAGGTTTAATAGTATTTTCATTTTTTAAAGGAGCAATAGCTTTATTTTTATCTGTAATAACGGTATCGTTTTTTGGAATAACTAATCTATTTTCAGTTGTGAAATATAGATATCCTAATGAAATAAACAGTAATATTGAAGCTGCTATAGCTATTTTTTTCCAAAGTGTATTTTCTTTTTTCAAAACCTTTTTATCGAGTTTTACTTCTACTCGTGACCAAATATTTTCCAAGGAAGGAAAGTCTTTGGTTTCTGCATTAACAGCAGCGGTTTTTATTTGATTGAATATTTTATCTTGATTTTCCATTTTTTATGCTGAATTAATTTCAGTACTATTTTGCATTTTTGTAATAATGATTGTTGACTAACTCTTTTAATTTGGTTTTAGCTACATTCAATTGTGATTTTGAAGTCCCTTCAGAAATTTTTAGCATATCGGCTATTTCTTTATGACCATAACCTTCAATAACAAAAAGGTTAAAAATAGTTTTACATCCTTCTGGAATAAAATGCAGCAAATTCAATAAATCTTCTTCTTCTAAATTGGTGTCCGGAATACTTTCGGGATAGAGTTGAAGCGCAGTATCTTCTAAATAAAGATTAAAATTTATATTTCGCTTCAAATGATGAAGACAATTATTAACTGTTATTTTTCTGGACCAAGCTTCAAATGCACCTAATTCTTTTAATTGATCCATTTTTGTAAAAATAGTATAGAACGCATCGGCCAATACTTCTTCTATTTCTTCTTCTTTTTTTAAATAGCGTTTACAAGTGCGATATAGCTTTGGACTCATGTATTCATACACTTGCCGTTGCGCTTCTCGCTGCATCTTTTTACATGCTATTAATTGGGTTTCGTTTATCACAATGAATGTCTTTATTGTAAAGAGCGTTTATTTCATAAAAAGGTTGGGAACGATTATTTTTTTTAATAAAAAAAGCTTATCAATTACGATAAGCTTGTAAGAATCAGTTGTAAAGGTATTTTATTTTTTTATAAATTTTATTTTTTTGGTATTGTTTATAACTGCAAAATAAACGCCTGATTGCAATTCACTAACATTTATGGTTGCTTCTTGCATAGCATTTATTTTATTATCAATAATAATTCTGTTAGATAAATCTACGATTTTGATATAGGTAATATCGGAAAAACCAGTGAAATTTAAAATGTTTGAAGTTGGATTTGGAAAAACATAACCTTTTTCCGAATTAAAATCACTATTACTCATAGTTTGGCTACCCCAATTAGAGCTAGTTCCTGTTAAAGCAAAATTAATTAAAGTACCATTGTTGGTTGCTTTTTCATCAGTAAGTGACATTAAACCTGTATTCACTCCGTAAGGAATTCCTTGATTGAATTTATAATATAGCTTTAAATTTGTTTCAATTAAAGGATTGGCAATTTCGCCATTATTAGCAATAATCGCTGCTATTTCGGTACTTGTAAGTCCTTTATTCCATAGGCTTACTTCGTCTATATAACCGTTGTGGTACCAATTGAAAGATTGAAATTGCACCAAACCAATCTTCAAAGTTGACGTATTTACTGCTGGAGCAGAACCCGAAGCTGGTGTTGAGGTTACCAAAGTTGTTCCTGAATACATCTTAAGTGTTGTTCCGTCGTAAACTAGAAAAAAATGATTCCATTGATTTAACACCAACCCATTGTAAGTTAAGCTATATGCAACGTTAGCTGAATTTCTGAATCTGGCTTCGACCTGAGTTGCCGATAATTGAATCAAATAAAAATCGAAATTAGTTTCGTTTCTATAACCAGCAAAACCATTAAAGTTTGGAAACCCCATAGTCGTGCTTTTTGGAAAAACTTTACAAGATAATGTGATTGCTGTCGCACTTGCAACTGCATTTCCTGAATTGAGAATGTCTACATTGTCGTTGGTGCCATCAAAATCTAAATAGTTGTTTTGGGAAAAAGTTGTTGTAAATCCAAAGAAAAGTAATAACAGAAGTATTTTTTTAGTCATAATATGTAATATTAGTTAGTTTAACTTCAAATTTAAAGTATTTTTTCTTTTAAAGTTAACTATTTGATACTTAATTTTAAGGAAAAAATACTCGACTCTAAAACATCGGTATCATTATCTTCGCAAAGTAAAAACTCGATAAAAGTTGCCGATTTTTTATAAAGTGAAATACCTTCAAATTTATGTGTCTTGGAAATTTGTTTGGTATATTCTATTTCCATTGTTTTTACATTTATGCAACCAATAATACTTCCTAACACTTCGCCATCGTCATACGTTGATATTGTGTTTTCTGCGGTTGCTAAGAAATAAATTTTATCGTCAACCAAAATAGCATCCGTAAAACTAGTGCGAAAGCCTTTTAATTTTGGTAGTATATAGTCGTTAGCAATAATTCTAAATTCAGTGGTAAGATTTTCACCATCAATGGTAAAGACTACATTTTTATTGGTTTTTCCGTTGCCACGATTGAATAAAAACCAACTTTCGCCATTGTAAATAGCTCCTTCAATATTAAAATCTTCTGGATTTATTTTTCCGAACGATTGCATGCCTAAATACAAATCGGACAAATCATATGCTGCCATCACTTTTTTGGTTGATAGATCAACTTTAAGCATCGTATTTCTGTTTTCGGTTGAACCCGAACCAAATAAATACAAATTATTCTCAAATTGTGTAATCGCTTCAAAATCGGGTTTGAGTTTTTTAAGAATGTTCTCTTGCGGATTTTCAGTTAAAGGATAACGCTCTAATTTCTCAGAATCAATTTGGAATTCATATAGAAATGAACTGTTATCGCCAATTGCTAAAATAGTATTGTTTTGATAAATTAATCCAGATGCGGAACCTAAACCAATTATTTTAAATAGTAGAGAAAGATGCAATTTTTCCATAAGTTTGCTGATGTTAACTTCCGATACTTCGGAATAGCCCTGATAGTAGCGGTATCCTTTTTTTTATTTTGTACTACAGTTGTTAAACTTTATGAGTAGAAGTACAAAATAAAAAAAAGATATAGCGGATAGCAGGAAATAGCTTATAAAAATAATACAATTAAACGAATAATACTATGAACTCAATTAACACCGAATTTTTTAAAGTAAAAGAAACAATTCAATTGTCTAATTTTCCAACAAAATATAGTCTAGACACCGATAATAAAGAGGAAGAATTGGCTTTAGATAAAATACAAATTAAATTGAGTAAAAAACAAGATGCCATGTATGCTCATAATAAATATTCCTTTTTAATTTGTTTGCAAGGCATGGATAGTAGTGGAAAAGATAGCTTAATTCGTGAAGTTTTTAAAGAGTTTAACCCGCGTGGTGTGGTTGTTCATAGTTTTAAAACACCCAATTCGACTGAATTAGAACACGATTATTTGTGGCGTCATTATTTGGCTTTGCCAGAAAAAGGAAAATTTGCCGTTTTTAACCGAACACATTATGAAAATGTTTTGGTCACGCGTGTGCATCCCGAGTATATATTGTTTGAGAATTTACCAGAAATCACTAAAGTAGAAGACATCACTCCACAATTTTGGGAAAATCGAATCGAGCAAATCAATAATTTTGAAAAGCATATTGTGCAAAACGGAACCAAAGTGTTGAAGTTTTATTTTCATATGAGTAAAGAAGAACAAAGACTTCGATTATTAAAACGCTTAGAAAATCCAGAAGACAATTGGAAATTTTCTACTGGCGATTTAAAAGAACGTGAACGTTGGGATGATTATATGAATTATTACGAAGAAGCCATTAACAAAACTTCAACTGATTATGCTCCTTGGTATATTATTCCGGCTGACGACAAAGGAATTGCAAGATATATTGTAGCTAAAATTATTTGGAACGAATTGGAAAAGCTTACAGATATTGTTGAACCGCAATTGGATGCGAAGGTAAAGGCGAATATAGCAGTATATAAAGAACAGTTAAAAGGGTAAATTTTTTAAACGGATTGCTTTATACAAGTTTTTTCATTTTAAAAAACATTAACAATTAAGTCAAAAAAAATCGTGCATATTTGTAAAGTTCATGTTGCCTAATAATTACCTTTGAAAACAAAAATAAACAGTGAATTTCTCTCAATATACTAAAGAATTTAAATATAATTTACAGTTGGCCTATCCTGTAATTATAGGTATGGTTGGACATACATTAATTGGAATTGTCGATAATATCATGGTAGGAAAATTAGGTTCTACCGAATTAGCAGCAGTGTCATTGGGAAACAGTATGATTTTTATTGCCATGTCAATAGGAATTGGTTTTTCAACTGCGATAACTCCAATTGTAGCTGAAGCAGATGCTGAAAAAAACAATGTTAATATACGTTCTGCTTTTCATCACGGACTCTTTTTATGTACCATTTTAGGTGTTTTATTGTTTGGATTAATAGTGATTTCAAATCCTTTAATGGAATTGTTACACCAACCAAAAGATGTAATTGCATTGGCAATTCCGTATTTAAATTGGGTAGCATTCTCACTTGTTCCATTGATAATTTATCAAGGATACAAACAATTTGCAGATGGTTTGTCATTAACAAAATACTCGATGTATGCAATCGTTTTGGCAAATGTTCTTCAT
>CALPIE020000019.1 GCA_943323545.2 Bifidobacterium breve | reverse complement strand
TCGAACCCGCGACCTCGACCTTGGCAAGGTCGCGCTCTACCAACTGAGCTATTTTCGCATTTCAATTTTTGTAAGAACTACAATACTTAAATACTTATTCGGTATTGAGGTGGCAAATGTAACACTAAAATTGAAAAATACAAAGGTTTTTATTAAAAAAATAAGTGCAAATTGATAACCTATTGAAAACCCCTTATTTACTTTTTTTGAAGCATTCTTTTTATTTCATTTAACTTCATTAAAGCTTCAATGGGTGTTAAAGTATTGATGTCTAAATTTAGTATTTCTTCTTTAATTTCTTCTAATAATGGATCGTCAAGATTAAAAATACTCAGTTGCATCTCTTCCTTATTGGATTTTATCCCATTTAATACATCACTTGAATGATCTTTTTCTAATTTCTTTAAAAGTTTTTGTGCTTTTTGAATTACCAATTGAGGCATCCCAGCCATTTTAGCAACGTGTATTCCGAAACTATGAGCACTCCCTCCTTTAACTAATTTTCGAATAAAAAGCACCGTATCTTTTAATTCCTTAACTGAAACATTATAATTTTGAATTCTAGGTAACACTTCACTCATTTCATTTAACTCATGGTAATGTGTGGCAAACAAAGTCTTTGGGCGAGTTGGATTTTCATGTAAAAACTCGGCAATAGCCCAAGCAATAGAAATACCATCATAGGTGCTTGTTCCGCGGCCAATTTCATCCAAAAGAACCAAACTTCTATCCGAAATATTATTTAAAATAGAGGCAGTTTCATTCATTTCGACCATAAAAGTTGATTCCCCCATTGAAATATTATCACTAGCGCCAACTCTTGTAAATATTTTATCTACAATTCCCATTCGAAGTGCTTCAGCAGGCACAAAACTCCCCATCTGAGCCAACAAAACAATTAATGCTGTTTGCCTCAAAATAGCTGATTTTCCCGACATATTTGGACCCGTAATCATAATTAATTGTTGGGTTTCTCTATCTAAAAAAACATTATTAGTAATATATGGTACGCCAACTGGTAGTTGTTTTTCAATAACAGGATGGCGACCTTCTGTTATTTCCAAATCAAATGATTCATCCAAAACCGGACAAACATAATTATTATCAATGGCTAGTTGAGTGAATGACGACAAACAATCCAATTGAGCAATTAAATTTGCATTAAGTTGAACTGGTTTTATATAAGTTGAAATCCATTCAACTAACTCCTCAAAAAGCTGTCCTTCTATTTGATGTATTTTTTCTTCAGCCCCAAGAATTTTTGTTTCGTATTCTTTTAGCTCTTCTGTTATATAACGCTCTGCATTTACTAATGTCTGCTTACGAATCCATTCTTGAGGAACTTTATCTTTATGGGTGTTTCTAACTTCTATATAATATCCAAAGACATTATTAAACGATATCTTTAATGAAGATATACCAGTTCTTTCTGATTCTCTTGATTCAATTCCTTCCAAATATTCTTTGCCTGAAAAGGCTATATTTCTCAATTCATCAAGTTCTAAATTGATCCCTTTTGCAATTGCATTTCCTTTAGAAATTGCTACTGGAGCATCCTGATTTAGTGTTGATTTTATTTTTTGACGGAGCAAATCACATGCATGTAAACTATCCCCAATAATTCTTACTGCCTCCTGTTTACTTTCTAGCGTTAAAGTTTTTATAGGAATAATAGCATCTAAAGAGTCTTTTAGATAAATTACTTCTCTTGGTGAGACTCTACCAGCTGCAATTTTAGATATCAATCGCTCTAAATCAGAAATTTGTTTAATTTGAAATTGTATTTTTTGAAGCACTTCGCTATTTTCTTTAAAATAAGATACAACTTCATGACGGCTTCTAATCTTATTAATTTCTTTAAGAGGCAATGCCAACCATCTTTTTAACAATCTTCCTCCCATTGGCGAAAGCGTTTTATCGATAACATCTAATAAAGTAACAGCATTTGGATTGTAACTATGATACAACTCCAAATTTCTAATAGTAAATCTATCCATCCATACATAAGCATCTTCTGCAATACGTTGAATGGAGGTTATATGTTGAATCTTATTATGCTGTGTTTCTGATAAATAATATAAAATAGCTCCTGAAGCTATTATTCCATCGAATAAGTCTTCTATTCCAAATCCTTTTAGTGAATTGGTTTTAAAATGTTTTGTCAATATATCTATTGCATAATCTTCTTGAAAAACCCAATCTTCTATATAGAATGTATTAAAATCGTCTCCAAAAATTTCTTTAAAACGATTTTTATTATTTTTTTGTATTAATACTTCACTCGGATTAAAATTTTGAAGCAGCTTGTCAATATATTCATCATTCCCTTGAGCAGTTAAAAACTCACCTGTTGAAACATCCAAGAAAGAAATACCAAGTTGTTTATTTCCAAAATAAATTGCTGCTAAAAAATTATTAGAATTAGTTTGCAAAACCTCATCATTCATAGCAACACCAGGAGTTACAAGTTCGGTAACGCCACGTTTAACAATAGTTTTAGTCATTTTTGGGTCTTCTAGTTGGTCACAAATAGCAACTCGAAGTCCTGCTTTGACTAACTTTGGCAAATACGTATTTAAAGAATGGTGTGGAAATCCTGCAAGAGCGGTTTCTGTTTCAGAACCTGCTCCTCTTTTCGTTAATACAATTCCTAATATTTTCGAAGCTCTAACTGCATCTTCTCCAAAAGTTTCATAAAAATCCCCAACTCGAAACAACAAACAAGCATCTGGATACTTTCGCTTTATCTCGTTGTATTGCTTCATTAACGGAGTTTCTTTATTACTTTTATCTTGCGAGGCCAATAGTTTTTAAAATTAAAAATGAGATTACGAATTTAATTATTTAATATCAATTTTTATCATTAACATTTCATTTAATATAAATTTAAAAATCGTTGTGATAACTATGTTTTTTTTTAATTAGGTTTGTACTGTTTAACAATTTAATTTAATTAAAAATGAAAAAAATACTATTTTTATCTATGTTAGTTGCTTTTGGTACAATGACATCAAACGCACAATCAAAATCTAAATCAACAGCTAATAAAGCTAAAATTGAAAATTCTGCAAGCCCTAAAGTTATTACTCCAACTGTAGATGGACCAGGAATGCTTTTCGAAACCGAAACAATTGATTACGGTACAATTCCTCACAATGCAGATGGAAAAAGAGAATTCGTATTTACTAATAATGGCAACAAACCATTAATTATCGAAAGTGCACAAGGATCATGTGGATGTACAGTTCCAACAAAGCCTGAAGGACCAATTGCGCCTGGTGCTAAAGCAACAATAGGCGTAAAATATGCTACAGATAGAGTTGGGGCATTTACAAAAACAGTTACATTAAAATCTAACGCAGCAGGTCAAGAGTCTAAAGTACTTACAATAAAAGGAACTGTTGAAGCTGACCCTAATGCAGCTCCAGCAGCGGCTCCAGTAAAAAGCTAAATAAAAATTTATAATTTTATAAGCCCTCATTTTGAGGGCTTTTTTATTTAATATCTTTACTTAAAAAAATGCGAAAATTAGAAAACAGTGAATTGGATAGAAAATCAGTCGAAGATTTTAAAGTTGCTGTTAAAACTCCAATTATAATTATTTTAGATGATATTAGAAGCCTTCATAATATAGGTTCTGTATTTAGAACTGCTGATGCTTTTTTAATAGAAAAAATTTATTTATGTGGCATAACTGCAATCCCTCCAAATAAAGAAATTCACAAAACTGCTTTGGGTGCAACCGAAACTGTAGATTGGGAATACAGTAAAAACATTACGGAGTTAATTGAAAAAATAAAAAAAGATAATATTGCACTTTATGCCATTGAACAAGTTGAAAACGCCATATTATTAAATGATTTTATTCCTTCAAAAAAGAAAAGAATCGCATTGATTTTCGGAAATGAAGTATTTGGTGTTTCACAAAAAGCAATTGAATTGTGCGATGGGACTATCGAAATTCCACAATTAGGAACAAAACATTCTTTAAATGTGTCTGTTAGTGCAGGAATTGTTGTTTGGGATTTGTTTCAAAAAATGAATTGATTTTTATATTTTATTTTTTATTTCGTTCAATATAAAAACATAATCTATTTGATTTTTTACAAAATCTCTATCTGAAACATCAATAACTAAAATATTTAAATCTTTTTGAGTCTTTATATAATCTAAATATCCGTTATTAATTTTTTCAAGATAAGTTTTTGAAATTTTTTGCTCATAGCTTCTTCCTCTTCTTTTAATATTTTGCAATAATTTATCCGTATTCTGATATAGATAAACATACAAATCTGGTTTTGGCATTTCTTTATAAATAATATCAAATAGGGTTTTATACAAACGAAATTCATCTTCCGATAAAGTCACTTTTGCAAAAATTAATGACTTAAAAATATGATAATCTGCAATGATAAAATCTTTAAACAAATCGAATTGTGCCAAATCATCAGCTATTTGTTGGTATCTATCGGCTAAAAAAGACATCTCTAAAGGAAATGCATATCGATTGTGATTTTTATAAAATTTAGGAAGAAATGGATTATCCGCAAATCGCTCTAATACAATTTTAGCATTAAAATCTTCGGCAATTTTTGTAGTGAGTGTAGTTTTGCCCGCACCAATATTTCCCTCAATTGCAATATAATTATAGGAACTTAAATAAATTTTATCAATTGGATTAAAAAGTTTAGAAACAATTAAACATTTACTATTATCATCACATAAATTGATGATTTCAGAAATTGTCGTTTTATCAATAGGATGTGTCCAATTAGGTATTACTTCTTGTATGGGAATTAAAACAAATAATCTTTTTTTAAGTAAGGGATGTGGAATTATCAGATTTTCAGATTCTATAATCTCTTCATCAAATGCAATGATATCAATATCAATTATTCTTGATTCATATTCTTTTGTAGTTTTTCTTATTCTACCCATTTTAGACTCAACTTTTAATACTTTTTTTAGAAGCTTAAATGGAGGCAAATTGGTATGCATTACTACAATGCAATTGTAAAAACTATCACTATCAAAACCCCAAGAATCAGATTCATACAAAGACGACACTTTAATAATTGTGCCAACTTCATTATGTAATAATGCTATACATTTATTAATGTTTTCAAGCTTTTGCCCTTGATTTGTACCTAAAGAAAGTATAACTTGATGTTGCGATTTCATATCACGCAAAATAACTAAAAAGAAATTTAGATTGAAGTATTTTTATTAATTCTGTTGATAACTATTTTTAATATAAAAACAAACATTTGTAACTTTTTAATCATTTTTACTACTTATGAATCAAATTTAATAATTATGAGATTTTTAATAAATGTATTAGCTACAATTGTAGGGCTTTTTGTTTTTTGTATGATTTTTTTCTTTGGCATTATGTTAATTGGAGCCTTGTTTAGTAGTGATACTGAAACAGTAACCGTAAAAGATAATTCTGTAATCAATCTTGACTTATCCAAAATAGAATTTGATTATGCTGGAAAAGTAACCTATGATGATTTAACTTTTTTAAATAATAAAGACAAACACAACGGATTAACAGATGTTATCAACGCTATTAAAAATGCAAAAACAGACGACAACATCAAAGGAATTTCAATTTTAAATAATGAATCTGTTCTTGGTATGGCTCAAACAAAAGCATTAAGAGATGAATTAGAAGATTTTAAAAAATCAGGAAAATTTATCTACTCCTATGCAGATGTGTATTCTCAAAAAAGTTACTATTTGAATTCAATTGCTAATGCTATTTATTTAAATCCAATTGGCGAATTAGAATTTAAAGGTTTGTCAACAGAAATTATGTTCTTCAAAGATTTTCAAGAAAAATCAGGATTAAAAATGGAAATTATCCGTCACGGAAAATACAAAAGTGCCGTTGAACCATTTCTAGAAAATAAAATGAGTGACGCTAATAGAGAACAAACTACTGAATTATTAAATTCTATATGGAAGTCAGTAGTTTCTGAAATTGCAATTACCAGAAAAATTTCAGAAAAACATTTAAATGAAATTGCTGATAGTCTAATGGCGAGAAGTCCACAAATGGCTTTGAAAGAAAAGTTAATTGATAAAATCGCCTACGAAGATGTATACCATTCTGATATAAAAAAAGTTTTAAAAATTGATGATAATGAAGATTATAATATTGTCTCAATTGAAGATTATGCTGAAAAAGTAGCTACTACATCAAAAGATTACAATACAAAAGATAAAATTGCAATAATTTATGCACAAGGTGAAATTGCCAATGGTGAAGGCGATGTTGATGTTATTGGCGAAGGATCTATGCGCCGTTCACTCCAAGAAGCCAGAAAAGATGAAGATGTAAAAGCAATTGTATTACGAATTAATAGTCCGGGTGGAAATGCGCTGACTTCTGAATTGATTTGGAGAGAAATTGAATTAACTAAAAAAGTAAAACCTGTTGTCGTTTCTATGGGGAATTATGCCGCTTCTGGCGGATATTATATCGCATGTAACGCCAACACCATTTATGCCGAAGCTAATACCATTACTGGATCAATAGGTGTTTTTGGGATGTTACCCAACTTTACCCAAGCTGCAAACAAATTAGGATTAAATGTTGAACAAGTTAAAACAAATGTAAATGCCGCAGGATATAGTCCGTTTTTACCATTGGATAACAACTTTAGAGGATTTGCTCAAGAAGGTGTAGAGAAAATTTATTCCACTTTTGTAAATCGTGTGGCTGCTGGCAGAAAAATGTCTTTTGAACAAGTCGATGCGATTGGCCAAGGTAGAGTTTGGAGTGGCGCCGATGCTATCAAAATTGGACTCGTCGACAAAATTGGCGGCATGGATGATGCTATTGCAAAAGCAGCTTCACTAGCAAAAATTAAAAAATACAGAACCCAAGATTTTCCAGAATATGAAAAAAGTTTAGATGATATCTTGTCAAAATTTGGATTAGCACAAAGCAAAGAAGCAATGATTAAAGAAGAAATTGGAACCGAAAATTACATGATTCTTCAACGTATAAAAAGACTACAACAACTGAGAGGCGTTCAAGCAATGTTGCCTTATGAATTAGAAATAAAATAATAAAAATTTACTGCTATCATTTAAAACCGTCCCGATATATCTGGATGGTTTTTTATTTACTTAAACCTTGAAATTATGTAACGATTTATGAAAATATTACAATTTCAATTTATCATAAATCAGTATTTTTGTGCAAATGGTAAATCTAGGCAAGCTTTTTGCTAAAAACTGAAATCAAAAAAAAATAAAAATGGTTAAGAAAATATTGAAAATCGTAGGAATCGTTTTGTTAGTATTCCTAGTTGTTGCCTTTACGGTTCCTTATTTGTTTAAGGACCAAATCAAAGCCAAAATCGCTAAATCCATTAACGAAAATCTAGATGCTAAAGTTGCGTTTAAAGATGCAGACTTGAGTTTGTTTAAAAGTTTCCCACGTGCCACCATCTCCATTGAAAAATTATCCATAATCAACAAAGCGCCATTCGAAGGTGATACTTTAGTTGCATTCGACGAATTGAATTTAAAAATGTCAGTAATGGAACTTTTTAATGACGACAATGAGCCAATGAATATCGAAGGCATTTCCTCTAAAAATGGACTCATCAATATTATCTTCAACAAAGACGGAGTTGGAAATTACGACATCGCCCTAAAAAATAAGGACAAAAAAGACAACGGTAAAAGCAAATCTTTAGCGTTAAAAATAAAAGAATACGAAGTAGAGAATTTTAAATTCAAATACACTGATGAAGCTTCAAAAATTAAAATGGTTTTAGACAGCATCAATCATTCTGGAAGTGGCGATTTTACTAACGATGTACTCGATTTAGATACCGAAACAACTGCCAAACTTTCCTTAACAATGGACAAAATGAACTATATAAATAATGTAGCCATTTCATTGGACGCCATTCTCGGAATAGATTTGAAGAAAAACAAATATACTTTCAAAGAAAACAAAGCTAAAATCAACGATTTGCCATTGGAGTTTGATGGATTTATTCAATTGGTAGATGCGGGTCAAGAATATGATTTAAAATTCAAAACACCAACTTCTGACTTTAAAAATTTCTTAGGATTGATTCCCGCAACCTATCGAAGCAATATCGAAAACGTAAAAACTTCGGGTGAATTTACTGTAGTGGGATTTGCTAAAGGTTTATATTCAGATACTACTGTGCCAAAATTCAATATCGCTATTGCTTCCAACAATGCCTCATTTCAATATCCTGATTTACCAAAATCGGTTAAAAATATTATCATCGACACCAAAATCATCAACGAAACGGGTGTTATGAATGACACATATGTGAATTTAGATAAACTATCTTTTGCAATCGACCAAGATGTTTTTAACGCCAAAGCCAATATCAAAAACGTGGCAACAAATGCATTAGTAGATGCCGCTTTGAAAGGAACTATCAATTTATCCAATCTATCTAAAGCATATCCAATTAAATTAGACAAGCCGTTAACCGGAATATTAAAAGCTGATGTTACAACGAAATTCGACATGAAATCGGTAGAAACAAATCAGTATCAAAATATTTACAATGCCGGAACGATGAGCTTATCGGGATTTAAATATACTGATGAGAATGGAAAAGGAATGACCATTAGCAATGCGTTTGTACAATTTAATCCGAGTACTGTTTACCTAAAAGAATTTAAAGCAACTACAGGGAAAAGCGATTTGAATGTAACAGGTATTCTTGAAAATTTCTACGGATTTGTTTTTAGAAACCAAGAGTTAAAAGGTAACTTCAATCTAAATTCAAACCAACTTGCCGTTGATGATTTCATGACTACTGCCGATCCAAAAAAAGAAAGTAATATTAAAAAAACAGAGGCAATGAAAATTCCAGCTTTCTTAAATTGTTCTTTAACAGCAAAGGCTAATACTGTTTTATATGATAATTTAATTTTAAAAGATTGCACCGGAAAACTAATTGTTAAAGACCAAACAGTTACATTAGAAAATATAAAAACCAATGCCTTTGGCGGACAAGTTGGCGTAAGCGGCGTAGTTTCTACCAAAGAAAAAACGCCAACGTTTAATATGGATTTGAATTTGAATCAAGTAGATATTGCACAAACCTTTACACTATTGGACATGTTTAAAAAAATCGCACCAATTGCTGGTGTCATTAATGGAAAATTAAATTCGACCGTAAAAGTTTCAGGTAATTTGGATGCCAATGAGATGACGCCCGATTTAAAAACCATATCTGGAGATTTGTTAGGCCAATTGTTATCCACAACAGTGAATTCAAACAATTCCAATTTATTGAATGCGTTGGATGACAATTTAAAATTTATTGATATTAAAAAACTAAATCTAAACGATTTAAAAGCGGCTCTGACTTTTAAAGACGGAAAAGTAACAGTTAAACCTTTCAATTTAAAATACCAAGACATTAATATAGCTGTTGGCGGAACGCACGGTTTTGATCAATCAATGAATTACAATTTGAAATTAGATGTTCCTGCAAAATATTTAGGAACAGAAGCCAATTCGTTAATCGCAAAATTGTCGCCATCAGATGCAGCTAAAATAGAAAACATACCAATAAATGCTATTCTTACTGGAAACTTTTCGAAACCAAAAGTAACCACCGATATCAAACAAGCGACAACTAATTTGGCGAACAATTTGGTCAAACAACAAAAGGACAAGATAATAAATCAAGGAACTTCTGCATTGCAGAATTTAATCAAACCTAAAAAACCAGGCGACACAACTAAAACGGATCCGAAAAAAGAAGATGTAAAAACAAAAGCCACCGATTTAATAAATGGTTTGTTTAATAAGAAAAAGGAGAAACCAAAAGAGAATCCTTAATAAAACAAAATTTAGCACAATCTTTTCATTCAGAGTAAAGAGGAATCGAGAGCTTTGCTCGAACAGGCGAAGCAATCTCATCAATTAATCCTGATTATGAGACTCCTCGTTCCTCGGAATGTCAGTTTTGTGGGTAATGGTAATATATCTTTATAAAGAAATCTTCACCACATAACCTTCGAAAGTCCGAACATTAAAAACGGTTCCGTCTTCAAAAATCAAATATTGCCCTTTTATTCCAGTTAGTTTTCCTAAAAAATTAGGCGATTTATCTAAATTCAAACTCGTTACTTTTTTCGGATATTCCAATACCGGGAAATGCAAATCGTACAAATCTTCCTTTTCAGGATGAAAATAGTCTTGTACCTCTTTTGGAATTAAATATTTTAACGATGCTCTTTCTTTTATTAAATCGACAGGAAGCACTTCGTTTTTAAGCATTTTTTGCCAATTGGTTTTATCGGCAAAATGATTTTTAAGCGCGACTTCTGTAATTCCTGCTAAATACCGATTTGGGACTTCCACAATTGGAATCGCCTGAATTGCACCTTGATCAATCCACCTTGTGGGCACTTGTGTTTTTCGCGTCACACCTACTTTTACTTCGCTTGATAAGGCCAAATACACAATGTGAGGTTGTAATTGTACTTTTTTTTCATAGTCTAAATCACGGTCTTCAATATCCAAGTGCGCTGTGCTTAATTCGGGTTTCATAATCCAATCACCTGCCGAAGCACTACTCATAAAACAATCGTAACAAAATCCTTGACGGAAAATTTTTTTCTTCTTCCCGCAATTTAAACATTGGTATCCCAAAAAATTTATTTCAAGCGACTTGTCTAATAACTGATTTAAATTCAAAAAGCTATTTTCAAAAACCAAATAATATTGAATGGGATTAGAAAATTCCGTTTGCATTTTAGTAAGAACGCCTTCGTAAGTCATTTTTTATATTTAGGATTAAGTAATATAGATTTATTTGTTATTTTAGCGTAAAGTTATACATCCTAATTTGTAATTCATAATTAATAAATGCCTTTTCCAATAATCAATTCTATCGCCTCGTGGGTTTTAAAACAACGCATTCATCAGATTGAGTTGTTTTTAAAATATCCTCATGAAGTACAAGAAGAATTATTGATGAACTTAATTCGTTCTTCAGAAGAAACAGTTGTTGGAAAACAATTTAATTTTGAAAGCATCAAGAATTATAGTACTTTTAGTGAACGTGTTCCCATTTCAACATATGAAGAATTAGATCCTTTAATAGAACGAACTCGAAAAGGAGAACAGAATGTTTTTTGGCCAGAACCTATAAAATGGTTTGCTAAATCGAGCGGAACAACAAATGCAAAAAGCAAATTTATTCCTGTAAGTGATAGTGCACTTGAAAATTGTCATTATAAAGGAAGTAAAGATTTGTTGTGTATGTATTTGAACAACAATGAGAATTCAGAGATGTTTCTTGGTAAAAGTTTGCGCCTAGGGGGAAGCTCACAAATTTATGAAAACAACAATTCATCTTTTGGAGATTTATCTGCAATCCTTATAGAAAACATGCCCTTGTGGGCCGAGTTTAGTAGCACCCCGAGTAATAAAGTTTCACTTATGAGTGAATGGGAAACCAAATTATCCGCAATAATAAACGAAACTAAAATTGAAAATGTAACAAGTTTTGCTGGTGTTCCTTCCTGGATGTTGGTTTTGCTCAATCGAATTCTAACCGAAACCAACAATTCGAATCTCTATGAACTTTGGCCCAATCTAGAAGTCTATTTTCATGGCGGTGTTAATTTTGAACCTTATCGCGAACAGTACCAAAAGATTTTACCAAACAATAATTTTAAGTATTACGAAATTTACAACGCTTCGGAAGGATTTTTTGCCATTCAAGATATGAATTATTCCAATGATTTATTATTGATGTTGGATTATGGAATTTTTTATGAATTTATTTCGATGGACACTTTTGGTACTTCCAATCAAAAAGCCATTCAACTTGCTGAGGTAGAATTATTTAAAAATTACGCTATCGTAATTACTACAAATTCTGGTTTATGGCGTTATTTGATAGGCGATACTGTTCGTTTTACTTCTTTAAAACCTTACAGAATTAGAGTTTCTGGAAGAACCAAGCATTATATCAATGTTTTTGGTGAAGAACTAATGATAGAGAATACGGATCAAGCGATTGCAAAAACATGTTCTGCATTAAAATGTGAAGTAATTGATTATACCGTTGCTCCAATATTTATGAAAGGAAAAGAAAAAGGCGCACATGAATGGATGATTGAATTCAAAAAACAACCTGATGATATTTTACTATTCCAAAAGGTTTTAGATGAAACAATACAAACACTCAACTCCGATTATGAAGCCAAACGCTATAATAACATGACTTTAAATGAGTTAGTCATTAATGTATCGCGACCAAATTTATTTTATGATTGGTTGAAAGAAAATGATAAATTAGGTGGACAACATAAAATTCCGAGACTTTCAAACCAACGCGATTATTTAGAACAATTGAAACAAATGCAAGTTGAAATAAAAAATTGAAAATGAAAAGAATTATCACATTTGCATTACTAACACTTTTTTTGATTTCCTGTGGACCGAAAAGGATGAGTTGTTATAATAAAAGATGTGTAGAAAAATCTATCAAAAAAGAATCTCTAAAATTTACAAAAGTAAATCTTAGAGATAGTTAAAATAAATTTCCAACCAACTAAGAAGCAATTTCTAGTCGTTTTAATAAATTTTTATTCAAAGTTTCTTGTGTATAAGCCTTATCAATATGAAGTTCTTTTTCATCTGAACTAGGCAAATCATACATCGCATCTGTTAAAATAGCTTCACAAAGAGAACGTAAACCACGAGCTCCTAGTTTGTATTCTAAAGCCTTGTCTACAATATAATCTAAAGCTTCGTTATCGATAGTGAATTTGACATCATCCATGGCAAATAACTTTTCGTATTGTTTAATTAACGCATTTTTTGGTTCGGTTAGAATAGAACGCAAAGTGTCTCTGTCTAAAGGATCCATGTGTGTTAATACGGGAAGTCGACCGATAATTTCTGGAATCAATCCGAAATCTTTGATGTCTTTCGGGATAATGTATTGCAATAAATTATCTTTATCGATATTATCAGTGTTTTTGGAAGTGGCATATCCAACAGCGGTTCTATTTAATCGTTTGGAGATAATTCTCTCAATTCCGTCAAAAGCACCGCCCGCAATAAACAAAATATTTTGGGTATTGACTTCAACGAATTTCTGGTCGGGATGTTTTCGTCCTCCTTTTGGTGGGACATTTACTACTGTTCCTTCCAATAATTTCAATAAAGCTTGTTGAACGCCTTCTCCAGATACATCTCGTGTAATTGATGGATTATCGCTTTTACGCGAAATTTTATCAATTTCGTCAATGAAAACGATACCTCGTTCGGCTTTGGTTACATCGTAATCGGCAGCTTGAAGTAAACGCGTTAAGATACTTTCAACATCTTCACCAACATATCCAGCTTCTGTTAAAACCGTTGCATCAACTATTGCTAATGGAACATCTAACATTCGGGCAATTGTTTTAGCCACTAATGTTTTTCCGGTTCCTGTTTGTCCGACCATAATGATGTTTGATTTTTCAATTTCAACATCATCGTTAGCGCTTTGTTGCATCAATCTTTTGTAGTGATTGTAAACAGCAACCGACATTACTTTCTTGGTTTGCTCTTGACCGATAACATATTCATCAAGAAATGCTCTAATTTCTTTTGGTTTTCGCAAAATTAAATCAGAAGCAATTTTTATATTTGAATTGGATTTTAATTCTTCCAATACTATTCCGTGTGCTTGTTCAATACAACGGTCACAAATATGGGCGTTGATACCAGCAATCAATAAATTGGTTTCTGGTTTCTTTCTTCCGCAGAAGGAACATTCTAATACTTGTTTTGCCATTTTTTTTGTTTCAGGTTTCAAGTTTCAGGTTTCAAGTTTAGTAACCTGAAACCTGAAACCTGAAACTTTGAATTAATTTATCTTCTTAAAACTTCATCTATCATTCCGTATTCTTTTGCTTCATCGGCAATCATCCAATAATCGCGTTCTGAATCTTTATGTACTTTATCGAAGGTTTGACCTGAATGTTGTGAAATTATTTGGTACAATTCATCTTTTAACTTCAACATTTCTTTCAAGTTAATTTCCATATCTGTTGCTACTCCAGACGCACCGCCTGATGGTTGGTGAATCATCACTCTTGAGTGTGGTAAAGCAGAACGTTTTCCGGCTGCGCCAGCACATAGTAAAACAGCACCCATAGAAGCTGCCATTCCGGTACAAATAGTCGCTACATCGGGTTTGATGTATTGCATGGTATCGTAAATTCCGAGTCCAGCGTAAACGCTTCCTCCAGGAGAATTGATATAAATTTGAATATCTTTTGAAGCGTCGACCGATTCTAAAAACAAGAGTTGTGCTTGTATGATGTTCGCCATATAATCGTCTACACCAGTTCCCATGAAGATAATTCTATCCATCATTAAACGCGAAAAAACGTCTAATTGTGAAATATTCATTTGACGTTCTTCGATAATGTATGGTGTCATGCTGCTAACGATTTTATCGTAATACATGCTGTTGACGCCGTGTTTTTTTGTTGCAAATTTTTTAAATTGCTTCGCCAGTTCTAGTGTAGCTCTTGGGTCTTTTCCGTAGTTCATTTTTGTTAATTATGAGTTATGAATTATGAGTTATGAGTTGTCAAACCGATCGTTCAAAGGTTGTACCCTTTTTCTGATTAATGACATATTGTCTATTTTTAGTTGAAACCCTAGCCCAGATAGTAGAGGAAAGCTTTTGCAGTTTTGAACCTGTTTTTTGTTGTTGCAAAAAAGCGACTAACAGAAGCTCTTTTTGTGACTTACAAAAAAAGGTTGGAAACAAAAAACTTGAAACGAATAGCTGGATTAGCTTCAAAAAAAGCGCCAAAATCAATGACTTTGACGCTCAAATATAGTAATTTTTTAATTAAGGTTAATCATTTTTCGTTTCTATGCTCAGAGGTAAATGATTGATTTCGCTTACTTTTTAAAGGAATAAATTATTTAGTGCTCAATTCACCATACATTGCTTTGATGAAATCTTCGTAATTTACTTCTTTGGTTTTTGCGTTTACTTTGTCTTTGAACAATTGCAACATTTTTTCGCTCATTACTTGTTCTGAAAGACGTTTTACTTCATCTTGATTTGACATCACTCTAGCTACAATTCCCTGAACATCATCATCGGTTGGGTTCATTTGTCCGAATTGCGCCATTTGTTTTTTGATTACTTCAGTTGTATAAGATTTCAAATCTTCGAATGTAATTTGCAGGTTGTTTTCTGCCATTATTTTACCTTCAATTAATTGGTAACGCAAGCCATTTTCAGATTTTGTGTATTCTTCATTTGCTTGTTCGGCAGTTAGAGGAGTTTCGCCTGCCGATTGAATCCATTTTTTTAGGAATTCGGCAGGCAAGTCGAATTTTGTATTTGCAATTAAAAACTCCGTAACATCATTAAGGAATTTTTGATTGGATTGTTGCACGAATTGATTTTCGGCATCCTCTTTTATTTTAGCTTTTAATTCAGCAACAGAAGTAATTACTTTTGGTCCGAATAATTTGTCGAATAATTCCTGATCTAAATTCGCTGGTTCACTGGCAATTACTTCGTCAATTGCAAAAGTAACCTCTACATCTAATCCGTGAACATCATCATGACTTACGGCTAGATAATCCATTAATTTATGGTCATCTTTAAATAATCCTTTGGTTTTTAAAGTTACTACATCGCCAATTTTTTTTCCGATAAAACTTTTTGCTGTTTTTGAATCAGCAAGCATTTCTAAATCTAAAGTAGTTCGGTTATTGATGCCTTTTTCTTCATTTAAAAAAGTTCCAGCAACATCGTTTCCTTCAGCCACTTCATTTTGAGATATAATTTTTCCGTATTGTTTTTGAATTCTTGCAATTTGGGCGTTCAACATCGTATCATCGGCGATGATTTTGTAGTTGGTGATGTTGTTTTTAGCTGTTAAATCAACAGAAAAAGTTGGTGCTAATCCCAATTCGAAATCAAATTTAAAATCGTCAGCATCCCAGTTAATAGTTTCGTTAACTCTTGGAAGTGGATTTCCTAGAATATCTAATTTTTCTTGTTGTAAATATTTGTTTAAGTTTTCTTGTAGCACTTTATTCACTTCTTCAAGCAAAACAGCTTTTCCGTATTGTTTGTGGATTAAGCTCATCGGAACAGTGCCTTTTCTAAAACCTTTAATGGCAGCATTTTTTTTATAATCTGCTAATACTTTTTCTACTTTTGGAGCATAATCGGCTTTGGTAACTTCAACAGTTATTATGGCATTTAATGCATCGACATTATTTTTTGTGATATTCATCTTTTTACATACTAAAATTGGGTTGCAAAATTATAACATTTCAACAACCCAACCAAGTTTTATTTTTTGATTAATTTGATTTTTTCCCTTCGCCAGATAGCTTAAAAATTAAAGATTGTGAAAATGATAATATGATGCTAAAAAAAAGTGCTGTCCAGAACGAACTTACAGAAAAACCATTAATGAAGTGATCACAAACCATAATCATAAATGCATTTATTACTAATAAAAACAATCCTAAGGTAAATATGGTAACGGGTAATGTGAACAGAATTAAAATGGGTTTTACAAAAAAGTTTAATAGTCCGAGCACAATGGCTACTGTTAATGCAGTTGAAAATTCATCAATAATTACCCCATTCATAAGGTAGGAAATAATCATCACAAGTACTGAAGTGACTAAAATTCTGATAAGTAATTTCATAGAAATCTATAATTTGGTAATAAGACAAAAGTAAATAATATTATTTAATTAAAATTTAACAATAAAATATTGATTTATATTTTTAAATTTGCATTTATTAACTTTTTAAAAAAAACTTATGAAAAAACTATTACTTTCTTTATTATTTATTGGTAGTATAAGTGCAAATGCACAATCTACTATTTTTGCAGAAAACTGGGATGGCGTAGGACCTGGAATTACTGGTTGGACGCTTTACAATTTAGACAACTTAACTCCAGTTGGGCCAACGGGAACAGATGGAGAGCCACTATCGTTTCTAGTTCAAGATGCTTGGAGTGTTCTTTCTTTAGCGGCTATACAAGGTGCTAATCCAGCTTATACAGCATATCCTGCTGCTGCAACTGGAATGGCAGGTAATATTATTGCAAGTAATTCGTGGTATAATCCAGTTGGAACTGCCAACGATTGGTTGGTTTCACCTTTAATTACTATTCCTGCTGGCGCTACTAGTGTTAACTTAAATTGGGCTGCACAAAGTTTGGGTAATTCAACCTTTTTAGAAGACTATCAAGTGTATGTTTCACCAACAGGCGGAAGTCAAGTTGCTAATTTTACTACATTATTATTAGATGTTAACAATGAATTAAGCGCAGGAAATTACAGAACTGCTGCATTAAACGGATATGCTGGGACTTCTATTAGAATTGCTTTTAGAAATGATGGTGTCGATCAATATGTAATGTTCTTAGACAACATTTCAGTTACTGGTACTTTATCTAACAATGAGTTTTTATCTAGCAAATTTACTACCTATCCAAATCCTGCAAATAATATAGTAACTGTTTCTAGTTCAGAAAATATTTTATTAAATGAAGTTGTAATTACTGATCTTAATGGAAGAACTGTTAGCACTACTAAAATGAGCAATGTTTCTGAAGCTCAAATTAATGTATCTGATTTAAATGCGGGTATTTATTTTATGAACATCACATCAGACTCTGGCAAAGCTGTTAAGAAATTTGTAAAAAATTAAGCGTAAATCTTTAGTCAAATTAAAAGTCCTCATTTATTTGAGGACTTTTTTTTGTTTTAAAAACACAACTGTTTCTTCTAAAAATAATTGTGGGTTTTCAGCATGCAGCCAATGACCCACATTTGGTATAGTTACTAACTGAAAGTTAGGAAAATGTTTTTTAATGTTATGAATATCCGTATCTAAAATATAATTGGAATTTCCTCCTCTAATAAATAAAGTTGGATTATTAAACGTATTTTGTTCAGGCAACTTTGTTCCAATTTCTTCTATTTTGTTATTGAAAACTTTTAAATTAAATCGGAAAGCTAATTGTTCTGGTGTTTTCCAATACAAATTCTTCATTAAGAATTGTCGTGTGCCAAAATCGGGAATGTAAGGAAATAAAGTTTCTTCCACTTCTATTCGGCTTGGTTTAGCAGAAAAATCAACAGCATTCAATCCTGATAAAATTTCTTGATGATGCGGTGGATAATATTTCGGACCTATATCGGCAACAACTAATTTATCAACCATTTCTGGATGAGTTGTTGCAAAAAGCATCGCTACTTTTCCGCCCATCGAATGTCCGATAATAGAAACATTATTTAAATAATGAGCTTTACAATACTCTAAAATATCATCCCTCATTAAATCGTAATTGAAATCATTGGAATGGAAACTTTTTCCGTGATTTCTTAAATCAAGCATGTGTACTTGAAATCCTTGTGCTGCATATTGAGAGCCAAGTGTTTTCCAATTGTCTGACATTCCTAAAAATCCGTGGATAATTAGTAATGGCAGGCCTTGTCCTTCTATTCTTGAGTATAGCATAGTTGTTACGCAGAGATTTCTTCGACTGTTCGACCTTTGGTCTCGGGTCACGGAAAAGCATAGAGTTCACGGAGTGTTTATCCTTTTGCTTTCCTTGATTTGATTGTGTTATTATTTTAATTTTTGTAAATACATGTTTACTACATTGTCTAAACCGAGATAAAGTGCCTCTGAAATTAAGGCATGTCCAATAGAGACTTCTAATAAACCTGGAATATTTTCTTTAAAAAACTTTATATTATCCAAACTCAAATCGTGGCCAGCATTTATTCCGAGATGCAACTCATTGGCTAAATTTGCTGCTTTTGTGTAGGGTTCTATTCCTTTTTTATTTCCCAAACCATATTGATGAGCAAATGCTTCGGTATACAATTCGATTCTATCAGTACCTGTAGCTTTAGCTCCTTCAATCATTTTTAAATCGGGATCAACAAAAATAGATGTTCGGATACCGTTTTGTTGGAATTCCAGAATAACTTCTGTCAAATACGACTGGTGTTTTATAGTGTCCCATCCTGCAGATGAAGTAATGGCACCAATAGCATCGGGAACTAAAGTAACTTGAGTAGGTTTTAGTTCAAGAACTAAATCGATAAAATTATGCTGTGGATTTCCTTCAACATTAAACTCGGTGTAGACGATTTGTTTTAAATCACGCGCATCTTGGTAGCGAATATGCCTTTCATCTGGACGAGGGTGAATCGTTATTCCATGAGCTCCGAATTTTTGAATATCCAATGCAACTTTTAATAAATCGGGAACATTCCCACCTCTGGCATTTCGTAAAGTAGCTATTTTATTAATATTTACACTTAATTTTGTCATAACAAATACAAAATAATTTTGTTTATAAATTTGTTTGCAAAAATACAAAGTTAAAATAAGGATTTATGTTCTAAATTTTGATTATTTTGCATGCAATATTTAAATTAAACTATGACAGATATAACCGATTATATAACAAATGATTACAAAGCCATTGATAGCAAAGAAACCATTGCAGATGTTCAATCTTTTTTTATTGATGTTTCGTTTTCTCATTTTCCAATTCTAGAAGAGAAAATATTTATAGGTTGTATTGCTTCAGATGACGTAGAGACTTTTGACGTTGATAAAAATGCAGCCGATTATAAATATGCACTTGAAGGGTTCTTTGCTAGAAATAATATGATGTGGTTAGATGTATTAGAGGTTTTTGCTAAAAATCATACTAATGTAGTACCTGTTTTGGATGAAAATAATACTTATCTTGGTTATTACGAATTGGAAGATATTGTTAAGTTTTTTCATGAAACGCCATTTTTGAAAGAACAAGGTGGAATTATTGTGGTGCAAAAGAATATATCAGATTACTCTATGAGTCAAATAACTCAAATCGTAGAAAGTAATAATGGAAAACTTTTAGGATTATTTGTTTCTGAAACTGATATTGAAAAAATTCAAGTTACAATTAAAATTGCTATAGGACCAATAAATGAAATCATCCAAACATTTAGAAGGTATAATTACGAAATTATTTCAGAACATCATGAAGATAATTATTTAATTAATTTAAAAGAACGTTCCGATTATTTAGACAAATATTTGAATATTTAAAAAAATGAAAATAGCCATATTTGGTCAATATTATCAAAACGACACTAGACCTATTATTAGTGATATTTTTGCATTCTTTAATTTTAATAAAGTTGAATTGGTAATAGAAAAAACTTTTCTAAATATACTTTATGAACAGAAAATAGTAAAAAAAGAATATCTAACTTTTTCCAACTTCAAAGATTTAGATTCAAGTTTTGATATTTTAGTAAGTATAGGTGGCGATGGAACAATCTTAAGAGCTGCAACTTTTGTAAGAGATTCTGGAATTCCAATATTAGGAATTAATGCAGGCCGATTAGGATTTTTAGCAACAGTACAAAAAGAAAACATTGCTACATTTCTTCAATTAGTAATAGAAAAAAAATATACCATTTCAGAAAGAACATTATTAAGTTTAGATAGTACTCCGTATAATAATCAAATAGCCGATTTAAATTTTGCAATGAATGAAGTGACTGTAAGTCGAAAAGACACCACTTCGATGATTACAATTGAAACTTATCTTAACGATGAATATTTAAATTCGTATTGGGCAGACGGATTGATTATTTCAACGCCAACAGGTTCAACTGGATATTCTTTAAGTTGTGGCGGCCCAGTTTTAACACCAGATGTTAAGAGTTTTGTAATTACACCAATCGCCCCACACAATTTAAATGCAAGACCTTTGGTAATTACAGATGATACAATAATAAAATTAAATGTTTCTGGACGTGAAGACAATTATTTGGTTTCTCTTGATTCTCGTATTGCCTCTATAAATAAAAATACTGTTTTGACTATCAAGAAGTCAAACTTTTCAATTAAAATGGTTGAAATCCCAGAAGAAACTTTTTTAAAAACATTAAGAAAAAAGTTGTTGTGGGGAGAAGATAAAAGAAATTAATTAATAATTAATACTATTGCTACCTAAACTTCTTGATAAAAGTTGGATGATTTTAGTTGTGTTAAAATTATTTTTTATAAATACTAATATCATGTTTTATTAGTTTTTATAATTATTATATTTGCACGCTATTTTCAATTATGAAAAAACTGATTTTTATTACTATTTTAATAGGATTTACAAAGCTTAATGCCCAAATTAATGAAATTGGAGTATTTCTTGGTGGAAGTAATTTTATAGGTGATGTAGGAAAAACAAATTATATTGCTCCAAATCAAGCTGCATATGGTTTGATATACAAATGGAATAAAAGTCCAAGACATGCATATCGATTTTCATTAATTCAAAGCACATTGATGGGAAATGATTTAGAGTCTAAAGTGCCTGGTAGGTATAAAAGAGGATTGAGATTTAAAAATAGTATTACAGAAATATCGGGAGGTTTAGAATTTAATTTTTTTGATTTTAATTTACATGAGTTAACTCAAAAAACAACCCCATATGTATTTACTGGTCTTACTTATACTTTTTATGATGGCTTGTTTTTTTTAAATGATAAAACGAAGTCAGACTCTAAGCATGCAACAGTTGGTATCCCAATGGTAGTTGGTATTAAATCTAATATTTTTCCAAAATTAATTCTAGGATTTGAAATTGGTGCACGTTATACATTTGCTGACGATATTGATGGAAGTAATCCAACCAATGAAAATTTACAATCTCAAAAATTCGGAAATATTAATAGTAATGATTGGTATGTTTTCTCTGGATTTACTTTAACTTATACCTTTGGCGAGAAACCTTGTTATTGTTTTGATTAAAATTATGAATTTACTTGAATCTATAAATAAACAGAATTTACCTAAACATCTAGCAATTATTATGGATGGGAATGGTAGGTGGGCTAAACAAAAAGGTTTATTAAGAGCTATTGGTCATGAAAATGGAACAAAATCTGTTCGTATTACTATAGAATCTTGTGCTAAATTAGGAATTGAGAACTTAACACTTTATGCATTTTCTACTGAGAATTGGAACCGACCTAAATTGGAAGTAAATACATTAATGAAGTTGTTAGTACATTCTCTTAAAAATGAATTAAAAACACTTCAAGATAATAATATTCGTTTAAATTCTATTGGGAATTTAGAAAAATTGCCCAAGTCTATTCTAAAAGAACTAAATGAAGTTATTAATATTACTAAGAATAATTCTAGAATGACCCTTACATTGGCATTGAGTTATGGCTCTAGAGAAGAGTTAGTAAATGTTGTTAAAAATATAAGCGATAAAGTTAAAAATAATATAATTTCAATAGATAGTATAGATGAATCAATTATAAATCAGCATCTTTACACGCACAATCTACCGGATGTAGATTTACTAATAAGAACAAGTGGCGAACACAGAATAAGTAATTTTTTGTTATGGCAAATTTGCTATGCTGAACTTTATTTTACTGATGTTCTTTGGCCTGATTTCAAAGAAAATGATTTATATGAGGCCATTGTTAGCTATCAAAAAAGAGAACGTAGATTTGGAAAAACAAGTGAACAAATTAAAAAAAATAGTAGTGTTAAATAAATTTTTTGGAACGTTATTATTTTGCATTATAATCGGAAATCAATTTTCTTTACAAGCACAAGAAAGAATCCCATTTGATCAAGGAACAAAATATATTTTAGCTGATGTAAATGTTACCGGAAAAGTAACCTTTAATAAACAGACTGTTGTAACTTTTGCTGGACTTGAAAAAGGACAAAATATCACCGTTCCTGGAGAAGAAATCAGCAATGCAATTAAAAAGTTAGGCAAACTTGGCCTTTTTAGTGATATTGATTTTTATGTTAATGAAATAAAAGGAGATAGTATCTATTTAGAATTATTCATCATTGAATTACCAAAATTAAGTGACGTAAAAATAAAAGGAATTAAAAAAGGAAAAATTGAAGATATTATAAAAGAAAACGATCTTGTAAAAGGTAAAATTGTTAACGAAAATTTAGTAACTACTACAAAGAATTATCTAGAAAACAAATACAAAAAAGATGGATACTTTAACACAAAAGTAGCTATTAATACAATTACAGATACTACTACTATCAACGAAGTTAAAATGGTTGTGACCATAGATAAAGGTCAAAAATTAAAAATTAAAAAAATAAATTTCGAAGGCAATGAAAAGTTTACTGATGCTAAACTTAGAGCTGCAATGAAAAACACTAAACAAATTAATCCAATTCGAATTTTAAAATCTTCCAAATTTGTAAAAGATAAATACAAAGAAGATTTAGTTACTGTTGTCAATAAATATAAAGAGAAAGGATATCGCGATGCAAGAGTAGTTACCGATTCGGTCTGGCTTGATAAAAAAAAGAATAAAATTGCTATTAATGTTAAAATTGAAGAAGGAAACAAATATTATTTTGGAAATATTAAATTCTTGGGGAATTCTGTTTATTCAGATCAATTATTAAATAGAATTTTAGGCATTAAAAAAGGCGAAGTATACAATGGTGTTTTATTAGAAAAGAGAATTGCCGATAAATCAAAACCAGATAGCGAAGATATTACAAATCTTTATCAAAATAACGGTTATCTATTTTCTAATATTAATCCAGTTGAAGTTAAAACAGAAAACGATTCTATCGATTTTGAAATCAGAGTTACTGAAGGGCCTTTAGCTTACTTTAATAAAATTACTGTTGTTGGTAACGATAAAACAAATGACGCTGTAATTTACAGAGAATTAAGAACAAGACCTGGTCAGAAATATAGTAAAGAGGAATTGGTTAGAACCATTCGTGAAATTGGTCAATTAGGATTTTTTGATGCCGAGGCAATAGACCCTAAATTTAAAAACGTTGATCCTACTGCAGGAACAGTTGATATTGAATACAATTTAGTAGAAAAAGGATCTAGTCAAATTGAACTACAAGGTGGTTATGGTGGTGGTGGATTTATTGGTACACTAGGATTGTCTTTTAATAATTTTTCGCTTCGAAATGTTTTCAAAAAAGATGCTTACAGGCCATTGCCAATGGGTGATGGTCAAAAAATTTCTTTAAGAGCTCAAGCTAGTTCTTTTTTCAGAACCTATAGTTTATCCTTTTCAGAACCTTGGTTAGGAGGTAAAAAACCAATTAATTTTTCTACCTCTTTTTCTTATAGTAATCAATTTTTGTTTACCGGAACTTCTGGTAGTGCAGATAGAGATAAGAGTTTCAATATCGCATCCATTTCAGTTGGATTTGCAAAAAAACTAACTGTTCCAGACGATTATTTTGTGTTATCAAATGCTGTAAGTTTTCAATATTATGATTTAAATAATTATTTTACTAATTTATTTTCATTTGGTAATGGTTCATCTAGAAACTTGGCATTTACAACTGCATTAACAAGAAATAGTAAAGCTGTTAATCCTATTTACCCAACTAGAGGATCAGAATTTAGTTTGTCTGCAAAATTTACATTACCTTATTCTCTTTTTAATGGAATAGATTATAAAAATCTAGGCAATTTAGTAGAAAATAAATATATATATAACGGTACAGAATATTTCGATTCAAATAACGTTCTTGTTACACCAGGTAGTTATTTAACAGAATTCCCTTCTCAAAGTAACCCAAGGCCTACAAAAGCATTAGGAGTTGCAGATGCAGCAGCAGATCCTGCAAAAGTGGATCAAATTAAATTTAGTTGGTTGGAATATTATAAGATTAAGTTTAAAGCAGATTGGTTTACAACTATTTATGATAAGTTAGTATTACGTACTTTGGGAGAATTTGGTTATCTTGGCGCTTACAATTCTGATAGAGGTGTTAGTAATGATCCTAATGATCCAACAAAAACTTTATCATATGGTGTTGTGCCATTTGAAAGATTCTTTTTAGGAGGAGATGGATTAGCTAATTTTGCATTAGATGGAAGAGAAGTATTACAATTAAGAGGATATCCAAACCAATCATTATCATCATTAAGTGGAGATCCAATATATAATAAATTTTCATTAGAGTTAAGATATCCGCTTTCTTTAAAAGGTGCAGCAACTATATATGTGTTAGGTTTTGCAGAAGCTGGAGGTTCTTATATTAATTTTAAAAAATACAATCCTTTTGTCTTGCAAAGATCAGCTGGAATTGGTTTACGGGTATTCATGCCTGCTTTTGGATTGTTAGGAATCGATTTTGGGCATGGGTTCGATGCTGTTCCTGGTGCATTATCAAATCAAAAAAACGGCTGGGAAACACATTTTATAATTGGTCAACAATTTTAATTATATTTGTTATAATTATTAAACAATACATTATGAAAAAATATTTTTTAGTATTATTAGTAGCTATTTTATTTATTAATACAACTAATGCTCAAACAAGAGGCGTTAAAGTTGGCTATATTGATATGGAATATATTCTCGAAAAAGTTCCAGATTATGCTGAAGCTAAAAATCAGTTGGAACAAAAAGCCCAAAAATGGAAGCAGGAAATTGAAATTAAAAAAATTGAAATTGCTAAACAAAAAGAAACATTAAAATCAGAAAAAGTATTACTTACAAAAGAACTTTTAGCCGAAAGAGAAGAAGAAATTGCTTTTCTAGAAACAGAACTATTAGATTTTCAACAAAAAAAGTTTGGACCTAATGGAGATTTAATTGTACAAAAAGCTGTTTTGGTTAAACCTATACAAGACCAAGTTTTTAATGCAGTTCAAGATATAGCGGACGCAAAAAAATACGATTACATTTTTGACAGATCTTCAGATCTTACAATACTTTTTGCTGCAAAAAGACATGACATAAGTGACCAAGTAGTGAGATCTATAACAAGAACTGAAAAACGAGAACAAAAAAGTAAAAAAGAGTTGAAGAAAGAAGCTGAAGAAGAAAGAAAACAAGACATGATTGACAATAATCCAGCTTTAACTGAAAGACAAATCAAACTTGATGAAAAAAAAGCAGCCCGTTTGAAAATGGTTGAAGATCGTAAATTAGCAGCTGCAGAAAGAAAACAAGCAGCAGACAACAAAAGAAAACAAATGATTGCTGATAAAGCGGCAAAGAAAAATGGCACAGTTTCTGATAATCCGAGCACGGTTCCAGGAAAAAATACAAATCCTGTTACAAATTCAACAACTAATCCTGATCCTAAAGAAGGCCCTACAGACAAACAAATTGAAGCTGCAGAAAAAAAAGAAGCTGCTGCTGAAGCAAAAAAGAAAACTTTAGAAGATAGAAAAAAAATAATTGAAGATAGAAAAAAAGCAGCTGAAGAAAAAAGATTGAAAGTTATTGCAGATAGAGAAGCCGCTAAAAAAGCAAAAGAAGACGCTAAAAATAAACCATAATAAATTCAAATAATAATTAATACTTTTTAAGAATGATGAAACAATTGAAAACTTTAGTAATAGCAGCTGCAATTGCTTTTTTTGGAACCCAAACTATTAATGCACAAGCAAAAGTAGCCCATGTAGATGTAAATGAATTAATGTCGAAAATGCCTGCTATGCTTGAAGCTCAAGGTCAATTAAAAAAATTGAGTGAGACTTATGACAAAGATTACAAAACAATGGTAGATGAGTACCAAGTAAAAATTAAAAAATACGATACAGAAGCTAGTACTGTTTCAGAAGCAATAAATCAAACACGTCAAACCGAAGTGCAAGATATGATTAAAAGAATTAATGATTTTAAAGAAACAGCTCAATCTGACTTACAAAAGAAAGAAGGCGATTTGATGAAACCATTATTAGAAAAAGTGAAAGCTTCAATTCAAAAAGTAGGAAAGTTAAAAGGATACCAATATGTATTAAATGCTACTGATTTATTACTTACAGATGGACCAGATTTAACAGCTGACGTTAAAAAAGATTTAGGATTTTAATAACCTATTTTAATAGAATTAAAAACTGTTTCAAAAAAATTGGAACAGTTTTTTTTTTATATTTGTTTTGATGACTAATAATAATTCCATAGGCCTTTTTGATTCCGGAATAGGAGGAACTTCTATATGGGAAGCTATAAATGATCTACTTCCTAATGAAGATACCATTTACCTAGCAGATAGCAAAAATGCACCATATGGAAACAAATCAAAAGAAGAAATTATCCAACTCTGTTTTAAAAACACCGAACTATTACTTGATATGAATTGCAAACTAATTGTTGTTGCCTGCAATACAGCGACTACAAATGCTATTGCAGCACTTCGAGCTAAATACCAAGTGCCATTTATCGGAATTGAACCTGCTATTAAACCCGCTGCTATTCATACGC
>CALPIE020000018.1 GCA_943323545.2 Bifidobacterium breve | reverse complement strand
TAAAATTTTCTATTTTACATAATATAAATTATAGTTCGTATTGCATATAGCATTATTTGAGTAAATACAATAAATAAGTCAATAAAATAGCTTATCAATACTATTTCAATCTTTTACTTTATTACATTTGTATTTTGATTAATTTTTGTTATTTTTATAAAATAACTTGTAACTATGAGTAATACAATTACCGAAAGAATTGCCGATTTTTTAAAAGAATACCAACCGTTTAATTTTTTGTCTTACGATGATTTAGTTACGATAGCTAATTCAATTAAAGTAATCAATTTGGAAAAGCATAAATATTTATTTCAAATTAATGATTCTTTACATGATAGTTTTTATTTAGTAGCATCTGGAGTAATTCATCTAACTGTGATAGCTGATGCTGAAGAAACCTTATTAAATAAATGTTATACTGGCGATATCTTTGGTTTAAGACCTTTTTTTGCGAAGAACAATTATCAAATGACAGCAAAAGCGCGTGAAGAAAGTATTATATATGCTATACCCATTGCAACGTTTAAACCATTTGTAGCTCAAAATGCTGAAATATTAAATTTTTTATTAGAAAGTTTTGCGGCCAATTCAAAAAATTCACTTGATAAAGAAAATCCCGGAAAACTCATGTCTGATAATGTTATGCATACTGATGGTCAATCAGATATGCTTTATTTTCAGTCCTTAATTTATAATAAAACACCATTAAAAATAACATCTAATACTTCTGTAAAACATGTGTCACAAACTATGACAGATAATTCGATAGATAGTGCCATTATTATTGATAATAACTATCCTATTGGAATAGTTACAGATTCTGATTTCCGTTCTAAAATTGCTACAGGACGATATGAAATCACTACAACTATAGATAAAATAATGTCATCTCCAGTATTTACAGTTACCGAAAACATTTCAGTTGCTGAAGCGCAATTAATTATGTTAAAATATAATGTTTCTCATCTCTGCGTTACGCATGATGGAACTGACAAATCGGATGTAAAAGGTATTATTTCTGAACACGATTTAATTGTTGCGCAAGCCAATAATCCAGGTGTTTTATTAAAAGAAATTAAAAAATCGCATAGTCCAAAAGACTTAAAATTAGTTAGGGATAAATTAACAGATATTATTCAATCTTCTATTGTTAAAAATATTCCGCTTCAACATATTAGCAGTATAGCTGGTGAGATGACAATAGCAATTGTTAAAAGAGCCGTTGAACTTGCTATATTAGATTTGGGTTCACCTCCGGCCCGTTTTGCCTGGCTTTGTATTGGAAGTCAAGGAAGAAAAGAACAACTTTTATATACCGATCAAGATAATATTTTAGTTTTTGAAGATGTAGCTGTTGAAAAATACAGAGATATTAAAGATTACTTTATAAAATTAGCTAAGAAAACAACTGCTACTTTAGAAAAAGTTGGGTTTGTACTTTCTCCTGAAGGTCATGTAGCTAGCAATATGAAATGGTGTAAATCATTGACAGATTGGATAAAACAATACAACAGTTGGATGAATACTCCAGGTGAAAATTCAAATGAAATTAGTAGTGTTTTCTTCGATTATGAAATGGCTTTTGGTGAACAAAAAATTGAAGATTTAATTACAGAAAACATCTTTAAAAACTCTAAAAACAATGCTTTATTTTTCGATTATTTAGGAAATGATGCTTTGAAAAAACCTACCCCGCTTAACTTCTTTAAAAAATTTAATATTGAAGAAGTTGGCGAAAATAAAGGAAAATTTGACATTAAAACTCGCGCATTAATGCCACTAATTGATGGTGCTCGTTTATTGGTCTTAAATTTAAACATCAAAGGAATAAATAATACCTATCTCAGATACAAACAATTAGCAATTACAGATCCTAAATATTCTGAAATTTATTTAGATTGCGCAGAAGCATTTATAATATTATCAAAATTTAGAACTTTAGAAGGACTAAAAAACGATAGTACAGGTCAATTCATAAATCTAGACGAACTTACTAAAATAGATAAAGAAAAATTGAAAAATGCACTCGCTCCTATGAAAGAATTAGAAGAACTCATTAAATATAAATTTCAATTGACACAATTTTCATAACAATGATTGATTGGCTTAAAAATATCAACAAACCTTATCCCGAATTTTGGAAGACCTACTTATCAAAATTTGAAACTAAATCAGATAGATATATTTCTCTTAGTCTAGAAACATCTGGTTTAAATCCGGATAAAGATGTAATTATGTCTTTTGGGGCTATGGCGATAATTAAAAATAATATAATTATTGGAGATCATTTTGAAGTTGTAATTCCACAATACAAATTTTTACATGATAACGGAATCTCAAATGATTTTTTACTAGAAAGTAGCTTGCCTAAAATGGCTGAACCAATTGCTTTAGAATCTTTTATTAAATATATTGAAAATGCTGTATTAGTTGGACATCGGATTCATTTTGACGTAGAAATGATTAATAAAGCTTTAGAGAAATTAGACTGTGGACGAATTAAAAACGAAGCAATTGATATTGAAGTAATGTATAAAAAATTACATGATATTAATGACAAAAACTTTTCTTTAGAAGAGTTATCTACGCTTTTTAAGATACCTAAAACAGAGCGGATTTCAATATCTGATGATGCTTATTCAATTGCTTTATTGTTTTTAAAATTGAAATCAAGATTGGGTTTAAATTAAATTTCTGATTATCTGAATAAATACGCTGCAACTCAGTTTCTATTACAAATGAAAGTCGATTTCGCCAACTTAAAACGCTACGCTTCTGAAAACGAAAAACTGTATAAAATCAGTAATAAAGGAAAACGAATTATCTTATTTGGTGATTCAATAACTGAATTTTGGACACCGAAAAACGCCACTCTATATCAAAATCTAACAATAATTAACAGGGGTATTAGCGGACAAACTACATCTCAAATGGTAAAACGATTTCAACAAGATGTTGTGGAATTGCATCCGCATTCTGTTGTGATTCTAGCTGGAATTAATGACATAGCTGAAAATTCGGGACCAATATCGTTAGAAGCAATTAGAGACAATATTATTGATATGGTAGACTTGGCATTAACTAGTAATATTAAAGTTATTTTATGTGCTGTTTTACCAGCGAATCATATTAATTGGAATCCTAAAATTAAACCTGCAGAAAAGGTAATCGTTTTGAATAAGATGATAAAAATGTACGCCAATAATAACCAAATTCCTTTTGTAGATTATTATACTGTTATGGTAGATGAAAACTATGGATTACAGAAGAAATTGGGAGAAGATGGTGTTCATCCCAATTTAAAAGGTTATAAATTAATGGAAAAAACACTAAAACCATTTTTAGAATAGAATCATTTTTTTTGTAAATTTGAATACAATCTTCATTTGTTATATTACATGAAACGCATTCTTAATTTAGCATTAGTAATCGCCTTTCAAATATGTTTTTTAGAATGGCCTCCAAACAATTCAATGTTTATTTTTCAAGGAGAATATTTAATTTTTTCTAAAAAAGAACAGTTAATTGATAATTTAATTCATCCAATAATTTTAACTGGACTTATAGCCCAACTAATTCTTTTGTCTGGTTTTCTTTTACCTAGCATAAATAAAATGGTAAATACTTTAGGAGTACTTCTTTTAGGAATTGTTGTTTTACTTTTTTTTGTGGTTGGATTAATAACTTTGAATTATAAAATAGCTTTATCAACTCTTCCTTATTTAGGTTTGACAATTGTATATTTTGTAAAATTTAGAAATAAAGAATAAAAAAAACTGCCTTATTTCTAAAGCAGTTTAACCATAATAAAAACTAAAACTATAATTTACCGTTTTTAATTTCATCTACAATTTCTGGATTTAATAACGTAGAAATATCCCCAAAATTACTAAAATCACCTTCTGCTATTTTACGCAAAATTCTTCGCATAATTTTACCCGATCTTGTTTTTGGCAATCCACTAACAAACTGAATTTTATCTAGTTTAGCAATTGGACCAATTTGATCGGAAATGAGTTGGTTTATTTCTTTAGCTAGATTTTCTTTATCGCGACTCTCCCCTACCTCTTTCAAAATAACAAATCCGTATAGTGCATTTCCTTTTATATCATGAGGAAATCCTACTATAGCACTTTCAGCCACAGCTGGATGTTCGTTTATAGCATCTTCAATCGGTGCTGTTCCTAAATTATGCCCAGATACAATAATCACATCATCTACCCTACCTGTAATTCGGTAATACCCTACTTCATCTCGTAAAGCTCCGTCACCTGTAAAATACTTCCCAGGGAATGCCGTAAAATAGGTTTCTTTAAAACGCTGGTGATCTCCCCATATGGTTCGTGCCATTGATGGCCACGGAAATTTAATACACAAACTACCAGTAACTTGATTGCCTTCTATTTCATTTCGAAATTCATCCATCAAAACCGGCTGCACTCCAGGTAAAGGTAATGAAGCATATGTTGGCTTTGTTGGTGTTACAAACGGAACTGGCGAAATCATAATGCCTCCAGTTTCAGTTTGCCACCAAGTATCTACCAATGGGCAACGCTTCCCTCCCACATGATCATTATACCAGTGCCAAGCTTCTTCATTAATAGGTTCACCAACAGAGCCAATTACTTTTAATGATTTCATTGGAAAACGTTGAACGTAATCTAAACTTTCTTTTGCTAAAGCTCTAATAGCAGTTGGTGCCGTATAAAATTGATTGACTTTATGTTTTTCGATAACTTCCCAAAAACGACTGTAATCAGGATAGGAAGGAACGCCTTCGAAAATGACTGTTGTAGCTCCGTTTAAAAGTGGTCCGTATAAAATATAAGAATGTCCGGTAATCCAACCGATATCTGCTGTACACCAAAAAACATCGTTTTCTTCATAACTAAAAATATTTTTAAATGTATAGGCAGTATAAACCATATAACCTGCTGTTGTATGTAACATTCCTTTAGGTTTTCCAGTAGAACCAGAAGTATAAAGTATAAATAAAGGATCTTCTGCATCCATAATTTCAGCAACATTATTCGGAATTGCAGCATCTAATAAAGGTTGCAACCATTGATCACGACCTTCTTTCATGGTCACTTCCGAATTAGTTCTTTTAACTACCAATACTTTTTCCACGCATGGCGACTTTTCTATAGCTTCATCAATGATTCCTTTTAAATCAATTGTTTTATTTCCGCGAAATCCGCCATCTGATGTAATAATCATTTTACAGTCACAATCGTTAATTCTAGCAGAAACTGCTGAAGCCGAAAATCCAGCAAAAACAACCGAATGAACAGCTCCAATTCGAGCACAAGCTAAAACAGATAATGCTAATTCTGGAATCATAGGAAGGTAAATACATACTCGATCTCCTTTTTTTACACCTTGCTCTCGAAGTACATTTGCCATTCGAGCTACCCTATCGTACAATTCGTTATATGAAATATGTAATGCTGATTCATTAGGGTCATTGGGTTCAAAAATTATTGCAGTTTTTTCTCCTTTTCTCGCTAAATGGCGATCGATGCAATTTTTTACAATGTTCACTTTAGCATTTACAAACCATTTAAAATTTGCTTCTTGCATGTCAAATTCAATAACCTTCTCCCATTTTTGATACCAAGTAAAATTTTCTTCGGCTATTTTCTCCCAAAATTTTCTAGGTTCACGCACCGACTTATTGTACATTTTAAAGTAATGCTCAAGGCTTTTAATTTTGTAATAACTCATTGTGCTATACTATTTTTTTAACATTAACTCTTTAATATATTTGACAGGTGCACTTCCGTAACTTAAAAACTTCTCATGAAAATCTTTTAATTTAAACTTAGTTCCTTGTTCTTTTTTTAATGTTTCTCTAAAATCATAAATCTCAGTATAGCCTGTAAAATAAGAACACAATTGCACTTGAGATAAAGTAGCACGTTTCCATTTTCCATCGGCTTCAGCTTGCTGTTGAAAAGCTTCATTCACCAATAAATTGACAACAGCTTCTTTGCTCATGTTTTTGGTGTGAATACTGATGTCGAGAATGGTATTACATGTAGATCGTAAATTCCATTTGTAATACATTAACCACATTTCATCCGAATTTTTATAGCCACTTTCGAGCATCATTCGCTCGGTATACACAGCCCAACCTTCAACCATGGCGCCATTTCCAAAAATAGATTTGATAATACTAGGCGACTGATTACTATACACCAATTGCGTATAATGTCCGGGAACAGCTTCGTGGATATTTAATATCTGAAGGATGTAATCGTTGTATTCTCGCAAATAACTTTCGGATCTTTCAGCATCCCAACCCGACAAACTTCCAACATTATAATAGGTATTTGCATTTTTGTCGTAAGGTCCAGGTGAAGAAATTGAAGCACCCGCAACACCCGCCATATAATCGGGTTCTTTACGGACAACTAACGGTTTTGAAGGATCGATATACAATAAATTTTTTGCTTTAACGTAAGCGGTTAACTCTGGAATCTGTTTTTCTATTTCCGATTGAAATTTGTCTGGTGTGGTATGTTTTAATGATATTTTATCAATTACTTGTTTTATCAATTTCAATTTATCAGTTGGTTTTGGTTCTTTTCCGCAGTATTTTGGCCATAATTTATCAGCCAATTCAAACATTTTTTGATGTAAATCAGCTTTGTGATCGATAGCTTTTTGATAAATTTGATCAGGACTATAACCAGATTGGATATCGTATTCAAACTTTTTATCAAACAAATCTTTACCTAATCTAAAGGAACGTGGTGTTTTATTATCTAATTTTTTAAGCCAAGAAACATAATCATTAATAGCGATTACAGCTGTTTTAGATTTGGCCAAAATAGCATTTTTTTCATCTGACGACAATTTACTTTTTGCTACAGCTGCTACTAAATCGGTTGTAAAAACAGAAGCACCACCACTGTTTTGGTCAATCGCTAATTGGGTATGTTCAATAGTTGGATTTTTAATGTTTGCTTTTGCCGCTTTATAAAAAGCTGGTATGTTTTCCATTTTAAGATTAAAATTTCGCAAACGTGTATCTAGCGAATCGTAATTCCCATTTAATATTTCAGCAAAAGATCCACAAACATTATACATAGAAGGATCCCATTCGAAAGATTTTAATTCATTTATTGAAAAAACAGTTCCTTCTAAATAATTTTTAATCATATAATAATCGGTTGTATTATTACTTGAAAGTTCATCAACAGTATAGTTATTGAGAGAATCCAATTGTCTTTTTGCAAAATCCAATTGTTCCATTCTCAATTTATTTGTAGGTATTTTTAGAACGGAATCATATTTATGATACCCTTGACTTGCCGCCCATTCTGGGTTCATTTTCCATAGTTCATCTATAAAATTATTTTTATAGGTATCAAATTGGTTGTTTCTAATTTTAATATCTTTAGTTTCATTTTTACAAGAAAAAAATAAAAAAAATGTTGATGCTAAAAAAATCAATTTTTTCATAAGTATAATATTTAGACCCTAAATATAGAAAAAAAGTAGTGTAATAATTCCACTTTTTTTTGTTAATTTGTGTACATAAAAAACTTCACAATGCAATTCGATCCAAATGATTTAGATTATATTTCTGTTTATAAACTATTAACAGGATCAATAATTCCTAGGCCAATAGGTTGGATTTCAACAATTGATAAAAACGGAATAAATAATCTGGCTCCTTTTTCTTATTTTAATGCAGTGGGAGAAGATCCTCCTCATGTAATGTTTTCTACTGTTCGAGGAAATAATACAAACAAAGACACTTTAAATAATGTATTAGAAAACAAACAGTTTGTTGTTAATATGGTTACAGAAAATTTGGTAGAACAAATGAATTTAACATCACAGGCTGTTACTTCAGATATAGATGAATTTGTTTTAGCTGGATTGACTCCAATTCCATCTTTAAAAATAAAACCAATGCGTGTAAAAGAAAGTTTAATTACTTTCGAATGTGAAATGGTGCATCATTATTTTTTAGAAAATCACAAACAAGGTGGAGCTTGTATCGTTATCGGAAGAATACTTATGATGCATTTTGACGATTCTGTTTTATTAGATAATTTTAAAATAAACATGGAAAGTTACAAACCAGTTGCACGATTGGCAGGTTCGAATTATAGTAAGATTGGAGAAGTTTTCTCAATTAAAAGAAATTAAAATTATTTAAATTAGTAAAATATTCGTGGTTTTTCGAGTTGTACACTTCGGTTTAATTCACGTTTCATAAAAAAAATATGAAAATAGCAATAATTGGTGGTGGTCCCGGTGGCCTTTACTTTTCCATATTAACAAAAAAAGCAATGTCGCATTGCCAAATTGATGTCTATGAACGAAACAAACCCGATGATAGTTTCGGATTTGGAGTTGTGTTTTCAGACGAAACATTAGGGGAGTTTTTGAAACGTGATATGCAATCGTATGAACTCATTCGTAGTAAATTTGCCTATTGGGATGATATTATAATAGCTCGTGATGGCGAAGAAGTGAGTATTGCTGGAAACGGATTTTGTGGCTGCTCTCGAAAAACATTGTTACAGTTACTTCAACAGCGTTGCATTGAAGAAGGTGTCAATCTTCACTTTGAACATAATGTAGACGACTTGTCGCAGTTCAACGATGCTGATATTATTTTGGCTGCCGACGGAATTGCAAGTGCAGTTCGTAAGCAATTTGAAACTGAATTCGGAACCAAAATCACGCTAAAGAAAAACCGTTTTGTTTGGTTAGGTTCTACAAAACCTTTAGATGCTTTTACCTATTTTTTTAGAACAACACCACACGGAACCATAGTCGCACATTCCTATCAATACGAACAAGGCATGAGCACATGGATATTTGAATGCAGTGATGACACATGGCAAAAACACAGATTTGAAATCTCTAATGAAGCAGATACTATTGCTAAAATAAGTGAAATTTTTTCTGTAGAATTAGACGGTCATCCTTTAATTTCAAACAAATCTCATTGGCGTCAATTTCCGCATATAACCAACAAAAACTGGTATCATAATAATATCGTTTTATTAGGTGATGCCAAAGCAACTGCTCATTATTCTATAGGTTCTGGAACTAAATTAGCAATGGATTCAGCAATCGGTTTATTCGATGCGGTAATGGCAAATCCAAACGATGTACAAGCTGCTTTTGCACAATATGACAAATCTCGTAGAAATACAGTTGAGATGATTCAACATGCTGCATTAGTTTCATTAGATTGGTTTGAAAACATGGATAGAAACAACCAACATCCATTTTATCAATTTGCTTTTGGTTGTATGACACGTTCTAAAAAAGTAACTTATGAAAATCTTAGACTGCGTGATAAATCCTTTACTGATAAGGTTTTGAAAGAATTTAATACACTTTGTCATTCTGAACGTAGTGAAGAATCTCCTGCATTTACCAAATTTAAACTCCGAGATTTAGAATTGCAAAATCGAATTGTAATGTCACCAATGGGACAATATTCAGCTGTAAACGGCGAAGTTAACGATTGGCATTTTCAACATTATACTTCTCGAGCAATAGGTGGTCTTGGATTGATATTAACTGAAATGACAGCTGTATCTGAAACAGGACGTATCACTTTAGGTTGTGCTGGAATATACGCTAAGGAACATATAGTTACATGGAAAAAAATAACAGATTTTATACATAAAAATACACAAACCAAAATTGGAATTCAATTAGGACATTCTGGGCGAAAAGGTGCAACTAAAAAACCATGGGAAGGCACAAATGAACCTATTGAAAATCCATGGCAATTACTTTCAGCCTCTGCAATTGCATACAATTCAAAATTAGAAGTACCAATTGAAATGAATGAAGAGGATATGGATGTTATTTCATCACAATTTGTTCAAGCTACAATAAATTCTGATACAGCTGGATTTGACATGATTGAATTGCAAGCACATCATGGATTCTTATTAGCTTCATTTCTTTCTCCTTTGACAAATTTTAGAACTGATGAATTTGGTGGCTCTATTGAAAACCGATTGAAATTTCCGCTAAGGGTTTTTAAAGAAATGCGACAAGCGTTTCCAAAAAACAAACCAATGTCGGTTCGAATTTCTGCAACTGATTGGATAGAAAACGGCATGTCAGAAGAAGATGTAATTGCCATTGCAACTGCTTTCAAAAACGCAGGAGCTGATATCATAAACGTATCCACAGGAAACACCGTCGAAAATCAAAAACCACAAACTGGAAGAATGTGGCAGACTCCATTTTCTGATGCTATTAGAAATTCGGTTCATATCCCAACAATTACAACGGGTTATATTCAAGATATTGATCAGATTAACACCATTATTCTTAATGGAAAAGCTGATTTAGTTGCACTTGGAAGACCTTTACTTTTAGATCCCTATTTTGTTAGAAATGCCCAAGCTCATGAACAATTTGAATCAACAGATATTCCCAATCAATACAAAGCCGGAATTACACATTTATATCCATTTAAAGCTGGTGAAAGAAAGCTTTTAGATGGAATGAAAAAAGCTTTGAAACCGAAAAGTAATAAGAAATAATTATGAAGCATTACTCAGATAACTTTGCTCATGATAATCTTCCAAGTCTGGATTTACAACCTCATTACGTTTACTTGGATTTACCGGATTTTCAAAGACCTGAAATGCTCAATTGTGTAGAACGCCTTTTAGATGATCACATTAAAGAAGGTCGAGGAAATGCTGTTTGTATTCGGACTTTTGAGGAAACTTGGACTTACAATAATTTATATGAAAAAGCCAATCAGATTGCCCATGTTCTAATCGATGATTTAGGCTTAAAATCGGGTAATCGTGTATTAATTCGTTCTGCCAATAACCCAATGATGGTCGCGTGTTGGTTAGCTGTTTTAAAAGCCGGTGGAATAGTCGTTGCCACCATGCCACTTCTCCGTTCTAAAGAATTAACCACAATAATTGATTGTGCCGAAATCTCTCATGCTTTTTGCGATAGTGATTTAGCAGAAGAAATGAATTTAGTGAAATCGGGTTTTCTAAATGAAGTTTGTTTTTACAGAAATTCAGAATTAGAAACATTAATGCAAAATAAACCTAAAACGTTTATTAATTATCACACCAAATCAGATAGCATCGCCTTAATCGGATTCACTTCTGGAACAACTGGTTTGCCTAAAATGACAGCACATTATCACAAAGACGTTTTGAATATTTGTGAAGCATTTCCAAACTATTCTTTACAACCAACATCAAACGATATTTTTACTGGAAGTCCACCACTTGGATTTACATTCGGGCTTGGTGGATTAGTATTGTTCCCTTTGTATTTTGGAGCTTCCACTTTTTTAATTGAAAAACCAAGTCCAGATTCACTTTTAGAAGCTATTCAAAAACACAAAATAACGATTTGCTTCACAGCTCCAACTGCTTGGCGAGTTATTACAACAAAAGTAAATGATTTTGATATTTCAAGTTTACGCAAATGTGTTTCAGCTGGAGAAGCTTTGCCATTAAAGGTTTGGGAAGATTGGCACTACGAAACTGGATTGAAAATCATAGACGGAATTGGAGCTACTGAAATGCTACATATTTTCATTTCTTCTAACGAAAACAACATGAAGCCTGGCGCAACCGGAAAAGCAATTACTGGTTACGAAGCGAAAATAATAGACTTAAATGGAAATGAAGTCCCAACGAACGAACCAGGGAGATTAGCAGTTCGCGGCATTACAGGTTGCAAATATTTAAACCGAATTGACAAACAAAAAGAATACGTCGAAAATGGTTGGAACATTACTGGTGATATTTTTCGAAAAGACGAAGACGATTATTTTTGGTTTGTGGCACGTGGTGATGATATGATTATTTCTTCTGGATATAATATTGCTGCAATTGAAGTAGAAAGTGTACTTTTAACACACCAAAATGTTCTTGAATGTGCGGTAGTTGGTTTACCGGATGAGGAACGTGGAATGCTAGTTTGTGCTTATATTGTTTTAAAAGAAAAATACAATGTATCAGATGAATTAAAGTTTCATATACAACAGTGGTTCAAGGAAGTAGCTGCACCCTATAAATATCCAAGAGTGATCCATTTTGTGGAAGAATTACCAAAAACAGAAACAGGAAAAATACAACGATTTAAATTAAAATAATAGTAAATAGAAACTTTGCGAACTTTGCGCTGACATCCTGTCCCGAGGCATCGGGAGTAAGAAGGACTTTGTGAACTTTGCGGTTAACAATAATAAACCATGAACCAATCATTTACAAAACAAGAAAAAATCCGCTTTAAACACGTTGATTATGCTGGCATTGTCTTCTATCCACGATTTCTAGAAATGCTTAATGATTTAGTAGAAGATTGGTTTGAAGAGGCGCTCGACAGACCTTTTTCTAAAATCCATGAAACAAATGGTATTCCAACAGTAGACTTGAAAGTACAATTTAAAAAAGCCGCACGTTTAGGAGAAATCCTAACCAAAAAACTTTGGGTGATTAAACTCGGCGGAGCGTCTGTAAATTGCGGTTTCCGATTTGAAGACGAACAAGGAAAAATTTGTCTTGAAGGAGAAGTTACTTTAGTTAATGTCGCCATTGCTGAAGATAGAAATACAATTAAAGCCGAACCCTTTTCAGAAGAAATGAAATCTAAAATATCCAAATATCAAATATCAAATTAACGCTGTGTTGCTCTGTGAAAATCCTCAGTGCATCTCTTTGTAATAATTAATAACATGAACTTCCAAAAATTCAAAGCCGCCACTGTACAAACATCACCTGTTTTTCTTAACGTAGAAAAAACAATAGACAAAGCACTTTCCTTAATTAAAGAAGCCAGTCAAAATGGCGCACAACTCATCGCTTTTCCTGAAGTGTTTATCGCTGGATATCCGTATTGGAATTGGATTATGACTCCCGTTCAAGGCAGTAAATGGTACGAACAATTGTATAAGAATTCGGTTGCGATTGCTGATGAATCCATGAGACCCTTATTCCAAGCTGCAAAAAACCACAACATTCACATCGTCATCGGAATTAACGAACGAGGGACCAGCTATGGCGAAATTTACAATACCAATCTTATTATCGACAACCAAGGTAAACTCATTGGAAAACACCGAAAGTTAGTCCCAACTTGGGCAGAAAAACTCACTTGGACAAGTGGTGATGGTTCTTCACTTAAAGTGTATAATACAGCAATTGGACCAATTGGAACTCTAGCTTGTGGTGAAAATACCAATACTTTAGCACGTTATACTTTATTAACGCAAGGCGAATTAATTCACATCGCCAATTACATTTCACTTCCTGTCGCGCCACCCGATTACGACATGGCCGAAGCAATTAAGATTCGAGCTGCAGCGCATTCGTTTGAAGGAAAATTATTTACTATTGTTTCGTGCTCGACTATTTCTCAAGAAATAAAAGACGCTTTACGTGCGGATGTTCCTAATGTAGATGAATTATTGACACGTAAAAATTCCGCTTTTTCTGGATTTATTGGTCCCAATGGTTCAGTAATCGGCACGCCGTTAATTGACGACGAAGGTATTATTTACGCTGACATCGATTTGGAAAAATGCATCCAACCGAAACAAATGCACGACATACTCGGACATTACAATAGATTTGATATTTTTGATTTAAGAGTAAATACCACTCCAACTAGAAACATTACTTTTATAGATAATCACGAAGAGTTTAATAAAAAATAACATGGAAGCAAAACATTCAGACGACGTTATCGGTCGTGCAAGAGTTCAAGACACACCCGAACTTGAAGCCTACTACAAAGAACTTGAAACCCTTGGTGCTGGTGCATTGTGGACCGTTGCTAACGATATAGAACCTTGGGAACCAAGAAGTTCTTCTGTACCTATGCTATGGAAATATGATGATTTACGAAGTTTAGTTATAAAATCATCCGAACTCGTAACTCCAGAACAAGCAGGAAGACGCGTTGTCTATTTAGTCAACGATAACCGTAAAGAAGTTTCAGCTGCTGTTGGATGGTTGTATACCGGTATTCAAGTTACGCGTCCAGGTGAAAGTACTTCGGCACACCGACACAAAGCTTCTGCTTTACGTTTTATTATGGAAGGCGAAGGTGGTTATACTGTAGTGAATGGAAATAAAATAACCTTTGAAGTTAATGATTTTGTTATTACACCCAATTCTACTTGGCATGAACATGGTGTTGATACCAAGGGTAAAACCTGTATTTGGCAAGATGGCTTGGATATTCCATTAGTTAATGCTTTAGAGGCGAATGATTATGCAGTGTATGATGGAAAGCAACCATTAGATTTTCCGGTGAATTATTCACCAATAACTTATGGTTGTGCAGGTTTACTTCCAGCTGATAAAATTTGGGATAAACCTTATTCACCCTTGTTTAAATATTCATGGAAAACAGTTTACCCAGCACTAGTAGAAGCATTAAAAGTAAATCAAGTAAATCCTTTTGATGGAATTTTAATGCACTATTCTAATCCACAAACTGGTGGACATGTAATGCAAACTATGGGTGCTTCGATGCAATTATTGCCGTTAGGTTTTAAAGGAAAAGCGCACAAACACACAGGATCTTTTGTATATCAATGTGCCAAAGGAAAAGGCTATTCTATCATTAACGGACAACGTTACGATTGGAAAGAAAGAGATATTTTTTGCGTTCCATCTTGGGCTTGGCATGAACATCATAATGATTCAGAAACCGAAGAAGCTTGTTTGTTTTCATTTAATGATTTACCTGTTATTGAAAAATTAGGATTGTATCAAGAAAAAGAATTAGTAGAAAATAATGGATTTCAATTTATAAATTAGAAAAAAGAGTATAGAATTATAGATAATAGATTTTGCATCTTAGAAATAAAATAAAAAACCTTTGCGAACCTCGCGTAAAACTATGCGTACTTTGCGGTTAAACAAATACAAATGAAACTACTTACCTACAAAACACAAAATACCGAACCACGTCTCGGATTTATTCATAATAATCAAGTAATCGATATGGAAGATTTTGGCGAAATATCCAATTTTCCATTACCTTCAACCATGTTAGAATTAATTGACATGGGATTTGAATTGGTGGATGAACTAAATGATATGATTGCCGAAACCGAGCCAGCATTTTTTGAAGAAATAGCTTATGAAATGAGCGAAGTTACTTTCCTCGCTCCTATTCCAAAACCACGTAAAAACATAATCGGAATTGGTTTAAACTACACCGAACACGTTGCCGAAAGTGCACGAACATTAGACACAACAGGAAAGTTACCTCAAAAACCGATTATCTTTTCCAAACCTCCTACCACAGTTACAGCAACCAATACCGAAATTATCAAAAATACCAAACTCACTGCGCAATTGGATTGGGAAGTTGAATTGGCAGTTGTTATCAGCAAAAAAGGAAAATACGTTTCGAAAGAAAACGCCATGGATTATGTTTTTGGGTACACCGTTATTAATGACATCTCTGCTCGTGATTGCCGTCGTGAAGGACAATGGATTGTTTCTAAGGGTCAAGATACTTTTGCGCCTTTGGGACCGGTTTTAGTTACGAAAGATGAAATTCCAAATCCGCATAATTTGAATTTATCGCTAAGAGTTAATAGCATTGAAAAACAAAATTCCAATACCAAATTCCTACTTTTTAACATCAACGATTTGATAGAAGATTTAAGCACCGTTTTTACTTTAGAACCCGGAGATATCATTGCAACCGGAACCCCATCAGGCGTTGGAGCTGGTAGAAACCCTCAAGAATGGTTGTACGATGGAGATGTTGTTGAAGCTACCGTAGAAGGAATCGGAACTATTGTCAATACAATTAAAGAAATATAATCAACAGTCGCAGTCACAGTTTTCAGACTTTGCGAACTTTGCGGTTAAACAACATGAATCAAACAAAAATAGCTGTCGATATCTTCAATAAACTAGCCAATGGTTATCAAGATAAGTTTATGGATGTTTCGTTGTATCATGATTCACTTGATGTGTTTTGCAATTCTGTAAAAAAAGAAAATGCCGAACTATTAGAATTGGCTTGTGGTCTAGGAAATATTTCAAAATACCTGTTAGATAAGCGGCCCGATTTTAAAATACTAGGAACCGATTTGGCTCCGAATATGATTGCATTAGCGAAAATTAATAATCCATCTGCATATTTTCAATTGATGGATTGTAGAGCAATAAGTACTTTGGATAAAAAATTCGACGGAATTGTATTTGGATTCGGATTACCTTATTTGTCAAAAGAAGAAGCGATTCAATTTATAAAAGATTCAAGTCAAAAATTAAATAAAAACGGAATCCTATATATCAGCACCATGGAAGACGACAATTCCAAATCGGGATTTAAAACAGGAAGTACTGGCGACACCATGTACCAGAATTTCCATCAGGCCGATTATTTGTCGGTAGCTCTTGAAGAAAATGATTTCAAAATAATTCATTTAGAAAGAAAAGAATATATCCACAACGACGAAAAAACAACAGATTTAATCATTATTGCATCTAAATAATCTCAGTAGCTCAGGCACTCAGCTACTCAGCAACTTAAAAAAAAAATGAAATACAGAATAGGCCAAATAGTTCCCTCTTCCAACGTAACGATGGAAACCGAAATACCAGCAATTTTCCGCTCACGGGAAACCATTTTACCAGATCGTTTTACGTTTCATTCCAGTAGAATGCGAATGAAAAAAGTCACCAAAGAAGAACTCGAAGCTATGGATGCGATGAGTTTAAAATGCGCTCAAGAATTGTCCGACGCTCATGTAGATGTTATGGGTTACGCCTGTTTGGTGGCAATTATGAGTATGGGGCGCGGTTATCATTGCGTATCGGAAGTGAATTTGCATCAAGAAACTATTGCCAACGACTTCCCTACTCCAATTGTAACTTCTGCTGGGGCGTTGATTAACGGATTGAAAGTATTAGGCGCTAAAAAAGTAGCTATTATTACTCCGTATATGCGTCCTTTGACAGATATGGTTGTCGATTATATAGAACATCAAGGATTTGAAGTTGTCGATTCTATTGCATTGGAAATTCCAGATAATTTAGAAGTCGCTGCTCAAAATCCTATGAATTTGTTGGAAATTTATAAACGTTTAGATTTAACTGGAGTTGATGTTTTAGTGGCATCTGCTTGTGTACAAATGCCATCGTTGGAAGCGATTGATTTGATTCAGAAAGAAATCGGAATTCCAGTAACTTCTGCAGCAGTTTGTACTACGTATGAAATGATGAAGAAATTGGGTATCGAAGCCAAATCGGCAATAGGAGGCGAATTGTTGAATGGAAAGTATTAATTTAACCTTCCAACCGGATACAACAAATACCTTTCGTCATAATATTTTGTTTTACTATAAAACCAAGAATAAATTGCATTTGGGTCGTTAGCAAAAACTGCATCTGCTGCTTTCTTTTGATCAAATTCTTTTTGTAATTCGGGAGATTCTGAAAGCATTTTAGTCATGGTTGGTTCCATAACATAAGCTTCTATGTATTCTGTACGTTGAAAGGTTTGATTAAAAAATCCCCAACTTAAAAAAGAATCGGGAGATTTTGGTTCAAGTAAAATGATAGCCAAATCTCCCAAAGGTTGGTCGGTTGAAATGTAAATGGAACCTTTTGGAAATACTTGTTTTCTGATTTCTGGTATTGGCGTTCCTGATACTTGCATACGACCTTCAAAAGGAAAAGGTTTACCAGAATCGTTTTGGAATTTAGCATCTTGAATTCGGTACATTTCAACGGTTACTTCTTTGGATTCTTTAAGCTTTTCCATTTGAATTCCGTGTAATTGTAACCGTTCAATAACTTCATAATAGGATGCCGGTACGTAATATCCCTTAGGTCGATTTACAAAATCAACAGGTTCCGTTTTTTTATAATTAGCTATTTTCATGGTAAGTGGCTTACCTAACCATTGAACATATTCTGTATTTGTTACTGTCGATTTTACAAGCTTTGATTCAATCGCTAAAAGTGAAAGACTATCTGGTTTCACTTGTGGTATTTTCCATTTCATTGGAAGCTTACTATCTCTAATAGATCTGTCAGAAACAGTACTTTTCTTGAGAGAATTGCCTTCTTTTACTAAAACTTTCAAAGTACTTTCTAACAAAACATACGTTCCTAAAACTCTTTGTTTGAATGGTTTTAAAGAATGGTTTTCTACAAGAATACTAGCCGTATGTCGCAAATCGCCATAGGAATCTGAAAATCGAGGTTCTCCCCAAAATGAATAGTTTCCTTGAGAAAAATCACGATCATTTACTGCAAATAATAACTGCCCTGGAATGTGTCCATTAGTTATTAATTCTTTGTCTGCAAAGTTTTTATAAGTTGTGGCTAACCAATTTGAATTTGATTTTGAATAGCCTTGACCTCCCAATCCACCAAAAGTAATATCGTATTGATAATCGGCGCCATCAGTCACATGAATATCCATAAAAAGTAATGGGTCGTAATCATTTATCACTTTGATTACTGAACGTATTTCTTTGGAATCTAATTTGGTGAAATCTCTATTCAGATTTAAATTTTGTGCATTTGTTCTCCATCCCATATTTTCAGGACCTCTTTGATTAGGTCTATTAAATGAAGAACTTCGTTCGTGTCCATCCACATTTAATAACGGAATGAACAGAAAATTTACGTTGTCGATCAATTGTTTTTTATTTCCAAAAGCAATATCTCGAAGTAACATCATTCCAGCATCTTTTCCGTCAATTTCACCAGAATGAATTCCGGCTTGAACAAGTAGTAAAGGTTTAGTCGATTTTTTTAATGCTGATGCAGAAACCGTTTTTTCAGTCGATGCAATGACCATGAAAATATCTCTACCTTCCGGACTCTTCCCAATAGATATCATACTTATTAAAGGAGAAGCATCATCAAGTTTTTTTAGCCAACTCATGGTTTCATCATAATTTGGTGTAGTGATGAAATCTAATTTTTCTGTTGGTGTTATCCAAGGATTATTGTATTTAACTAGTAACGATTCGCTTTTTCCGTGCCAATCTTGAATAGGTGGTAGAATGGATTGTGCTATTAACAGAGAAGGAATAAAGATTAGAAAAACAGTTGCGAAATTTTTTTTCATAAAAAAGTAATTGGATTTCAATAAGGTAAATATACTGTTTATAAACAAAAAAAGACATTCAATTAGGAATGCCTTTTGATTTTTATTCTACTCTTAATTATTTTTTTCCTATCAAACCTGCGTTTTTCAAATACGGTTCAATTTCCATATCGTGACCAATAAAATCTTTAAATGCTTTGTTTAAATCGACACTATTTCCAACTGATAAAATATATTTTCTAAATCGTTCACAATTGGCTCTTGTTAATCCACCATTGGCTTGCATCCAATCGAATGCATTGTAATCTAAGGTTTTTGACCATGTATACGCATAATAACCAGCAGAATATCCACCGCCCCAAATATGCGCAAAATAAGGAGTATGGTAACGCGTTGGCACTTCTTTTACTAATAAACCATATTTTTTAAGTGCAGCTGTTTCAAATTCTAAAGTGGGTTTAAAATCGGTTTCTTTTTCTACACTATGCCAAGCCATGTCTAATGTTGCGGCTGCTAATAATTCGGTTACATCATATCCTTTATTAAACGTTTCTGCTTTTTTAATTTTTTCTATTAATGCTTGCGGGATCACTTCTTTAGTTTTGTAATGAACAGCATAATTTTTTAGAACTGTTGGATCTAAAGCAGCATGTTCATTGATTTGAGATGGAAATTCTACATAATCTCTAGGAACATTTGTTCCTGAAAGTGTAACATAATTTTGATTGGCGAATAACCCATGTAAGGTATGACCAAACTCATGAAACATGGTAGTAACATCATCAAAACTAATTAAAGATGGATTTCCTTCAACTGGCTTGGCAAAATTGTAAACATTTACAATTACTGGATTTTGTTTTAAATAATGCGATTGATTAACAAAATTGTTCATCCAAGCGCCACCGCCTTTATTATCTCGCGTGTAAAAATCCAAATAATAAATGGCTAATGATTTTCCGTCATTGTCAAAAACTTCATATACTTTTACATCTGGATTGTAAACAGGTAAATCAGTTCTTGTTTTAAAAGTAATACCATACATCTGTTTCGCAGCGAAAAATACTCCTTTTTCTAAAACTGTATTGACTTCGAAATAAGGTTTAATTTGATTTTCATCAAGGTCGTATTTTGCTTTTCGTACTTGCTCTGAATAGAAATTCCAATCCCATGGTTCTAATTTGAAACCTCCTTTTTGTGAATCTATTAATTTTTGAATTTCAGCAGCTTCCAATTTAGCAGCGTTAACTGCTGGCGTTGCAATTTTTGCCAATAAGTTCAAAGCAGTTGCTGGTACTTGCGCCATTTGATCTTGTAATCTCCATTCAGCAAAACTTTTCTTCCCCATTAATTGTGCTTTCTTCAAACGCAATTTTGCCATTTTCTCTAGTGTTTCGCGAGTGTCACCATCGTCATTTTTCTCGGCACGATTCCAAGAAGCTTTGAATAATTTTTCTCTTGAAGCTCTATTCGTTAAACTCGGCAATAAAGGTTGTTGTGTCGTATTTAACAATCCAATTAAGTAACCTTCTTTTCCAGCTTCTTTCGCTTTGTCTTTAGCAGCAGCTATTTCTTCTGGACTTAATCCGTCTAGTTCTTTTACATCGGTATATAAAACAGCCCCATTTTTACGGGCAATTAATAATTTATTTCCATAAAGCGTACTTAAGGTTGCTAATTCACCATTGATGGTTTTCATTTTTTCTTTATCAGATTCCGATAAATTAGCACCTGCCAATTCGAATTGTTGCAAATAATAAGTTGTTAATTTTTTATCTTCTCCTTTTAAAGAATTCAGATCTAAAGCTTTAATACGATTATAGATTACACTATTTAAATAGATTTTATCCGTATGAGCCGAAAAAATTGGAGCATATTCTTCTTCAATAGCTTGTAATGTTGGATTGGTATTAGATCCGGTTAAATTATAAAAAATTCCAGTAGCTCGTCCTAAATCTACCCCGCTAAGTTCTATTGCCAAAACTGTATTTTGAAAGGTAGGTTTAGATGTATCATTAGCAATTGCATCAATTTCAGCATCATGTATTTTTAATCCATACTCAAATGCTGGTTTAAAATGTTCGTCTTTAATTAAGTCAAAAGGAGGAGCTTGATACTGTAATGTACTTCTTTGTAAAAGTGGATTTGTCATTTTAACCGATTTATCTTGTGCACTAAGATTTTGAGTCTGTAATCCAAACAAAGCTAATGTAGCACTTGCAAAGATTGTCTTTGTAAATAGTTTCATAATTGTATATTTTGGTCGTTAAAAGTAACAAAAAAAGATGAGTTGAAATAATAGATTAATAATCTAATAATTCCAATAAACAAATTTCAAATCGTTCTTTAGGCAAGTATTGATCTTCCAATGCTTTTACAAACGGAATAGCGCTTTCTAAACTACCAACTCTTCTTACAGGAGCATCAAGGTACTCAAAACAGTTTTCCATAATTAGAGCAGCAATATCGCTAGAAATACCTCCAAATAAAGTATCTTCTTGTAAAATAATACATTTTCCTGTTTTCTTAACAGAAGTAAAAATGGTTTCATTATCCAACGGTTGCAAAGTTCTTAAATCTATCAAATCCGCTTTAATTTCTGGATTTTTAGATAACGTTTCCAATGCCCAATGCACTCCAGCTCCAAAAGAAATAATAGTAACAGCTGTACCTTCTTTGATTAATGATGCTTTTCCGAAAGGAATCGTATAGTAATCGGTTGGCACATCTTGATACACGCTACGGTACAATTGCTTGTGCTCAAAAAACATAACCGGATTCGGATCATTAATGGCGGAATTCAATAATCCTTTTACATCATAAGGAAAAGCAGGATAAACGACTTTTAATCCCGGAGTTTTGGTAAACCATGCTTCGTTCGTTTGGGAATGAAAAGGTCCAGCTTGTGTTCCGCCACCACAAGGCATTCGAACTACAACATCGGCTTTTTCATTCCAACGGTAATGCTGTTTTGCCAATAAATTTACAATCGGATTGAATCCTGTTGAAACAAAATCGGCAAATTGCATTTCTACAATGGCTTTGTATCCGTTAATCGATAATCCCATTGCAGCCGAAACCACTGCACTTTCGCAGATTGGTGTGTTTCGAACACGATCTTTTCCGAATTGATCTACAAAACCATCAGTGATTTTAAAAGCACCTCCGTATTCGGCAATATCTTGTCCCATTATAACCAAGTTGCTATGACGCTCCATTGATTGTTTTAACGCATGGGAAATGGCATCAACGACACGAATATTCTCAGTTATATTATTTGGATTAACTTCTTCAAAATCATATGGTTTGTAAACATCATTTAACTCATCGTTTAAATTAGCGACAACGTCTGGTTCGGCTTGAGTGATAGCCCAATGCTCGTCGATTTCAGTTTTAATTACCGATTTAAATTCGGCATCTAATTCTTCAGAAAGAACGCCCACTTGCAACAAATAGTCTCTGTAATTAGAAATCGGATCTTTAATAGCCCACATATCCATTAATTCTTGTGGCACATATTTAGTTCCGCTTGCTTCTTCATGTCCACGCATTCTAAACGTTTTGAACTCTAATAAAATCGGACGCGGATTTTCGGCTAACGATGCTTTCAATTCGGAAATCTTTGTAAAAACATCTAGAATATTATTTCCGTCGATAATGTAACTTTCCATTCCGTAACCAACACCTTTATCCGCAAGATTTTCACAACGGTATTGTTCGTTGGTTGGAGTAGATAATCCGTAACCATTGTTTTCAATAACAAATAAAACGGGTAAATCCCATACGGCAGCAATATTTAATGCTTCGTGAAAATCTCCTTCGGAAGTGGCACCTTCTCCTGTAAAAACAGCCGTCACTTTTCCGTTATTTTTTAATTTATTGGCTAATGCGATTCCGTCTGCGACACCTAATTGCGGACCCAAATGCGAAATCATTCCGATAATATTGAATTCTTGTGTTCCAAAATGAAAACTCCGATCACGACCTTTTGTAAATCCAGTTGCTTTACCTTGCCATTGTGAAAACAATCGGTGCAAAGGAATGTCTCTACCAGTGAAAACCCCTAGGTTTCGATGCATCGGTAGAATGTATTCATCTTTATCTAAAGCTGCCGTAATTCCAACTGAAATCGCTTCCTGACCAATTCCAGAAAACCATTTAGACACTTTTCCCTGACGGAGAAGAATGAGCATTTTTTCTTCTATCAATCTAGGTTTCAGTAATTTTTTATATAAATCTAATAATTGAATGTTGGATAGGTCTTTTCTGTCGAAATTCATTTTGCTTATTTTAACCGTGCAAAAGTATTAAAAAGTGTTCAGTAAACGGTGTAGATTATTCAGATTTTTAATTCCCATGAATGATAAAAAATCCCTACTTTTGTAGTTACGATTGATTTATTTCAATTGTAATTTTATTTCATTATGGACCTACAAGAACAATTAAAAAAACTATTTCCCACGCACGAAATTTCGGCTGACGAACCTGAAATAGTTCCTGAAAAAATAGAAGTTTGGGTACAATCCGAACCTATGATTTGTAAATTTGAAAAACGAAACGGTAAACCAACGACCATAATTGAAGGGTATACCGGAACTGACGAAGACTTTAAACTATTAGCTAAAGAATTAAAAACAAAACTGAGCGTTGGCGGCACTTTTAAAGACGATAGCATTATCATTCAAGGCAATTATCGCGATAAAATAATGACGCTTTTAGTAGCTAAAGGATTCAAAGTAAAACGCGTAGGAGGTTAAAAAAGTGTTCAGTGTTCAGTATTCAGTATTCAATCAAACAATTTAATAATAGCGAACTTCGCGTAAAACCTTGCGAACTTTGCGGTTAAAAAAACAAAAAATGATAGCATCTTCAGAATTAATATTAAATCCAGACGGAAGTGTTTACCACTTAAATCTAAAACCAGAGCACATAGCCAAAGACATCATTTTTGTGGGTGATCAAAATAGAGTAGAGAAAATCACAAAACACTTTACAAGTATTGAATTCTCTCAGCAAAAAAGAGAATTCAAAACACAAACCGGAATTTATAAAGGGAAAAGAATAACCGTAATGTCAACTGGAATTGGTCCAGATAATATCGATATTGCCATGAACGAACTAGATGCTTTGGTAAACATCGATTTAGAAAAAAGAATCCTCAAAGACGAATTAACTTCTTTAAACATTATTAGAATTGGAACTTCAGGCTCGCTTCAAGCCGATGTTCCTTGTGATAGTTTTGTTATGAGTCGGTTTGGATTGGGACTCGACAACATGCTTCGCTCCTATTTAATCGATGATATCTGTGAGATCGAAATGGAAAATGCCTTTATCAAACACACCAATTGGGATTTGAGAAAAGGACGTCCGTATATTATTAAAGGAAGTAAAATTCTTGAAGAAAGATTGGAAAGTTCAATAATCCATAAAGGAATTACGGCAACTGCTGGTGGTTTTTATGGGCCTCAAGGTCGCGTATTGCGATTGGGAATTCAAGATCCTGAATTGAATTCTAAAATGGATAATTTCACATTTGAAGACGACAGAATTACCAATTTTGAAATGGAAACCGGTGCTATTTATGGACTCGGATTATTAATGGGACACCAATGTTTATCGCTAAATGCTATCATTGCTAATCGTGCTTCGGGAACTTTTAGTTCTGATCCCTACAAAGCTGTTGATGCATTAATTGCTTATACTTTGGATAAATTGGCAGAGTAGTTTGTTGATTTAAAGTCTAAATAAAATGGGTATCTATTGATTGTAAAAAAGTTAATTTTTTATTCAATTTCTTTTAATAATTTTTATGACAACAATCAAAATAGCTGGAGTTCCAGAACATTTCAATCTTCCTTGGCATTTGTGCATAGAAAATGGTGATTTTAAAAACGCAAATATCGATTTACAATGGACCGATGTTCCGGAAGGAACAGGCAAAATGTGCGAAATGCTTCGCAGTGGCGAAACCGATATGGCAGTCATTTTGACAGAAGGAATCGTGAAAGATATCGTTGCCGGAAATCCGAGTAAGATTGTTCAAATGTATGTTGAAAGTCCACTGATATGGGGAATTCACGTAGCTTCTCAATCAAAATACAAAACACTTTCCGATTTAGAAAACACCAAAGTAGCTATTTCTCGCTATGGTTCGGGCTCACAATTGATGGCTTACGTAAATGCCAACAATCAAAATTGGAATACTGCTAATTTGCAATTTGAAGTCGTAAATACTATTGATGGTGCTGTAGAAGCCTTATCAAATGGAACCGCCGATTATTTTATGTGGGAACGATTCATGACCAAACCATTAGTTGACAAAGGTATTTTTAGACGAATTGCAGATTGTCCAACACCTTGGCCTTGTTTTGTAATTGCGGTTCGTGATGAAATTATTTTAAAACATCCAGATACTATCAAACAAATTCTAAAAATCATCAATTCTAAAACTAATGATTTTAAAGACATTCCCAATATCGATAAGGTTTTAGCCGAAAATTACCATCAAAAATTAAATGATATTCAAGAATGGCTTAGTCTAACAAAATGGACTCAAAAATCATTAACTTCAGCAATGCTTTTAAAAATTCAAAATCAATTATTTGACTTAAAAATTATTGATAAAAAGGGTACTTTTGCTTCAATTGTAAAAGCCTTATAGCTTTTTTGATTTTTGCTTAAGATGATAGAAAAAACAAAACTTTATTATTTATATCTCAAAAATAAACTCACGGTAAAAAAGCCATGGGATATGATAATCATTTTAGTTTTAAATATATTATTAACAATTCCCGTTTTTTTAATTGCACATCAAAATTTAATTGATTTTAATTTACCAGTTCATTTGGATAGAATTTTATTATTCCTTTTCATTATTGTAATAATACAATTGATTTTACGTGCAATGAGAAGGATTACACTAATCACGCTTTTTTTGTACTTAATTATACTTTTTATTGGAACTGTTTTTGGCGGATATGGATTTAAAAGTGTTTTTGATGATTATCGATATATGTTGTATTCAATGTCGGAGGACCCTTATCCACAAGATATAATTATTTCAAAGTTATTACCATTCCCAAATAAATCAAAAATTATTAACGCAATAGAATTTGAAAATCCAAAAGTTAGAAATTTTGCATTAATGGCTACGACAAAACATTTTAAAAACATAAAAGGATACAATGATTATTATACTATTATTCAATGTTTTGCCGTATTTAAAGAAATAAATTCACGTTGGAATTATGTTAGTGATCCCAAAGGAAAAGAATACATCGCAAAAGCTAGTGAATCTTTAAAATATTTATCAGGTGATTGTGACGATCATTCTATTTTAATGGCTGCTTGTATTCGTTCTATTGGTGGGATTCCGAGATTAATTCATACCGACGGACATATTTACCCCGAAATTCTAATTGGTTCCAAAAAAGAATTTGAAGCAATAAATTACTTAATTAAAAAAGAACTTTTTACCAATGAAAGTAAAGGAGAAGCAATACATTATCACATTGATGAACGCAATCAAATTTGGTTGAATTTGGATTATACAGCCCACTATCCTGGAGGCCCTTTTCTGCATGAAAGAATATTAGGCGCTTTAACTTTAAATTAATATTAATGGATTTTAATTATATAATTTATTAGCTTTTTTATTACATTAGCTTACTTTAAATATTTCTGTATATGAAAAAAATATTTGTTCTTTTATTTTTTATCCCTTTAGGAATTATAGCCCAAGAAACCGTAATTGACTCCGAGTTTGAAAAAAAGAAAAATGAAGTTCGTTTTGATGTTTTATCTGTTGTTACTTATGGAAAATTCGGATTGAGTTATGAACGATTTTTAGGAAACGATTTTTCTGCAGGATTTCATATTAATTTTTCGAATAGCTCAAAAACAAAAAGCGATTTCAATGAAAGTTCTAGAAACAATTTACCAAAATATGAATTCAATCCTTATTTTAGATACGCACTCTCTAAAAGCAAAAAAAGATATTATTTTGCCGAAGTATTTGCATCAACAAATGGCGGTGATTTTAAAGAAATTGTTAAAGCAACTGATGCCAATGGAAATGATTTTTATGAAACCCAAGTTACTAAATATAACGATTTTGGACTAGGCGGTGGTTTAGGCTATAAAATGTATATAAAAGATGCTTGGGCTGTAGAATTCCTAGTTGGTTTTGGATCCAATCTTTCAAATAGAGAAAAGAGCCCCGATGTGATTTCGATTGTAGGGTTAAATTTTGGTTATAGATTTTAAAAAATTATGTTATGAAAAAAAAATATTATTTCCTTTCTATTATACTACTAAATTTATTTGTTGTAGGATGTGATACTAATGATGCTACTTTTTATAAAGATGTTTTTATAACTGCTCCCAATTTGGTTCGTATTGAAACCTCTCCTACTGGCT
>CALPIE020000017.1 GCA_943323545.2 Bifidobacterium breve | reverse complement strand
TTTTTTTTATTTTTTTTTTAAGCTAATCCCGCTGTACGCTATTATCTTTTTGCCAACAACTAATAAATAAAGAATACATTATAGCATGGCAAAAAGGATAGCCGCTGCCATCGGGGCTAGTTCAGAAGTCCATTTAAATGCCTTTGCGCCGTCTGGCTCCATCGCTAAAAATATCCACTGGATATTTTCTTTACGCTCGGCCCTCATCGGGGCTATTGCCAATAGCATAAAAAACAGTATTTTTGATGCATCAAACAAAACAGTATGAACGAATATCCAAAGTTTGCAGTAATAGGTGGCGGAAGTTGGGCCACAGCCATTGCAAAAATGTTGTGTGTTAACCTCAACGAAATTGCTTGGTACATGCGAAATCAATCGGCAATTGATCACATAAAAGCCTACAAACACAATCCGAATTATTTAAGCTCCGTTGAATTTGATATTAAAAAATTACGTTTAACATCCGATATCAATGAAGCTATTGCTTATGCCGATTATATCATATTTGCCATTCCTTCTGCCTTTTTAAGTGCCGAATTGGAAAAACTAACCGTTAGTTTAAAAGACAAAGTCATCTTCTCTGCCATTAAAGGAATCGTTCCTGAAACGTTCTTAATTGTTGGTGAACATTTCAATAAAAAATACGATATTCCATTTGAAAATATTGGTGTTATTACAGGTCCGTGTCACGCCGAAGAAGTAGCGTTAGAACGACTTTCCTACTTAACTATAGCTTGTGGCGACTCCGATAAAGCCAAAGTGGTAGCCAAAGTATTATCGGGGAATTACATCAAAACCAAAATCTCCGACGACATCATCGGAACCGAATATGCTGCCATGTTGAAAAACATTTACGCTATTGCAGCCGGAATTGCACACGGATTAGGTTATGGCGATAACTTTCAATCGGTGATAATGAGTAACGCGATTCGCGAGATGAAAAAGTTCATCCGTAAAGTACATAAAATGAAACGGAATATTAATAATTCGGCGTATTTGGGCGATTTATTAGTTACGGGTTATTCTGTCTTTTCTAGAAATAGAATGTTCGGAAACATGATTGGAAAAGGTTACACAGTAAAAAGTGCCATGATGGAAATGAGTATGGTTGCCGAAGGGTATTATGCCGTTAAAAGTGCTTACAAATTAAACCAGGAATACAAAGCCAAAACGCCTATAATAGATGCCGTTTATGAAATTTTGTATGAAGGAAAAGACGCAAAATCGGTGTTTAAAAAACTAACGGATAAACTAGATTGATCCTTTTTTTGTCATTTCGACGATGGAGAAATCACATAATCTGAATCACTTGATGTGATTTCTCCCGTTGGTCGAAATGACAAAATAAAAACTAAATTATTATGAGTGAAAGATGGAAATACCAACTAAAAATTGGTTTGTTTTGGGGTTTATTTATGACACTTTTTAATGTCCTATTCGAATTACAGGAAAAAACCTTTCAGGAACAATTGGCCTCTTCCAATTTTTATTTAAGAGCTGTTGTATTTACAGTAACCGGAATATTTTTGTTAGGTTATATGAATTGGAAATCAAGACAAAATCAATTAAAAAAGAAATAACGCAAATTGAGCACTAAAAAAACCTGTAAAGTAATTTTACAGGTTTTTAATTTTTAAGCATTTGTCACACTGAGCTCGTCGAAGGGTCTCTTTTAAAAAGTCTTCGACAAGCTCAGACTGACATTTCGGTACAAATTGATTTTATTAATAACCACTTCCTGCACCTCCAATTTGTTCAATCGGATGCCACGTAGTTTTGGTTTCCTGGAAATCAAAAATATAATGCAAATTATCGTGCTTATCATCTGTATAATCACTGTTATCTCGAACCACAACGCGTTTGACATTGTCGATGGCAAGATCTTGAATCGATTGAATTACATTCAAATCGGAACCACAATATAACAATGCATTGACATTCATATGCGAAGCAAAAACCGAACTCAATTCACCGATTTTTCCTGTCAAAATATTAACAACGCCGTTAGGGACATCTGAAGTCGCGATTACTTCTGCAAACGAAATGGCACATAAAGGCAAATGTTCTGATGCTAAAACTACACACGTATTTCCGCCCGAAATAATGCTGCAAATTTGGGTTACTAATCCTAACAATCCGCTGTCTTCGGGAGCAAAAACCGCAACAACGCCCATAGGTTCCGGAACAGAAAAATTAAAATAACTCCCCGAAACCGGATTCACACTACTGTGCATTTGCATGTATTTGTCACACCATCCTGCATAGTAAATCAAACGGTCGATACTGATTTCTACTTCTTGAGTTGCTTTGTTTTTAGTAATTCCCTGTGTTTCCAATTCGCTGACAAATTGTGCTTTTCTGCCTTCTAAAACTTCCGCCATTCGATATAAAATCTGGCTTCTGTTATAGGCGGTTTTGTTTGCCCAAGCTCCTTGAGCAGATCGAGCTGCGACCACCGCATTTCTAAAATCTTTTACAGAGGATAAACACATGTTTGCAATTATTTTATTGTTATTTTTTAATGGGTAAAAACGCCCTGATTCTGTTCTTGGGAATTTTCCGCCAATAAAAATTTTATACGTTTTTAAAACTTCAATTCTAGACATAGCTTACTATTTTAAACAAATTTCAAATATTGATCTAATCCGTGAACGCCACCTTCTCTGCCAAAACCACTTTCTTTATAACCTCCAAATGGTGATGCGGGATCGAATTTATTGAAGGTATTGGCCCAAACCACTCCAGCTCGCAATTGTGAAGTCATGTTGAAAATCTTAGATCCTTTGTCGGTCCAAACACCTGCAGACAAACCATAAGGAGTGTTATTTGCTTTGTCGATTACTTCATCAATGGTTCTAAACGTTTGAATCGCTAAAACAGGTCCGAATATTTCTTCTTGTGCAATTCTGTTCGATTGTGTAACTCCAGTAAATAAAGTTGGTTTGCACCAAAATCCTTTATCGGGAACCGTACAAGTGGGTTGGTATATTTCAGCACCTTCTGCCAAACCAATTTCAATATATTTCTGAATTGTAGTTAATTGTTTCTTCGAATTGATCGCTCCGATATCGGTGTTTTTATCCATCGGATCACCTATCGTTAACGCTTGCATTCTGTCTTTTAGTTTCTGAACGACTTTGCCATAAACCGATTCTTGCACATACAAACGGGAACCCGCGCAACAAACGTGACCTTGATTGAAGAAGATTCCGTTTACAATTCCTTCTACAGCCTGGTCTAAAGCTGCATCTTCAAAAATGATATTGGCTGCTTTTCCACCCAATTCCATGGATGCTTTTTTCGGTGTTCCAGCTATGGCTTTCATAATAATTTTCCCAACGGCTGTCGATCCTGTAAAGGCAATTTTATCCACATCGGGATGATTGACAATGTGCGAACCGGTTTGTCCGGCACCGGAAACGATGTTGACAACACCTGCTGGCAATCCGGCTTCCTGTATAACTTCTGCTAATAAATAAAGCGTTAACGGCGTCGTTTCTGACGATTTAATAACGACTGTATTTCCTGTTGCTAGAGCAGGAGCGATTTTCCATGCTGCCATTAACAAAGGGAAATTCCACGGAATAATTTGTCCGGCAACTCCTAATGGTTTTGTTTTTCTATTTGGAAAAGCATAATCTAATTTGTCTGCCCAACCTGCATAATAGAAAAAATGTGCTGCTGCTAAAGGAACGTCTACATCGCGTGATTCGCGTATAGATTTTCCTCCGTTTAAGGTTTCTATTACGGCAAATTCTCTCGAGCGTTCTTGTATAATTCTTGCGATTCGGTATAAATATTTACCACGTTCTTTACCAGATAATTTTGACCATGTTGAATTGTAAGCTTTTCGTGCTGCTTTAACTGCCAAATCAATATCTTCTTCGTTGGCTTCAGCAACTTTGGCTAAAACTTTTTCATTGGATGGATCAATAGTATTAAAATACTTTCCCGATTTTGGTTTTACAAATTTTCCGTTAATGAACAAATCATAGCTTTCTTTTAACTTGATATTTGCTTTGCTTTCGGGAGCTGGAACCAAATTCCAATCCGAACTAAAATCTATATTATGTTGTTTTTTCATATGAACTAAACTTTAGAAAAATAATCCCCTGATTGATAAATACCTGATTTTTGTTTTACCACTTGCATTAAAACATCGTTTGCCAAACTACTCGCTCCAAATCGGAAATATTCGTTGGTGAGCCATTTCCCGCCCAATGTTTCTTTCACCATTAATAGGTATTGAAGTGCTAATTTTGAATTGGATATTCCACCTGCAGGTTTCATCCCAATCATAATTCCGGTTTCATAATAATAATCTCTAATCGCTTCAAGCATTACCAAAGTAACCGGTAATGTTGCAGCTGGACTTATTTTTCCGGTAGATGTTTTTATGAAATCGGCTCCAGCGTGCATTGCAATATCGCTGGCACGACGTACTTTATCTAGCTCACCTAATTCACCTGTTTCCAGAATTACTTTTAGGCGTACGTTTTTTCCGCAGGCTTCTTTGATCATGGCAATTTCATCGTAAACAAAATTGTATTCGCCACTGTGAAATTTACCGCGACTAATGACCATATCGACTTCGTGAGCACCGTTATCGACTGCTATTTTGGTGTCTAACAATTTTACCTCAGCACTAGATTGTCCACTTGGAAAAGCAGTAGCTACAGAAGCCACTTTTACATTGGTTCCTTTTAATTCATGCACCGCTGTTTTTACAAAATTGGGATACACACAAACTGCTGCAGTTGTCGGTAATCCAAGAACGGAGTCGTGTAAATGATGAGCTTTAAAGCAGAGTTGTTTTACTTTTTCTTCGGTATCGGCACCTTCTAAAGTCGTAAGATCAATCATGCTAAGCGCCATCAGAAGCCCTTGCATTTTAGCTTCTTTTTTTATACTTCTTGCGGTAATTCTACTAATTCTATCTTCAACGCCAACTTGATCTATTGTGGGAGAATTTAAAAAATTATAGTGTTTCATTCTTGTTATTTTTTTTAAGGGAATTTCCCCTTTTCGTCAAATTTTGAAAGTTAATTTGATTTTTATTAAACAAATTAACAACTTTTTATCTTACTATTACACCATCTGTGAACAAAATCGGCACTTCTTCTACATAATCTGGAGTTATCGAATTAGCTCTAAAGGTGTATTTTCTGTCGTATAAAGTCGGTCCTATAAAAAACGTAACCATAAATTCATTGTTTAGAAGCAGCACATTTTTTTCTAGCAATTCTATTTTTACTACCGAAACCGAAGGTACTTTTACAAAAGCATGACGCAACAATGATGTTTTTTTCATTTCACCATCTAGCATTCCGAATGCTTTTGAAACGACCATTACACTGTCGAGATCAAAATCGGAGTCGTTTACTAAATGCACGTACCAGACTTTTTCCATAAACTCATCGCTCCATTCTTGAACGGCGGCGAGGAAAACGTTTTCTACTATTGGAATTTGAATGTCTTTTTTCATGGTATTATTTTAGAACTTCAAAATTGCTGCGCCAGTTCGCTTCGCTCGGGTCATTGTTCCTTGTTCCTTGTTCAAAATTTTGAATGTTGATTAACGAATGTTGAATATTGAACGGAGAGCCCTAGCCCAGATTGCAACGGAAATCCTTTTTAAACCTGACAGGTTTGAAAAGATTGCAGTGTAAAGCTGGAATAGCTTCAAAAAAACACCCCGCCCTTTGGGTACCCCTCTAATAGAGGGGAATTTTAGAATGAAATCTAAATGCTCGATTTAAATTGCTCTAAGAAACGCACGTCGTTTTCGTAGAACATTCGGATGTCTCCGATTTGGTAAAGTAGCAGAGCAATTCTTTCAATTCCCATTCCGAAAGCGAATCCGTTGTATTCATCGGGATTGATGCCACAGTTTTTCAGAACGTTCGGATCTACCATTCCGCAACCCATAATTTCCAACCAGCCGGTTCCTTTAGTGATGCGATAATCGGTTTCGGTTTTTAAACCCCAATAAATATCGACTTCAGCACTTGGTTCGGTAAACGGAAAATAAGAAGGTCGCAAACGGATTTTTGATTTTCCGAACATCTCTTTGGTGAAGTACAAAAGCGTTTGTTTTAAATCGGCAAACGAAACGTCTTTGTCGATATAAAGTCCTTCCACTTGATGGAAAATACAATGCGAACGCGACGAAACGGCTTCATTACGAAACACTCTTCCAGGCGAAATAGTACGAATTGGCGGTTTGTTGTTTTCCATATAACGCACTTGTACGGATGAAGTGTGCGTTCTAAGCAACACATCAGGATTGGTTTGGATGAAAAACGTATCCTGCATATCACGCGCCGGATGGTATTCGGGCAAGTTCAAAGCGGTGAAATTATGCCAATCGTCTTCGATTTCGGGACCTTCGGAAACGTTGAATCCGATGGTAGAAAAAATATCGATGATTTGGTTTTTTACTAGAGAAATAGGATGCCGGGATCCAATTTGTAATGGTTCGCCAGTTCTTGATAAATCGCCATATAAACCTTTTACCTCTTCCTTGCTTTCGAGTTCTGCTTGAATGGCTTTTACTTTTTCTTCAGCAACTGTTTTTAAGGTATTGATTACCTGTCCAAAATCTTTTTTCTGGTCGTTGGGTATATTTTTGAACTCGTTGAAAAGTTCTTTTAACAAACCTTTGCTTCCTAAATATTTGATACGAAAATGTTCGAGAGCTTCTTTGTTTTTGGTGTTGAATGCTTTAGCTTCTTCGATATGTGCTTTAATCTTGTCTATCATGGTCGTTTTATAAAGTGGCAAATTTACACAAAAGAATGTTTCAAGTTTCAAGTTTCAAGTTTAAAAATAACCGTTTGCAAAGAAACCTGAAACTTTAAACCTGAAACAAATTACTCAATAAGCTCTTTTTCAAGAAAATAATTCACAATGGCTTCTTTCATTAAAATAGATTGCTCGCCTGCTTTTAATGGTGGTAGTTCTTCTTTAACGGCATAATGGGGCCAGCCGTCTTTGTCGAAAAACTCAAATTCGTAGTAGCCATAAGGTTCGAGTAAACGACAAATGGCAATATGCATCAGATTTAATTTCTCGTCTTTTTTGAATAATTGGTGGAATTTTCCGAGTTCTTGCACTCCGATTAGATATATAATGGCATCTAAATCGAGTTGCTCTCCTTCGGCAAATTGATTGGAAAGGATGTGAACGACTTTTTCCCAGCGTTCTTTAAGTTGAATATCTCTTGACATTTTGTTTTTAGAAAATAGATGAAAGTTGAAAGATAATAGACAGTTCTTCTTAAAATTCAATCGAATTGCAAATATATCACATTTAGCTTCTTTTCTCTATCATCTATTATCTATCTTCTTTTTATCTTTGCTCTTTATTCTAAATTTATGATTTCTCTTGATATTGTTCTTGTTGTTTTTTTGGTTTATGGTGTAATCCGTGGATTGAAAAATGGCCTTTTTGTTGAATTGGCATCGTTGGTTTCGTTTTTTATTGGAATTTACATAGCCGTAAAATTCTCTTATTTAATTGCAAATATAATTGGTGATGGCACATCCAAAACGATAAAAGTGATTGCTTTTGTGGTGACATTGGTTTTGGTAGTAGTTGGAATTCATTTATTAGCCAAGGTGTTTTCTAAAGTTGCGAGTAATTTGTTTTTGGGTTGGTTGAATAGATTGGGCGGCGCTTTTCTTGGCGTTTTACGGATTACTTTATTACTCGGAATTGTATTGGGTTTATTAATAAAAGTGAATTTTGATAACGTTTTGATTTCAAAAGAAACACAAGAAAAATCATTGTTTTTTAATCCGATAGTGAAAACTTCCGAGGTATTTTTCCCGGTTTTGAAAGAGTGGTTTGAAGGTTTGAGGAAGTAGTGTTCAGTGTTCAAAATTAAACTGAATTTATAAGTTATGAAAAAATATTCCTTTTTTTAGCAATTACAAAACTGAGCACTGCCAACTGAGCACTGAGCACTAATTCAACTCCTTAATCGCGTTATCTTCAATCCAACCTGTCGTCTCATCAGTCAATTGAATTTTTTTCCAATTGGCAATACTTTCTAAAATATAAACTTTGGTTCCTTCGTGAATAACAAAAGTATCCGAACTCGAAGTTTTTGGTTCGCTTTTTACTGAGGCACTTTCTGCAAAAACAATTGCAGGTCTTTCATTTGATAATCGATTTTTTTCGAAAATCCCTGAGGAAACAGCAATCGTAATTCCTATCAAAACGACAAACATTCCGAAAAAGAAAATACGTTTCTTAAAAGTAGATCCCGAGAAATAGTATCCAACGAAGAATAACAAAAACACAAACGCTAAAAACACAGCAATCCATGCCCAAGTATTGTAATGATTCATAGAAGTAAAATCGGAAATCAGTTTATTAAATCCGACTTTCGGAATAACTTTAATATCATCTATTGCCATTTTTCGAGCAAAATCGAGATTGGTTTTTATTTCCTCATCGTTTGGATTGAGCTGCAAAGCTTTTTCATAATTATAAATTGATGGAGCGACTTTATGTAATTTATAGTAACAATTTCCGAGGTTGAAATACAATGCAGCCGAATGCTTACCGGAAGCTAAAACGCTTTCATAATTGTTTATTGCTTCTTGAAAGTTTTCTTTTTGATAGTATTGATTTCCTATATCAAAAGAAGTTTGGGAACAAATTACTTGAGAAATTAAGAGGATTACATATACAACTTTTTTCATTTAAGTTTTTTTTGCCACGAATTACACGAATTAGCACAAATTAATTCGTGCCAATTCGTGTAATTCGTGGTTAAGTTATTTGCTTTTCTAAATTTGAAATAATTTCTACTGCTCTTTCATAATCATGTTGAATACTTACACTAGTTGATGGAGCATATCGCGCAAACTCGCAATTCTCAGTTAAATTAATAAATTGAGAAACTGTTGCAGCATCTGCATTTCTTGAAAGTAAAATTGCTGAAATTTTATCTTTACTCATTTCAGATGTTTCAATACTTAATTTGGCTTTTAAGAAATTGTGCATTGCTTTTTCTAGTGCGATATAAAACAACTCTTTGTTTGCCAATTGTTTTTTAGCTTCCGACAAATATTTTTTTGCCAATAAATTCGATTTTTTCTTTTTATTTCCAACCAAATCACCATCGATTGCTTCTTTTCTTTTTCTAAATAAAATTAATAGCGGAATAGCAAGAAAAGGCAATCCCATTAAAGAATAAAATAGCCCTGAGCCTAAAAAATCATCCGATTTAATTGCAGTCAAATTTGTTTTTTGTTTGATATAAGCAAATGCTTTACTAACAGTAACTGGCGCTTTTGCATTTCCTTTTGGCGAAGCGTTTGAACTTGCAATTCCGGGCCCATCAAGGACATTAATTCTAATTTCTGAAGAAGTAATGGTTTTATAGCTAGAAGTACCTAGATCAAAGTAAGTAAAACGCATAGGTTTTATTGCGTAATCACCTTTGTATTGAGGGATAATTGTATAGTTATCTGAAATACTTCCATTCATTCCGGTTAGTGGCGTAGAAACATTTTCTTTGTGTTCTGGATCGTACATTTCCAATGCTGGTGGCACAATCGGTTTTGGAAGATTAAACAATTTTAAATTTCCTTTTCCAGAAATGCTTACTTTTAATTCGAGTGATTCACCATTTTGTAAAGTCGTTCTGGAAGGCGTTACTTTAAAATCAAAATTACCAACAGCACCTGTATAGTCATCTGGTTTTCCTGATTCTGGTAATGCTCTTACATTGATAATTTTACTTCCTGCAGAAACTCTTTTACTATCTTCAACTAATTGTTGTTGTCCCCAAATGTTTCTTCTTCCTGATGGCACTTGACAATCTATATCTAAAGACAGCGGCTCTATTTCTAATTTTCCAGATTTTTGAGGATACAAAACAGTTTTGCGCAAAACAACATATCTGTATTTTTCTCCTTTAAAAATACCTTCTTCAGCAACTAACTGTTTGATGTCGATATTTTGACTCCAAAAATCATTGTACTTCGGTTTGTTTAATTCGCGCCAATTGGTAATTCCGATATTGTAACTAAAATACAATTTGTAAACTACCGTAATAGGTTCATTAACATACGGATTTGCTTTAGAAATATCGGCCACTAAATACAAATTATCGTCGGCTCTTACCGTTGGTTCCTGATTTGGATCTTTTGGTAAATCGACCGCATCGGTTACCGTTATTTTTAAAGGTGTAGTTTTATAGTTTTGACCATTGATTTCGATAGAAGCTTGTTTTATCATCAAACTCCCTTTTTTCATTGGCATTAAAGTATAGGAATACGCTTTATTAAAAGTGCTTCTACCATTAATCCAAGATTGACTAACCATTTGACTTGGGCCAGAAACAACTTTAAATCCACAACTTTCAAAATTAGGCGGAATAAAATTATCGCCATCTGCATTCATAGAGAAATCAATTCGAATGCGTTCGTTTAAACCCAAAGAAGTTTTACTCACTTTTGCGTCAAATTGTACTTGAGCAAGAAGCGAATAATTAATTAGTAATAGTATGTAAAATAATCTTTTCATTTTATGCTGAAACATGTAATAATTTTGTGAACTTTTGCCACCTCGCCCTTTGGGCACTTCCCGAATCTAGTTCGGTACAAGCTCTCCAAAGGAGGAAAATACTACCAATCTTTTTCTGCTTTTTTAGGATTGGCTTTTACTTTTTGAACTTTTACTTTGTCCTGAACTTTTTTCTCTTCGTTATTAACCGCATCGAGTAAACTTTCTACTCTTTGTTTTGACATTTGACCCGGTTTATCTTGAGGTTTTCCTTGATTTTTGTCGTCTTTATTATCTTTATCGTTTTTGCCCTCTTTGTTTTTATCTTTTTCTTTGTCTTTCTCCTTTTCTTTGTCTTTTTCTTTGTCGTCCTTCTTTTTATCTTTATCTTCTTTTTTATCTTTATTTTTGTCTTTGTCTTTTCCGCCTCCTTTAGGTGGATTGTTCTTTAAATAAAGTTTTGCTAAAGCGAAATTGTATCTAGTTTCTTCATCTGTTGGATTATTTCGTAAAGCATTTTTATAAGATTCTACTGCTCCCGAATAGTCTTTTTGTTCCATTAAACAATTGCCTAAATTATGAAAAGCTTGGTATTTTTCAGATTTAATTTTTGCGTTTTTTATTGCTCTTGCAAATTGGTATTTGGCCTCTGCAGCTTGTTTTTGTCTATAAATTGCATTCCCTAAGTTATAGGATGACTTCGCGTTTTTTGCAAATTTTGATTGTGAAATTCTATAATCTGCTTCGGCATCAGCATAGTTTTTTTCCTCAAAAGCATCGTTGCCTTTGGGTAAATCTTTATCTTTCTCTTGGGCATTTAAGCCCCCTAGCCCCCAAAGGGGGAATAGAAATAGTGCTATTATATATTTTTTAATCATCATACATTTTATTTTCCTCTCCTTTGGGGAGGTTAGGTGGGGCTATTCCTTTTCATTAAATAAATTCAGTTTTTGTACCCATTTTGTTTTTCTTTCCAATAAGAAAACATCCAACAATAACAAGAAAAAACCGAATCCTATAAACCATTGAAATTGGGATTTAAAATTAGCCATTTGCATACCTTCAAACTCGGTTTTCTGGATATTATCTAAAGCATTTTTTACAAAATTTATAACTGTTTTGGTGTTGTTCCCATCTACATAACCTTTAGAATTTTTGCCTATTTTTTGTAATATTTCTGCATTTCTTTTAGTGACAACTACTTCTCCGTTTTGATCTTTTTGAAAACTATCAACAATACCATTTTTCTTTAAAGGAATTGGTCCTCCTTTATCTGTTCCTACACCTATGGTAATAATTTTTAATCCCCCTTTTTTTGCTTCCTCGGCAGCATCTTCGGCGTTTTCAGAATGGTCTTCTCCATCCGAAATTAAAATCAGCAATTTATTTGTTTTGTCTTTTTTATCAAAAAATGTCGTTGCTGCCATATTTATTGCTTCATCTAATGATGTTCCTTGAGATGAAATGATATATGGATTCATGCTTTGCAAAAACATTTTTGCTACACCATAATCAGTAGTTATTGGCAAAACTGGGAAAGCGCTACCTGAATAGGCAATGATTCCAATTCTGTCACTTCCCAATTGATTGATAATTTGCGAAACCAATTGTTTGCTTTTTTCTAAACGATTGGGAACCACATCTTCTGCTAACATACTTTTAGAAACATCAATTGCAAAAACAATATCAATTCCTTCTCGTTTTACTGTTTCTATTTTGGTGCCCATTTTTGGATTGACCAAGGCAATTACTAAACAAAACAATGCTAAAATAAAAACGCTTATTTTTAATATCGGTTTAAAAATAGATTTTTCTGGACTTAATTTTTTTATTAAATTTAAATCGCCGAACTCTGCTTGCTTTTTTCTTTTCCAATATTGTACATAAAGAAAAAGCAATACCAAAAATGGAATTACAAATAACAAATACAAATATCCTTTTTCTTCTAACTCGTACATAATTTCTATATAAAACTTCTGAAAACCGTGTTTCTTGCTACAATTTCGATTAATAGTAAAATCCCGGCTAATAAAACGAATGGTCTAAATTTTTCGTCGTAATCATAAAACTTTAATTCTTCGATTTCTGTGGTTTCTAACTTATTAATTTCGTTATAAATAGATTCTAATTTACTGTTACTATTAGCTCTAAAATATTTCCCCCCGGTATTTTTTGAAATTGTTTTCAATAAATCGACATCAATTTCAACTGGCATCATTTTGAATAAAAACCCACCATTTGGTGCGTAAGCATACGGAAATTCTGCCATCCCGTTGGTTCCTATTCCGATAGTATAGACTTTTATCCCGTATTCATGAGCAATTTGCGATGCTGTTTCAGGCTCTATAAATCCGGCATTATTCACTCCGTCTGTCAACAAAATAATGACTTTGCTTTTGGCCTTGCTATCTTTTAAACGGTTTACGGCAGTGGTTAATCCCATTCCGATTCCGGTTCCGTCCTGAATTACATTATCGTATTTTATATCTTTTATAGATTCTTGAATAATTGCCTTATCGCTTGTTACTGGCGTTTTTGTATAGGATTCTGCGGCATAAACCACAATTCCGATTCTATCATTTGGTCTTCCTTCTACGAAATTGGCTGCTACTTCTTTCAAAGCTTCCATTCTGTTTGGTTTTAAATCTTTGGCGAGCATACTACCAGAAACGTCTATAGCCATTACGATATCAATTCCTTTGGTGGTTTTCGTTTGGTTGCTAATATCGACAGTTCTTGGACGAGCCATCGCAATTATCAATGAACTTAATGCCAATAATCTCAAAACAAATAAAAAGGGTTTTAGTTTTGCAAGAATAGATTTTGAATTTTTAAATCCGTTTACAGAGCTTATTTTTAATGTAGGCGCTAGTTGTTTTCGTTTCCAATATTGCCAAAAAATTACCGCTGGTAGTAACAAAAACAACCAAAAGAATTCTGCATTTAAAAAAGAAATATCTTTTATCATTATTGCTCTGCTTGTTTAAGTTCGACCGAATTTAGAACGCGTTCCATAATCTGTTTCCCATATTTATCCTCTTCTTTATGCATAATTATTATTTGCTGTAAACCACCGTCTTGTTTAAAAAGTAGCACTTCATAATACATTTTTGCAGACTTTGTTTTTGTTTTATCAAATGAGGTTAAGGTTCCGAATGCTTTTTTCCCACTTACTCCTTTTTGGGTATCAAAATCTTCTGATTTTACAATGATATTTGCGGCGCCTTCTAATTCAAAACTTTCAATGGTTACATTAATTGCTTTTTCTAAATCTACTTCAGTATCTTTCTTATATTTTAAAGTACTTACTAGAATATAAAAATCATCAGCCATATTTCCGTTACCAAAAAGCTGCATTTCTTTAAATAATGCTGCGGTTTTATTTGGCATTATTTTACTGGCATCCAATCTTTTCAATACTATTGGCGTTTCTATTTTTACTCCAGGATTACCATATTCACTATAAATCCATTCGCCTTCAGCTAATTCTTTTGTAGGATTGCCTAAGAGATTATCTTTTACAAAATCCAATCCTTTAGTGGCAATTAAAATTCCGATTGTAGCAACAATCAAAAGTACTGCTAGTCCAACTGCATTTACAATTCGTTTTTGCTTTTGTTTTTTTAGTTTCTTTAAACGGGCAATTTCTTTTTGTTCTTCGTTCCATTGTTCCAACTCATCCGTTTCTTCAACTTCAACTGGAATAGCATTATGAATGGTAACAATAGTACTAGAAATTCTTTTTTTATCTTCTTCTATTTCAAATTCTAGAGGAATTGATTTGGCAAATTTTACCAAATCGGCTTGCTGCAAAACCTTTTCTAAATTATGTAAAGATTCTTTGGATAGCTTTAATTTCTTTTGTGAAGCTACTTTTCGCAAACTTACAATCAGTTCGGAAGTTGTGCTTTCCATGGCTGGAATTTTAATTTCTTCTTCGATGTAATTTCGGGCAATGTCTGTCAATTCTGAATAATAGGATTTTATTTCTCCTTTTTGCCAAAGTTCTTTTGATTCTAATTGTTGTAATAATGTAGTTGCTTTTTCTATCGGTGAAGTGAAAATAATTTCGACTGGTTTTTCTCTTTTTTGACGCTTTTTAAAGTACCAATATATAGCCGTTGCAATTCCTAAAATGAGTAATAACCCAAGAAAGTATTTCCACCAAATGCTGTCGCTTTCTGCATCAGCAATATTTTTGATATCGTACATTCTTTGTTTTAAGGTATCGACTTTTACTTCATTGACTTCTACTTTTAAACTATCTGAAAAAACAGGTTTTCCGTTGATTAAAATCGGAATTCTTGGGATGGCGAATTTTCCCGAATCAAATTGTGTAAGACCGTATTTTTTTATTAACTCGTATCGATTCCCTTTTTTAATCGTGTCGATTGTATAGGATTGGATAACTTCTAAAGCACCAATATTTTTAACCTTTGGAAAAAAAACTTTGGAAAGTGTGTCGACGTCAGCTTTGATTGTCAACTTAAATTCGGCACCAATTTTATTTTTGGTGGTATCGATAGACGTCGTGACTTTTTGAGCAAAAAGTGTTGCTGATAGTAAGAATAATATTAAGAATAGTTTTAATTTCATTTTTTTTCTTAACCGCAAAGTGCGCATTTTTTACCGCAAAGTGCGCAAAGATTTACGCAAGGTTCGCAAGGTTTTTGAATCTGTTTGACTTTATGCTTTTATTTAATTTTTATCTTTTTTCTTAACCTCAAGGTTTTCAAATCCTTTTAACTTAGCGCACTTTGCGTAAATCTTTGCTAACCTTGAGGTTAAATTCTTATCTCGATTTAAAATAACTCAACAATTTCGTTACATAACTTTCATCGACTCTAGTATTGACTGTCCCCGATCCGCATTTTGAAAAAATAGCTGCAAAATAATTTATCTTTTCAAGATAGTTCATTTCATAATTCATTCGAGTTTGTTTAGAACTCGTGTCAACTACTAAAATTTCACCCGTTTCGGCATCTTCCATTTCAACCATTCCGATGTTTGGCATTTTTTCTTCGCGGATGTCATAGACTCTAACGCCAGTGATGTCGTGTTTTTTACTGGCAATTTTTAATGTTTTCTCATAATCTTCATCGACCATAAAATCGGAAATCACAAAAACAATCGCCTTCTTTTTTTGAGTTGCGGATAAGAATTTTAGCGCTTGTGATAAATCGGTTTTTTTACTTTTCGGTTGAAATTCGATTAATTCACGAATGATGCGCAACACATGTGATTTTCCTTTTTTTGGCGGAATGTACAATTCAATTTGATTAGAGAATAAAACTAATCCTATTTTATCATTGTTTTGAGTTGCCGAGAACGCCATGGTTGCAGCAATTTCGGTAACGATTTCGCTTTTCAATTGATTCTTCGTTCCGAAACTTTCCGATCCCGAAATATCAACCATCAACATCATTGTTAATTCACGTTCTTCTTCAAAAACCTTAACGTGGGCTTCATTATAACGAGCAGTTACATTCCAATCAATAGCACGAATATCATCACCATATTGGTATTGACGCACTTCAGAAAATGTCATTCCGCGGCCTTTAAAAGATGTATGGTACATGCCCGAAAAGATATGATCACTCAATCTTCGGGTTTTGATTTCTATTTTACGGACTTTTTTGAGTAGGTCTTTCGTCTCCATTATTTTAGTGTTCAGTATTCAGTGTTCAGTGTTCAGTCTGTTTACTGAGCACTGAACACTGCCAACTAAATTAAGGTACTTCAATCTCGTTTACGATTTTGTTGATGATATCAACGGAAGTGATGTTTTCGGCTTCGGCTTCATATGAAATTCCAATTCTGTGACGCAACACATCGTGTACAACGGCGCGAACGTCTTCTGGAATCACATAACCACGACGCTTGATAAAAGCATAACATTTAGCAGCATTAGCCAAATTGATACTTCCACGAGGCGAAGCTCCGAAACTGATTAATGGTTTTAGATTTTCTAACTTGTATTTCTCTGGGAAACGAGTAGCAAAAACAATATCAAGAATGTATTTTTCGATTTTTTCATCCATATAAACTTCTCGAACTGCCTCTTGTGCTCTTAGAATTTGTTCAACTGAAACGACTTGATTTACCTTTTCATAAGCTCCTTTTAAATTCTGACGGATTACTAAACGCTCTTCATCCATTTTTGGATAATCGATAACCGTTTTCAGCATAAAACGATCGACTTGTGCTTCTGGTAAAGGATACGTTCCTTCTTGATCAATTGGATTTTGAGTCGCTAAAACTAAAAATGGTTTGTCCAATTTAAAAGTAGTATCGCCAATAGTCACTTGCTTTTCTTGCATCGCTTCTAATAAAGCCGATTGTACTTTAGCTGGTGCACGATTAATCTCATCTGCTAAAACGAAATTGGCAAAAATAGGTCCTTTCTTAATTGAAAATTCATTGGCTTTGATATTATATATCATTGTTCCGATAACATCTGCAGGTAAAAGATCGGGTGTGAATTGTATACGACTGAAACTTCCGTGAACTGCTTGTGACAAAGTATTTATAGCTAATGTTTTGGCTAAGCCTGGAACTCCTTCAAGTAATATATGCCCTTGCCCTAAAAGTCCAATAAGTAATCGTTCCACCATGTGTTTTTGACCAACAATTACTTTGTTCATTTCCATCGTTAGTAAGTCGATAAAAGCACTTTCTCTTTCAATTTTTTCATTGATTGCTTTAATATCAATAGCAGCAACATTTTCTTCCATAAATTCTATTTTTATAGTATTGTTAAGGTTTAAAATTTTAACGATTCAAAATTGAAAATTTAATTAGAAAAGGAATGTTAATAATGCGTTAAAACTTCCATTCTATTCGAGTTTTTAAGGATGATTTATGATTTTGTTTTAGTAATTTTAAACTTTTTAATAATTTCTCCTTAAAATTGAAGTTATTATTTCTAATACATTGCAAATACTAAAATTTTAATATTTTGAATAAAACAACTTTATCACCTATAATTGCAGGAACAATGAATTGGGGTATTTGGGGCAAAAACCTCAACACCACTGAAATGGCACAAACGATTCGGCTTTGTCTCGAAAATAGCATTACCACTTTTGATCATGCCGATATTTATGGTGGTTATACTACCGAAGGGCACTTCGGGAAAGCATTTAGAGAAAGTTCGATAGCAAGAGAAAAAATTCAAATCATTTCTAAATGTGGTATCCAACTTACAGAAGTGAGAAATAATAAAATAAAACACTACGATTATTCTAAAGAGTACATCATTTGGTCGGTAGAAAATTCATTAAAAAACTTACAAACCGATTATTTAGATGTGTTGCTTTTACATCGTCCAAGTCCTTTGATGGTGGCAGATGAAATTGCAGAAGCCATCTCCAAATTAAAATCTGAGGGAAAAATTATTGATTTTGGGGTTTCTAATTTTACTGCTTCTCAATCAGAATTAATTCGATCCCGAATCGAGTTCGGGACAAGCATCGAAATCAATTACAATCAAATTCAATTTTCGGCAACCCATTATGAAGCAATGTTGGATGGCAGTTTAGATTATATGCAATTGCATAACATTAGGCCAATGTCATGGAATCCGTTAGGAAATGTTTTTAGAGAAGACAATGAACAAACCCGACGATTAAAAAAGCTTTTAGTTCAACTAGTAGAAAAATACGAAGTCGGTTCGGATACGATTTTATTAGCATGGGTTTTAAAACATCCTTCCAAAATTATTCCAATTGCAGGAACTGTAAATACCGCACGAATTCAAGCCTTGAAAAAAGCAGTAGAACTTGATTTAGATCCGTTGGATTGGTTTGCAATTTGGAGTGAAAGTATGGGAAATAAAGTGCCTTAAATTAGTTTTCAGTCGCAGTGGCAGTTTTCAGTTAGTAACAACTGTCAATTGAGACTGAGACTGAGACTGAGACTGAATACTAAAATGATTAACAAACGTTTACTTATCAAAAACCTTCTCGCTCACAATGATGAATGCAGTTTTTATGATAAGAAACGACAGTTAAATTTGCATACCAAAGAAGGCAAAGCAAAGTTTTTAAAACACATTTGTGCGTTGTCAAACTCCAATCCGTCTAACAATTCTTATATTGTTGTGGGTGTTGAAGATCAGGATAATGCAATAACAGGGGATGATTTTTTTGATGACAGCCGAATTCAAAATTTGGTAAATGCGTATTTAGAAAATCCGCCTAAAATTCAATACGAAAATGTGCCTTTTCCTAATTTACCAAAAGACAAAGTAGTTGGATTGGTTACTATAAAACCAAAATCGAAAACGTCTTTTTTCAAAAAAAACATCCATACTATTTTAGCGAATACTGTTTTTGTTCGTCGTGGAAGTAATACAATGCCGACAGAAGATAAGATTCCGTATTCCAAACAAAATATAGAAACGGTAATAAGTATTGAGAACAATTCTCGCAACAGTATAGCTTATACTTTAGATGGTGTAATTGATTTTGTACACAACCGACACAAAGATTTATCGTCTGAATATAAAGTGTTTAAAGAATTGTTTGTGATTTGCTGGTCGGGAATTCCGAAAAAAATTCGTGATAAAACATTTCTTTCCCGAGTTGATATTGAACTCATTAACGAACATGTGAAATTATTTTATTCGGCACAAGATGTCGTGACAATCACTTATGATGAAAACACATTTACGATAACCGAATATGTTCCGCTTGGTTTGAATGACAAAACAAGTTTTTATCCTTTAGAGCAACAAAAAATTACTTTTTTTGACAATGGTTATTATAAAATTGAAACCGAAATGTTATTCGAACCGCCCCAATACAATAGGAAAATGATGTTTCATATTTACAATTCTAATCTAAGTTTATTAGCAAAAATGCAGAAAGGAGTTCAATTAAACGATCGCGAAGAAAAAGATTTAGAAAATCTTCCATCAACTTTAATGATTTGTTACCTCAACGGATTTGACGATGCCAAACAAAAATTAATCGAAGCAAAACCCTTGCTAAAACAACATACTATATCGGAATCATACAGCAATTTTAAAGAAGTGATGCGGGTTTTAAGGAAGATGAAATACAATTCGGAGGCGAAATAATGAAGTCCTGAGCTTCGATTATACGATGGTTCGATTATTGGATTTTTCGATCATTCGAACCATCGAAAAATCCAACAATCTAAAAATCTAAAAATCGGTTAAGATTTTCTATTAAAACCTATTTCAAACTATTAATTATTTTTTCCTCTTTCTCGCTTAAAAGTATCACATTTTGTTTTTTCCAGAATTCTTCAGTGTATTTATTGCCGTTATCAAACAAACTTCGCTCTTTGTATTTCTTGTCTTTGTCTAACTTGAATTCGCCTTCTTTATAATCTAAAGTGGTCATATCGTAAACACTTTCAAAAGTGTTGTTAATCATTTTTCCAAACTTAATATAAAAATTAATTTTAATCTGATTGTAAATCATAATATACTTATCGCCATCGATTTTAAACTTTGATTTTCGGGCAAATTCATTAATTTTTGCTTTTGCGATTAACAAATTATGAACCGTATTGAATTTTTTATGCTCGGGAGAAAATTGCATATCAATATCTAATATGAGTTTTGTTTTAGCATCATACACCACGGTTCCGGTGTATATCATTTCTTCCTGAACACCTTCTTTTGGCTCAATGGTTATGATTTCGATACTACTTCCGTTATCTTCGGTTTTGGTTTCAACAGCAAAATCATAGTACTCACTTTTCAAAATGGTATTCAATCCTTTAAAGTTATAGGCATTAATTACTGCTTCTCTGATGTCATTCAAATTGACCGACTGAATGGCTTTTTCCCTTTCGGAAGCTTTTTCATCTTTCAAATCAAAAACACGACTTTGCTTGACTTCCAAGTCGGAAGCACCACTTTTTCTTTTCACATAATAGTCAACAAGTCCGTCAGAAAAAGAAGTGTATTTATTATCGACATTAACAAATTCACGATAATAGGTGTTTAGAACTATTGATTTTTCAAGCTTATTTTTGGAAGCGTCAACGGCATCTGTAAGTAATTCTTTTCCGGGTTTATGATTAATAACTACTTCGTCTAATACAAATGATTTTGGATCGATAAAAACCTCAATATCTGTTTCATTTTCTTTGATGTTGTATGATTCTAATTTATAATACAAATGACTGAATTGCAATACGTTGTTTTTTTCTGGAAGTGTAATTCTAAACTTCCCGTCTTCATTAGAAATGGTTCCCAAATTAGAATTGCTAACTCCAATAGAAACGCTTTCTACTGGCAATGAAGTTGTAGCGTCTTTAATAATTCCTGTAATTGTTCTTGATTGTGAGAAAGAAAAATTTGCAATGATAAGCAAAATGAAGATTGTTGTTTTTTTCATGGCTTTAGTTATTGTATTGTTATTTGATATGAAAACAAAAATAAACAATTTTTTAAGAAAAATATTATATCAAATTGATTTGCATTATTTTTACATTCTATTTTACATTTAATGAACAGAACATTAGTTATTGGAGACATTCATGGCGGTTTACGTGCATTGCATCAAATACTAGAGCGCGCCAATGTAACCAAAAATGACACTTTAATTTTTCTTGGTGATTATGTTGATGGTTGGAGTCAATCGCCAGAAGTCATTGATTATTTAATTGAATTAAATCAACAACAAAATTGTATTTTTATTCGAGGCAATCACGATGAATTACTTTTAGATTGGTTGACCTATAATGATGAAAATATTGATGAAGGAATGTGGTTCAAGCATGGTGGAGAAGCAACGGTAATCGCTTATGCAAATGTTTCAGAAAATAAAAAGAATATTCATATTGAATTCCTAAAATCACTACAAAATTTTTATTTGGATGAACACAATCGATTGTTTGTGCATGCCGGATTTACCAACATGAATGGCGTTTTATATGAATTTTTTCCAAAACTATTTTATTGGGACAGAACCCTCTGGGAAACCGCTCTGGCTTTGGATGAAACGATAGAAAAATCGAGTGTTTTTTATCCACGAAGATTAGCTTTATATAAGGAAATATATATTGGTCATACACCTGTAACTCGAATTAAATATACCATTCCAACACAAAAAGCAAATGTATGGAACATAGATACAGGTGCCGCTTTTAAAGGGCCATTAACAATTATTGATATTAATACTAAAGAATATTGGCAAAGTGAATTTTTACCGACTTTATATCCTACAGAAAAAGGAAGAAATTAAAACTGAACTGATTTTTTTTGTGAAAAAATAAAATTTAAGATTATGAGAAAAATTATTTTACTCCTATTTATTTTTACAACTTTGATATTAAATGCTCAAGCATATAAAGGGAAAGGTGATAAAAAATTTCAAGTCGGAGCTGTATTACAATCTGGGACAAACGGTATTGGTCTTTCGGCCGATTTTGGTTTGGGAGAAAATTTTTCAGTTGGGTTCGTTACCTCTTACTTGCTAGATGTAAAAACATATAGATATTCCGAAACGGAATTTCTTATTAATAATCCTACCTATGATCCTATTATAGACGGTTATCCTGATTTAGAGGAAAAGCCTGATTTTGTGGATCGCGTCGATTTGAAAGCACGTTTCAATGCCAATATCGGAAACGTAATTGGATTGCCTAAAAACATGGATATATATCCTGGTCTCGATTTGGGTTTACGTAATTTTGGTGGTCATGCTGGTTTTCGTTATTTCTTTACCAACGGATTTGGAGTCTTCGGCGAAGCTGGTTTTCCAATAGCAAAATACGATTCCAATCTAAACGGTTTTGACCATTACAACAATCAGTTTGCATTTACAGTAGGCGCATCATTTAACCTACAATAAAATGACTGTAATCGAAAAAAAATTGCACGACCGAAGTGGCAGTAAATGTGAAATAAGCGGAAGTGAAGATAACTTAGTTGTTTATAATGTTCCGCCCAATACGATTGAAATTCTGGAAAGCAGTATTTTGATTTCCAAAAATTTAAAAGACCAAATCGAATCCCGAAGTCTCGGGACTGAAACAACCAATGCCAATGATTGGCGTGGTTTGAGTGATAGTATGTGGAGTGAAAATCTTGCCGTTCAAATTGTTTCTTGGCGCATGCTGGCGCGTTTAAAAAATCACAACTTATTAGACATGATGTATTTGGATGAAGAGGCCTTAGAATGGGCAAAAGCAACTGGTGAAGGTGATGATGGAGAGGGGAAAGTAATTCACAAAGATGCGAATGGCAATATTTTAAAAGACGGTGATTCGGTTGCTTTAATCAAAGATTTGGATGTAAAAGGCGCTAATTTTACTGCCAAGCGTGGTGCTGCAGTTCATAATATCAAATTGGTTTGGGATAATGCCGAACAAATTGAAGGAAGAGTTGAAGGACAACATATTGTTATTTTGACACAGTATGTAAAGAAAACAAAATAGACCGCTACGCTGATAGATGCAAGACCGCTGCGCTGCAAGAATAAAGAAAGCGTCCTGATGGATCAGGACACTTTTTCTTTATTCTTTATTCTTTTCTCTTAAACAAACTATAAATCAAATTTAATTCCCTGCGCCAAAGGTAAACTAGTTGTGTAATTAATGGTGTTAGTTTGTCTTCTCATGTAGACTTTCCATGAATCGGAACCCGATTCGCGTCCACCACCAGTTTCTTTTTCTCCTCCAAAAGCCCCACCGATTTCAGCTCCGGATGTTCCGATGTTTACGTTTGCAATTCCACAATCAGAACCAGCAACCGATAAAAAGGCTTCAGCTTCACGTAGATTATTTGTCATAATAGCAGATGATAAACCTTGTGCCACACCATTTTGAACTTCAATGGCATTCATCACATCGCCCGAATATTTTAATAAATATAAAACAGGTGCAAATGTTTCGCGTTGCACAATTTCGAATGAATTATCTGCTTCAGCAATAGCAGGTTTTACGTAACAACCGCTTTCATATCCTTCACCAGATAGCACACCACCTTCCACTAAAATTTTTCCGCCTTCGGCAACCACTTTTTCTAATGCTTTGTTATACATTTCAACAGCATGTGTATCGATAAGTGGACCCACATGGTTTTTTTCATCTAACGGATTTCCTATTCGTAATTGACTGTAAGCACCAACAATAGCGTCACGTACTTTATCATACATACTTTCGTGAATGATTAATCTTCGTGTTGAAGTACAACGTTGACCAGCGGTTCCAACAGCGCCAAAAACAGCTCCGATTACGGTCATTTTAATATCGGCATCTGGTGTAACAATAATGGCATTATTTCCACCTAATTCTAATAATGAATTTCCTAAACGAGCGGCACAAGCTTGGGCAACAATTTTTCCCATACGAGTAGAACCTGTAGCAGAAACTAAAGGAACTCTTTTATCGTGTGTCATTAATTCTCCCACTTTATAATCGCCGTTGATTAAACAAGAAATACCTTCTGGAAGATTGTTTTCTTTAATTACCTCTGCAATAATATTTTGACAAGCTATTCCGCATAAAGGCGTTTTTTCAGATGGTTTCCAAACGCAAACGTCTCCGCAAATCCATGCTAAAGCAGTGTTCCAAGCCCAAACGGCAACTGGAAAATTGAAAGCTGAAATGATTCCGACTACGCCAAGTGGATGGTATTGTTCGTACATTCTATGTCCGGGACGTTCTGAATGCATTGTTAAACCGTGTAATTGACGCGATAAACCAACCGCAAAATCACAGATGTCGATCATTTCTTGTACTTCACCATAACCTTCCTGTAAGGATTTTCCCATTTCGTAAGAAACCAATTTACCAAGTGCTTCTTTATTTTTGCGTAATTTTTCTCCAAACTGACGTACGATTTCGCCACGTTGTGGTGCTGGCATCAGTTTAAATGTTTTGAATGCTTCGGTTGCGGTTTGCATTACCTTTTCGTAATCGGCAGCGGTTGAAGTTTTTACCTTTGCGATAAGTTGTCCGTCAACTGGCGAATAACTTTCTAGAATTTCGCCGTTTGAAAAATGATTTTGACCTGTAGATGTCCCTTCGTTGATGGCTTTTATACCTAGTATTTGTAATGCTTCGGTCATGCCGAATTGTTGTGCAATTGTTGACATTGTGTGTGTTTTTATTATTGTTTTTAATTTTCAGTTGTAAAAATAGTATTTAAACACGAATTGCACGAACTTTCATAAATTAAAATTGATTGATTTTAGGGAACTTTGAACCAATGATGATTTTGGGTTGGAATCAGATTATGTACACTGCGTCTTTCCCGCGCAGGCGGGAATCCATGTTTTGGGAAGTAGATTCCCGCCTGCGCGGGAAAGACGGAATAAATCAACAAAAAACCATCCCAATATTCAAATAGAGTTCCTAATAGTCATTTAAAATAGTTTTCTATTTTCACGAATTTGGTAATTAGCCCAGATGGAAATGAAAAGCCCGGAACAAAAAAAGTTTTGCTTTCTTGTTTTAAAAAAGCGACCAGAAGAAGCTTATTTTAAAGCATTAGAAAGCTCACTTTTTGGTGAGGACTTGTAATGTACAGCTGGAATAGCTTCTGAGAAAACTACGATTCGTAATCTTTATCTTTTTCAATAAATCTAGAATCGGTTGCCATAACAGATCCGCAGTTAGAGCAGGTTCGTAATTTTTCGGAATTGTAAAAATGTTTAAAGTGTGGGAGGAAGTCTTTTTCGATATCGTGCAACTCGAAATAAACATCATGTAATTTATGATTACAATTGTCGCAAAACCAGAGTAAGCCGTCGGTAAAACCTTTTCCGGCGCGTTTCCTTTCGATAACTAATCCGATAGAACCTTCTGAACGGACTGGCGAATGAGGTGTTTTTGCTGGATGAAGATACATATCTCCAGCTTGCATTGTGAATTCTTTTCGCTTACCATCTTCTTGTACAATTACCTTTATATCGCCCTGTAATTGATAGAACAATTCTTCTGTTTCGTTATAGTGATAATCTTTTCGAGCATTCGGACCGGCAACTATCATCACAATATAATCCCCTGAATCGACATAGAGGTTTTTATTGCCAACAGGTGGTTTTAGTAGGTGTTTGTTTTCGTCAATCCATTTATTGAGGTTGAATGGTTTTTGAATTGCCATGATGTATTTTTTTACGAATTTACGAAAAGATTTTGCCGCTAAGTCGCATAATTTTTAAAGAATTAATTTGGCTTTAAAAAAATTGCCATGAATGCACTAATTTTTAAAATTAATTCGAACATTCGTGGCAACAAACTTAAAATAAGTTCAATTAAACAGGGTTTATTTTACTTCCTTTATTAAATAAATGTACACAGGGAAGTGATCGCTAAATCCGGGTTCACTGAGTGAGTTTCGGAGCGGATAACCTTTGTATTGTCCTGTGGTTTGAATAAGGTATGATTTGTTGTAAATTCCCGCCTTCCAATACCTATAAGTATCATATTCTGGTTTTACAAATTCTTCTGAAACCATAATTTGGTCGAAAATATCGCCTGCATCTCTATAAAAAAGAGAGGCATTGCCTTCTTTGGCCATTTGTTCAAAAGGGTTGTAAATGTCTCTTGGTTCTTTAAGTTCGGTTTTTTTAAGTTTTGCACCAATGCCTATCTTCACACTCTTATTGTAAGAACCATCATTTAAATCACCCATTGTAATTATTTTAGCATTTGGGTTTACTTTAATTAAAGAGTCAATTATTTTTCTATTTAAAGCGCCTGCTGCTTCTCTAAATGGCGAGCTTTTTTTCTCTCCGCCAGATCGTGATGGCCAGTGATTAACAATAACATTAACTTCTTCGCCATCTAAAAAACCCGTTACTAAAAGTTGATCACGAGTGTATACTCTATCGTCGGTTGGAGCTTCAGTAATAACATCATCGGTAATTTCTTCTTTTTCTTTTTTTGTTACTTTTGCCGCATTATTTCTGTAGATATACAAAGGAATATTTATAAAACTAGTTGGTTTAAAATGCTTTTTTTGATACAATAAAGCGACATCTATTCCTCTTTTATCTGGAGAATCGAAATGTACAATTCCATAATCTTTGTTTATTAATTTAGGCTGTTTTACTAGGTCTTCTAAAACACGTCTGTTTTCAATTTCGCAACCACCAATAAGTGTAGGAGAATTATTAGGGTTTTCACCTGTACCAATTTCTGATAATACTCGAGATAAATTTTCTAACTTCTTTTTATATTTTCTACTTGTCCAGTTTTGTGCGCCATCTTTTAGCCATTCTTCATCATTATTAGGGCCATTAATAGTATCAAATAAATTTTCAAAATTATAAAACGCAACGGTATGTATTATGTATTTTTTTTGTTGTGCATTAACTGATAAAATTGTGAATAAAGTAATAAAAAGGGGTAGTCTTTTGTAAATTTTCATAAAACGCATATTAATTTTAAATTAAGTCTTTGATAAACTTCGGACCAAAAGTAATTAATATTCTGAAAATATGTACATTTGCACCGTTAAGAAATTAATTTCTTATTAATCATTAATTTATTTTATTTTTATTTATGAAAAAATTTGTCCTTAGTGTTTTATTTGTAATGCAGGTATTTTTTGGTTTTAGTCAGTCTGGTACTGGTTTTACTGGAAAAGTAGTTGACTCTAAAACTCAAAAACCCTTGCAGAATGTTGTAACTTCAATTCAAAATTCTAATTTAACTGAAATTACAGATGCAACTGGAACATTTACTTACAAAAACTTAACTGTTGGGAGTCAACTTTTATTGATTAAAAACCAAGGTTTTAAAGACCAATTGTTGACTGTTGAGGTTGAGGCTGGAAAAATAATAGACTTAGGTATAGTAACTTTAGAAGAAGACGTTACTGTAGAACAACAATTAAGTTTAATTACTATTACAGATAACGATTTAGGTGATGGAAATAGTGGTTCAGAAAATACTTCAGGTTTATTGCAAGCTTCTAGAGACGCCTTTCAACAAGCTGCTGCTTTTAATTGGGGACAAGCCCGTTTCAGAATTAGAGGTTTAGATAACGAATATGGTACAACATTGATAAATGGTGTTACTATGAATAAAATTTATGATGGTCGTCCTCAATGGGGAAATTGGGGTGGTCTGAATGATGCAACACGTAATCAAGAGTTTACAACCGGAACAGCTCCTTCTGACTATGTATTTGGAGGTATATTGGGAACTCAAGAAATAAATACTAGAGCTTCTCAATACCGAAAAGGTTCTAGAATTTCATTTTCTGGAACAAACACCAACTATAGTTGGAGGTCAATGGCTACCTATGCATCAGGAATGAATACTAAAGGTTGGGCTTTTGTGGTTTCTGCATCGGGTAGAATAGCAAATGAAGGTTACTTTGAAGGAACAGATTATGATGCAAAATCATTATTTGCTAGTGTGGAGAAAAAATTCTCTGATAATCATTCCTTAAACTTTACGTCTATTTATGCTGAAAACAGTAGAGGTAGAAACTCGCCAAATACAAATGAAGTTAATAATTTAGCTGGAGTAAAATACAATTCATATTGGGGTTGGCAAGATGGTAAAAAAAGAAATTCAAGAGATAGAGATGTAAATGAGCCTATCTTGATGTTAAATCACTTCTGGAAGTTGTCTAGTAAAACGCATTTAAATACCAGTATTACGCACCAATTTGGTAAAATTGGAAATAGCCGTATTGACAATCAAGGAGCTGATAATCCAGACCCAACATACTACCGTAATTTACCAAGTTACTATACGTCATTATACAATCCTGATGATTATACTGATTTTCAAGGTGATGATCCTATAAATATTGCTAATGCTGCTGCTGCAAGAGATAATTTTTTAGCCAACAGACAATTAAATTGGTTGCAATTGTACCAAGCGAACAACACATCAGATGGTCACAGCGCTTATATTTTGTATGAAGACAGAACAGATGATAAGGTTTGGATTGCAAATTCTGTTTTAGACAGTCAGTTAGCTGACAATATTTCTATGAATGCTGCGGTTAATTTTAGAAAATTAAAGTCTCATAATTTCGCAAATCTTTTAGATCTTTTGGGAGGTCAATATTATGAAGACTATGATAATTTTCAGGTAGGTTCTGAACAACAATCTGATTTAAATAATCCAAATCGTAAAGTAGTTGTTGGTGATACTTTTGCTTATAATTACAATTTATTAGCCAACACTGTTGATGCGTTTACTCAGTTTAAATTTACTTACAAAAAATTTGATTTTTATTTAGCCCAATCCTATGCAAGAACTCAATATCAAAGAGAAGGTCTATATAAAAATGGCCTTTATCCAACTAATTCTTTTGGAAAAAGTTCGAAATATATTTTTGAAAATTTTGGTTTTAAAGGAGGCTTGACTTATAAAGTTTCTGGTAAACAATTTTTTGTTTTCAATGGTGCCTATATGACTAAAGCTCCAACAATGAGAAATGTATTTCCTAACACAAGATTAAATGACAATTCTGTTAAAGGATTAAAATCTGAAAATATAACAAGTGGAGATGTAAGTTATGTAATAAAAGCACCTAGATTCAAATCAAGAATTACTGCTTATTACAGCAATATTAAAAATGCTACTGAAACCTCTTTCTTCTTTGGTGAAGGTATTTTTGCAGATGATG
>CALPIE020000016.1 GCA_943323545.2 Bifidobacterium breve | reverse complement strand
TTTGTTTTTTATTGTTTTTATTAAAAACTAATATTTTTTTTGTAATTTCCACCTCTTTTAATACTCATTTTTAAAAGATAATAATTTATTATATGAATACAATTACAGCCGCGATTACTGCTGTCGGAGCTTATGTTCCAGATTTTGTTCTATCCAACAAGGTTTTAGAAACAATGGTTGATACCAATGATGAATGGATAACCACACGAACCGGAATTAAAGAAAGAAGATTGTTAAAAGAAAACGGTAAAGGCACTTCTTATTTAGCAATACAAGCAGCAAAAAATTTAATTTCAAAAAGCAATATTAATCCGGCCGAAATAGATTTAGTTATAATGGCAACCACTACTCCAGATATGCTAGTTGCTTCAACAGGTGTTTTTGTAGCCACTCAAATTGGAGCTATTAATGCGTTTGCTTACGATTTGCAAGCAGCTTGTTCTAGTTTTTTATACGGAATGTCTGCTGCATCAGCCTATATCCAATCTGGAAAATATAAAAAAGTACTTTTAATTGGTGCTGATAAAATGTCATCAATTATTGATTATACCGATAGAGCTACTTGTATCATTTTCGGGGATGGTGCCGGTGCGGTTTTGTTTGAACCAAATTATGAAGGATTAGGATTACAAGATGAAATTTTAAAATCTGACGGAATAGGAAGGGAATATTTAAAAATAGATGCTGGAGGTTCCCTTTTACCGCCATCTAAAGAAACAGTTGAAAACAGACAGCATTTTGTTTTTCAAGATGGAAAAACTGTTTTTAAATATGCGGTTTCAGGAATGGCTGATGTTAGTGAAAAAATAATGCAGAAAAATAATCTCACAAAAGACAATGTCAATTGGCTAATTGCTCATCAAGCAAATAAAAGAATTATTGATGCTACTGCTTCTAGAATGGAATTAGATGAAGAAAAAGTATTAATCAATATCCAAAAATATGGCAATACAACATCAGCTACATTACCTTTGTTGTTAAGTGATTTCGAACATAAATTTAAAAAAGGAGACAATCTTATTTTTGCTGCTTTCGGGGGCGGATTTACTTGGGGTTCTATCTATCTAAAATGGGCATATAATAAACAATAAATTAAACTAAAATCATATAATTATGGATTTAAAAGAAATTCAAAACCTAATCAAATTTGTATCTAATTCTGGAGTTGCAGAGGTAAAATTAGAGACAGGAGAAATTAAAATTACTATCAGAACTACTTTAGAAGGGAATAGTCCAGATATTACTTATGTACAACAAGCTCCTATGCAACAAGCACTACCTCAAGTAGTTCCTGTGCAACAAGCATCTCAAGCTACAATTGAAAACGTAACAACACCACCAGAAGCGGCTTCAAATTTAATTACGATTAAATCACCAATTATTGGTACTTTTTATAGAAAGCCATCTCCAGATAAACCTATGTTTGTAGAAGTTGGCAGTACTATAAATAAAGGAGATGTTCTTTGTGTTATTGAAGCAATGAAATTATTTAATGAAATTGAATCAGAGTTTTCAGGAAAAATTGTAAAAGTTCTTGTCGATGATATGTCTCCGGTTGAATTTGACCAGCCTTTATTCTTAGTTGACCCATCTTAATTTGAAGATTTGAAGATGTGCCAATTTGAAAATAATTAGCCTTCTTCATCCATTTTCAAATCTTTAAATTGTCTAATTTTCAAATTGAGAAAAATGTTCAAAAAAATATTAATAGCCAACAGAGGAGAAATTGCGCTACGCATAATCAGAACCTGTAAGGAAATGGGAATTAAAACCGTTGCGGTTTATTCTACTGCCGATGCCGAAAGTTTACACGTAAAATTTGCCGACGAAGCAGTTTGTATTGGTCCACCACCAAGTAATTTGTCTTATTTAAAAATGTCTAATATTATAGCAGCAGCAGAAATTACAAATGCAGATGCTATTCATCCAGGATATGGTTTCCTTTCTGAAAATGCAAAATTTTCAAAAATTTGCCAAGAACACGGAATAAAATTTATCGGAGCTTCTCCAGATATGATTGATAAAATGGGAGATAAAGCTTCGGCAAAAGCTACAATGAAAGCAGCTGGAGTTCCTTGTGTTCCAGGTTCTGACGGTCTTTTAGAATCTTACGAACAAGCATTAGAATTGTCTAAAGAAATGGGGTTTCCTGTTATGCTTAAAGCAACTGCAGGTGGAGGCGGAAAAGGAATGCGTGCCGTTTGGAAAGAAGATGAATTGCTAAAAGCTTGGGAAGGTGCACGACAAGAATCAGCAGCCGCATTTGGAAATGACGGTATGTACCTCGAAAAACTAATCGAAGAACCACGCCATATCGAAATACAAGTCGTTGGTGATTCCTACGGAAAAGCCTGTCACTTATCTGAAAGAGATTGCTCTGTACAACGTCGTCACCAAAAATTAACTGAAGAAACACCTTCACCATTTATGACCGATGATTTGCGTACGAAAATGGGAGAAGCCGCTGTAAAAGCCGCTGAATTCATTCAATACGAAGGTGCAGGGACTGTAGAGTTTTTAGTAGACAAACATAGAAATTTCTACTTCATGGAAATGAACACACGTATCCAAGTAGAACATCCTATAACAGAACAAGTAATCGATTACGATTTGATACGCGAGCAGATTATGGTAGCAGCCGGAATTCCGATTTCGGGGAAAAACTATTTACCACAATTGCACGCTATAGAATGCCGTATCAATGCCGAAGATCCGTACAACGATTTTCGTCCATCTCCAGGAAAGATAACGGTTTTGCATGCGCCGGGTGGACACGGAGTGCGTCTCGATACGCACGTATACGCTGGTTATACGATTCCGCCGAACTACGACTCGATGATTGCCAAGTTGATTACAACAGCACAAACTCGAGAAGAAGCCATCAGTAAAATGAAACGGGCATTGGATGAGTTTTACATCGAAGGTATCAAAACAACAATACCATTCCACCGACAGTTAATGGACGAACCTGATTACGTCGCCGGAAATTACACTACAAAATTTATGGAGAGTTTTAAAATGAACGACCCAGAATAAATAGGAAAACCACTCGTAATTGAGTGGTTTTTTTATACACAATCTTGACATTTAGCGGAATGGCTCAACGCAATCTTGTCATTCCGAGGAACGAGGAATCTCATATAAAACCACTTGTTTTAAAACAAACCGATTAACAATCAACAATTATCCAAAACCACCATACCCCTAGCCCCCAGATTGCTTCGCCAGTTCGCTACGCTCGTGTGCAGTGGAAATCCTTTATGGAGTGTAACGGAATAAAAGATTGCAACGAATAGCTGGAAATAGCTTCAAAAAGTCAACCACGAATTTGCAAATTTTTAATTCGTGTATTCGTGGCAACTCTATTTTCGTCACATTCGCACACAAAAAAACCCGCTCATCACTGAACGGGTTTTAATTTATCTAAATTAGTTTAGATTATGCTTCAAAAGGTATTACAGAAACGAATGATTTGTTATCACCTTTTTTCTGAAATTTCACAACACCGTCAACACGTGCATGTAAAGTATGATCTTTACTGATGTAAACGTTTTCACCTGGATTGTGTTTTGAACCTCTTTGTCTTACGATAATGTTACCGGCAATAGCAGCTTGACCACCATAAATCTTAACGCCTAAACGTTTTGATTCTGATTCTCTACCATTCTTCGAACTACCGACACCTTTCTTGTGAGCCATGATGTTTTGGTTTTATAAGTTATTACTCTTTAGTATCTTCTGTTTTTGGTTTTTTTGGAGCCACTTTTTTTGGAGCTGCTTCTTCTGTTGCTTCTGCTTTAGGAGCTTTTGCTTTCTTAGGAGCTTCTGTTACTTCTTCAGTTACTGCTACCGTAGCTTTCTCTGCTTTCGGAGCTGCTTTCTTTCCACCTGTCGCTGAAACCCCTTCAATAAGGATTTGAGTTAAGTATTGACGGTGTCCGTTTCTCTTTTTGTAACCTTTTCTTCTTTTCTTTTTGAAAACGATTACTTTATCACCTTTTAAGTGTTGTAACACTTTGGCTTCTACTGAAGCACCTTCTATAGCTGGGGCGCCTAAAGTGATTGTGCCATTGTCATCCAATAAAAGAACTTTATCAAAAGAAACTTTTGATCCTTCTTCATTAGATAAACGGTGAACATAAACCTTTAAGTCTTTGCTTACTTTGAATTGTTGCCCTGCTATCTCTACGATTGCGTACATAACAAATTGTTTAATTAATTTTTGAGTGTGCAAATATATAACTTTTTATGGTTCGTACAACCTAAAAGTAAAAAAGTTTTACTGACTTCCAGGCACTTTATGTAAATATGTAATTTAGCATTCTACGTCTTTCCCGAGAAGGCGGGAATCTATGAGGGAAAATTAGATTCCCGCCTGCGCGGGAAAGACGCATAGGTAATATATTATCTCTTGCTTGTAATGCCAGATTCCTAGCTTTGTTTTTTTTTGTTTAGCTTCGCTGAGTTCGGCTCCGCCTCGTTTCTTTTATATCAATACAAAAGAAAAAAACGTGTTTAAAAAAACTCAACCACTTAAGATTGAAGTTTGTTTTTTTGATTGTCGAATCATATCCAAAAATAATTTACTTTTGGTGTAACAAAATTCACTATTAATTAACTAATAGTTTCAATCACCAAAAAATAGTTATTTTTTTATGAAAAAATCATTAATTGCTTTAAGTTCAGTGCTTATGCTAGGAGGAACCGCTTTTGCTCAAAAGGTCGTTTTTGAGGAATACAATTTAGACAACGGTATGCATGTTATTTTACATAACGATGCGTCGGCACCAGTTGTTATTACATCTGTAATGTACCATGTAGGGGCAAAAGACGAAAACCCAGAAAGAACAGGTTTTGCTCACTTTTTTGAACATTTACTTTTTGAAGGTACAGCCAATATTAAAAGAGGCGAATGGTTTAAAATTGTTACTTCCAATGGAGGAACTAATAATGCCAACACTAATGATGATCGAACGTATTATTTCGAAGTATTTCCATCTAACAATTTAGAACTTGGGTTATGGATGGAATCTGAACGATTGATGCATCCTGTAATTAATCAAATTGGTGTAGACACTCAAAATGAAGTGGTAAAAGAAGAAAAAAGGCTACGTGTAGACAACCAACCTTACGGAAATATATTTGCCGAAGTAAAGAAAAATTTGTTTACCAACCATCCTTACCGTTGGGCAACAATAGGTTCTATGGCACATTTGGATGCAGCTACATTAAAGGAATTCCAAGATTTTAATAAAAAATTCTATTCACCTAATAATGCTGTTTTGGTAGTCGCTGGTGATTTAAGAGATGTGGCTAAAACAAAGGAGTGGATTCAAAAATACTTCGGACCAATTCCAAGTGGCGAAAAAATTACCAAAAAAACCTTTGTTGAAGCGCCAATTACCCAAACAATCAAAGCTACATACGAAGATGCCAACATACAAAAACCTATGTATATTACGGCTTACAGAACACCTTCGATGAAAACACGTGATGCCAGAGTATTGGATATGATTTCAACCATCTTAAGCGACGGTAAAAGTTCACGTTTGTACAAAAAAATTGTAGACGATAAGAAAATGGCACTTCAAGCAGGAGCTTTCAGCAACAGCCAAGAAGATTACGGAATGTACATCATTTATGCAATGCCACAAGGTGAAGCCACTGGTGCCGATTTACTGAAGGAAATTGACGAGGAAATTGTAAAAATGCAAACCGAACTCATTTCTGAAAAAGATCTTGAAAAATTAAAAAATGTTTACGATAGTAATTATGTAGACAGTAATTCAAGCGTAGAAGGAATAGCTGAAAATTTAGCTTCATTCTATTTATTATATGGTGATGTTAATTTAGTTAACACTGAAATCGAAATGTACCGTTCTATAACACGTGAAGAAATTAGAGATGTCGCAAAGAAATATTTAAATCCAAACCAACGATTATTATTGGATTATGTACCCGCAAAAGACAAAGCTGACTCGAGCCCTGGCGAACAGGCGCAGCAATCTAAATAAATAAACTAAAAAGAAAAATGAGAAATTCAATAATCATACTATCAAGCTTGTTTTTAACTATGACTATGCAAGCACAAGACAGAACTCAACCAAAACCGGGCCCAGCGCCAACAATTAATATTAAGAAACCAGTTTCTTTTGTATTACCAAATGGATTAAAAGTATTAGTGGTAGAAGATCATAAATTACCTAGAGTTGCTTTTAATCTTTCTATTGATAATTCGCCTTATTCTGAGGGAAACAAAAAAGGAGTTGCGAATTTAACGAGTAGTTTAATTGGTAATGGTTCTAAAACGATTTCCAAAGATGCCTTCAACGAAGAAGTTGATTTTTTAGGAGCCGATATTAATTTCCGTTCTTCAGGAGCTTCGGCAAGTGGATTATCTAAATATGCCAAAAGAATACTTGAACTAATGGCTGATGGCGCATTAAATCCAAATTTTACTCAAGAAGAATTTGATAAAGAAAAAGATAAATTAATTGAAGGATTAAAAACGCAAGAAAAAAGCGTTCCTGCTGTAGCAGGTCGAGTAGAAAATGTATTGGTATATGGTAAAAGTCATCCTTATGGAGAATATTTATCAGAAGAGACAATAAAAAATGTATCTCTTGCCGATGTAACAGCTAATTATGCTTCTAATTTTGTTCCTGAAAAGGCTTATCTAATTGTTATTGGTGATGTTAATTACAAGGATACAAAAAAAATGGTTGAGAAACTATTCAGTCCATGGCTTAAAGCTAAAGCGCCACAGTTAACGTTTTCTGCGCCAAGTAATGTTCAATATACACAAATTAATTTTGTGGATATGCCTAATGCAGTACAGTCAGAAATTTCATTGGTTAATACTATTAATTTAAAATTATCAGATCCTGATTTCTTTCCTGTTATAGTAGCCAATCAAGTACTTGGTGGCGATTTCAACAGCTATATTAATATGAACTTAAGAGAAGCTCATGGTTGGACATACGGTGCTCGATCTAGTGCCGGAATAGATAAATTTACGGTTAGCAAGTTCAAGGCCAATTCTCAAGTAAGAAATTCAGTTACCGATAGTGCTGTGGTTGAATTCTTAAAAGAAATTAAAAGAATTAGAACGGAAAAAGTATCAGAAGAAACATTAAATAACGTAAAAGCGGGATATGTTGGTAAATTTGTAATGGGAGTTGAAAAACCTCAAACAGTTGCTCGTTATGCTTTAAATATTGAAACAGAAAGTTTACCAGCTGATTTCTATGAAAATTACATCAAAAACATACAAGCTGTTTCAGCTGAAGAAGTAATGCGCGTAGCAAATAAATATTTCTTAGCAGACAATTTGAGAATTATTATTACTGGGAAAGGATCAGAAGTGATTTCTGGTTTAGATAAATTAAAAATTCCAATATTTTATTTCGATAAATTCGGTAATCCATCAGAAAAACCAGCTATGAAAAAAGCTGTTCCTGCAGGAGTAACAGTAAAAACAGTAATGGATAATTATATCAAAGCCATAGGTGGTGATAAAGCTGTAGCTGCTGTAAAAACTTTAGCAGTAACTGGCACCGCTATTTTAGAAGGTGCTCCAGGTCCTATAGTTTATACATCTAAAAAAGATGTAAAAGGGAAATCATTATTTAAAATGGAAATGGAAGGAATGGGCGAATTGTCTCGTCAAGTAATTTCTGATAAAAGTGGTTACTCTGCTGCTCAAGGACAGAAAAAAGAATTCACTCCAGAAGAATTCACCGAGAAAAAGGCCACTGCTACAACTTTTGAAGAATTAATTTTAGCTTCTAAACCAGATGTGATTTTAGACGGAATAGAAACAATTAATGGCAACGATATGTATGTGGTTAAAAATGGTAAATCTAATTTGTATTATGATGTGAAAACCGGACTTAAATCATCTACTTCTTCAACTACCGAAAGAGGAGGTCAAAAAATGACTTCAACAGTAACATATAGCGATTATAAAGAGGTTAAAGGAGTGAAAATTCCATACAATATGATTATGTCACAAGGAAGAGATATTGAAATAAAAATGAATGATGTGAAAATTAATGAAGGTGTTTCGGATGCCGATTTTCAATAGTTAGAAAATAAATAAATAAAAAAAGGACCGTTTTGCTTTAAGTGAGACGGTCTTTTTAATTTTGAACACTGAACACTGAACACTGAATACTGAACACTGAACACTATTTCTTACTCGATAAATAAACCCCAATCAAAATAATAAATGCGCCTAAAAACTGAACAGGTGTTAGCATTTCATTATCCAACAATCCCCAAAAAAAAGCAACAATCGGAATTAAATACGTAACAGAAGTTGCAAAAACAGGCGACGACATTTGAATCAATTTAAAGAAAATAATATTAGCAATTCCGGTCCCTACTACTCCAAGTAACATCACAAATAACATCGAGTGTTGTACTTCTACATTTTGTACAACGACAATAAAATCTGTCGAGAATAAAACAATCAAAGCTGGAATTAACATAACCAAAAAATTCCCAGTAGATATACTTAAAGGTTTAACATCTGACAAATATTTATTAAGTAAATTCACATTTGTTGCATAGCAAATGGAAGCAATCAAAATTAATATAGTGTACCAATAATTTTGGTTTGGATGATTTATAGCGCCATTAACTATTAATAAAATTGTACCAATTAATCCGATAATTACACCAAAAACTTGAGTTCTTTTAAAGTTCAACCCAAATACAAGTCCACCTAAAATTAAAGTGTTCAACGGAGTTAGCGAATTTAATATGGAACTTACCGAACTGCTAATCTGTGTTTGTGCTATAGCAAATAAAAATGCAGGAATAAAAGTACCAAATAAAGAGGTTAAAGCAATATATTTCCACTGGTGTTGTTTTATTTGTGTAATGCTTTTAAACCCAATAATAAGCAAAAATAAAGCAGAGAAAATTATCCGTAAAGAGCCCAATTGCATTGGAGATAAACCAACTAATCCTTTCTTAATTAAGATAAAAGAACTTCCCCAAATTAAAGCAAGAACAGATAAATAAATCCATTTTGAAGTACTAGTTTTCATAACTCTTTTTTAACATCACAAATTTGTGATAATTTTATCAATTAGAAATTAAAAAAACTATTAATTTTGTTTTGATATTTTTTTAATGATAATTAATTAATAACAACATGAAATATTTATATTCTATAATTGGTTTAGCATTATTTTCAACGCTATTTTTTAGTTGTAAAGATACAGCTAGTAAACCAACAACAGAAAATTCAGAAGCAACAACTAAAAAAGAAATTGCAATTGCAGTTAAACCTGAAAAAGTTACTTTTACAATTGACGGAATGGTTTGCCCTGACGGTTGTGCTAAAATGATTGAAAAAAAATTAGCGGATACAAAAGGTGTTCAAGAGGTAAAAGTTGATTACGAGGCAAAAACTGCTACTGTAAATTTTGATTTAGATAAATTATCTTCAGATCAATTAGTTAAAGCTGTAGAATCTGCAGGAGATGGTAAAACGTATAAAGTGTCAGACTTAAAAACAATTAAGAAAGTATAATAAAACTCTTAAAAAATACATTGAAGCAACTTAATTGAGTTGCTTTTTTTATTTCCATTTCAATGATTCCATTAACGTTTGTATATCATTTCTGATATAATCGGAAGCTGGCATAATAGAATCAAAATTTGGTTTTGCATAAAAATAAACCGATCCTGTAACAAAGTGTTTAACACTATCGGTTGCGTAAAATTGGGCATTGGTAGCTGCATTTCCACTCACATTATAAAACATACCATACACTTTTTTCTCCTTATTAATATATGGCTGTTCTAAAATATCATCTGCTTTAATAACGTGTTCGTAGGTTAGTTTTTGAGCATCTCGTAAAAGCTTATCGATATCTCCATTTACGGTTTTATATGTCAAAAAAATAGTTGCCTTCATTTTAGGATAGGTAATTGTAAAGCCACATTCTTTTTTACCTTTAATTATTGCTTCCCCATTTATACTAAAAGTATAAGGGCAAGAACTTTCAAAAGCTGCATATTCTGCAACTGGATAATCCAATCTTAAATGACTTGTTGGTTTTGGTAATACCTCTTTTTTGCATCCCGAAAAGAGAAATAAAATTAATAAAAGCAAGTGTATTTTTACATTAATTTTATGCATCTAAAGTAACTTTAATTTGTTTAATACGTTTTTTATCAACAGTTTCTATCGTAAACAAACAATTTTCAAATTGAATTTTTTGTCTTCTTCTTGGAAAATTACCTACAATTTCAAGAATAAAACCAGCTAAGGTTTCTGCTTCTCCTTTGTTGTTTTCAAATAAATCTTCATCTACATCTATAATTCGGTAAAAAACTTTCAAATTTATTTTGCCTTCAAAAAGATAATTTTTGTCATCTATTTGTGTAAAATTTATTTCATCATCATCAAATTCATCACTTATATCACCAACTATTTCTTCGATAACATCCTCTAATGAAACCAAACCAGAAGTTCCACCATATTCATCAACCACAATGGCTAAATGACTTTTCATGCTTTGAAAATCTTTTAATAAATTGTCAAGTTTTTTGTTTTCTGGAACAAAGAATGGTTCTCGAATTAATGTTTTCCAATCAAATTCTTTTTTATTTATATGTGGAATCAAATCTTTAATATAGAGAACGCCTTCTATATGATCTATATTGTCTTTGTAAACCGGAATTCTAGAATACCCCTTTTCTACGATTTTTGGGTATATTTCTATGAAAGACTCTTCTATTTCTATGGCGAAGATATCAATACGTGGACTCATAACTTGCTTTGTGTCGGTATTCCCAAAAGACACAATTCCTTCTAAAATTTTTTGTTCTTCTTGTGAGGTGTTTGCATCTAAAGTTAATTCTAATGCTTGGGATAATTGATCAACTGAAAAATTAGACTTTTGTTTTCCCAATTTATTTTGAATAAAAACCGTTAATGCTCGCATTGGAGAACTTATTGGGGAAAGTAATTTATTTAAAATCAATAATGGATATGCTATAAAACCGGCAAATTTTATATTGTTTCTATTGGCATATACCTTTGGCAAAACTTCTCCAAAAAGTAAAATTAAAAAAGTAACTAAAATTACTTCTACTATAAATTTTAATATTGGAATAGTAATAGCAGAAAAAACTTTGTCTAAAGAAAAAGAGAATAAAATAACAATTGCAATGTGTAAAAAATTATTGGCAACCAATATTGTTGCTAATAATTTTTTTGGTTTGCCTAAAAGTTGGTCTATGATAATCGATTTGGAAATATTTTTTTGAGATAATTCTACCAAATCTTTCTGGGTTAAAGAAAATAAAGCAACTTCAGCTGCAGCTACCATTGCACAACAAAAAAGCAAAATGGTAATACCTATAATTCCAAAAAGCAAATTAGTGTCAATTGTCGATAAAAATCCTAAACTGGGCTCTGGGTCCAAAAGAAATGGAGTTAGTTAAACAATATCAAAACGGCAAATCATTTTCAGCATTAGGCAAGTTTTGAGGGTCAAAGTTAGTGTTTTTTGGCTCAGAAGGCGAAATTTGTTTATTCCCTTCAATATCTTTTTTTACAGTTAAGAATGTAAATTCTGTAACTTGAATTTCGGTTGTATATTTAGTTGTGCCATCTTCAGCTTGCCATTGACGAGATTTTATTCGACCTTCTACATATATTTTATCACCTTTAGAAAGGTATTTTTCACAAATTTCGGCGGCTTTATTTCTAACTACCAAATTATGCCATTCTGTTGAAGTGATTTTCTCGTTAGTTTGTTTATTTATGTATACTTCATTTGTTGCAAGTGGAAATCGACCTATGCAATTGCCACCATCAAAATAGTGCATTTTAATATCGTCACCTAAGTGACCAATAAGCATAACCTTATTTAAAGTACCGTTCATTATTGTTTTATTTTGTATTCATCCAAAATTAATAAAAAATTCGATACTTAAATAGAATACTTTTCAATAAAGTTAAAAATAACTATTGGAAATGGAAATTGTTGTATTGCTTTTAAATCAATTCCATCCTCTAATTTCTTTGACACATTTACTTTGTAAAATGAAATAGTTAAATGTTGGTGTGTAAGTTTATGAATAATTGGATCTTCAAAAACAAAAACATCTGAAATTTCTAAATCATTATAATCAGCTTTAATTTTAGTAATTATGGTTTCTTGAATTTCTAAATTTTCAGTTTCAATGACTGGAAATTCATACAAATTATGCCAAATTCCTTTTGCAGTTCGCTTATTAACTTTAGTTTTATTGTCATTGTCTTGAAAAACCAAATAATGAAAATAGCGATTCCTAATTTTTGTTTTTTTTGTTTTTACGGGAAGCTGATTCACTTTTTTCTTTTGCAATGCAGCACAATTTGAAGAAAATATACAAATTTCACAGTTGGGGTTTTTAGGAACACATTGTAGTGCGCCAAATTCCATTATTGCTTGATTGAATAAAGCCGGATTGGTGTTTGGTATTAACTTCTTTGCTAAAACAGCAAATTCTTTTTTTGCTGTTGGTAATGAAATATCGGTTTCAATATCAAAAAAACGAGATAAAACCCTAAAAACATTTCCATCTACAACAGGAACTACTTCATTAAATGCAAATGAAGCTATTGCGGCTGCAGTATAATCGCCAACTCCTTTTAACTTAATTAGCTCTTTATAATTGTTCGGAAAATTCCCATTGAACTCTGAAACTATAATTTGAGCTGTTTTATGCATGTTACGAGCCCGAGAATAATAACCTAGCCCTTGCCATAATTTTAATACTTGTTCTTCTTTTGCTTTTGCTAAATCAAAAACTGTTGGAAAATTTTCCATAAAGTTTAAAAAATAAGGCAATCCTTGTGCTACTCGTGTTTGTTGAAGCATGATTTCAGACAGCCAAATCGGATAAGCATCAGTGGTTTTTCGCCAAGGTAAATCGCGTTTATTTTGTAAATACCATGCTAATAATAAGTTAGTAAAATTCATAAATAAAAATAGGATAACAAAAGTATAGGTTTATGTGATTAAATTTTAATGAATTAGGTTGATTATATGTTTTTTTTATTTGTATATTTGCACACTTAAAAAAAATAGTACAACATATTAATAAGAACGAAAATGACGAAAGCAGATATCGTAGCAAAAATTTCAGAAAAATTAGGACTTGAAAAAGGAGATGTTCAAGCAACAGTTGAAGCATTAATGGAAGAAGTTAAAACTTCTTTAGAAGGTGGTGACAACGTTTATTTAAGAGGTTTTGGTAGTTTTATTATCAAAACAAGAGCTGAAAAAACAGGTAGAAACATTTCTAAAAATACTACAATTAAAATTCCAGCACACAATATTCCAGCATTTAAACCAGCAAAAGTATTTGTTGAAGCAGTAAAAACTAATACAGAAGTAACGGTATAAAACCTATTTATTAATCACACAAAAAACTACAAAGTATGCCAAGTGGTAAAAAAAGAAAAAGACATAAGGTAGCTACTCATAAGCGTAAAAAACGCGCTAGAGCTAACCGCCACAAAAAGAAAAAGTAGTTCTCAACTACTTTTTTCTTTTTAAACGTTCATTGAAATTGAGGAATAGAAAAAAGAAGAAAGAAAATAGAATAAAGAAAAAAGACGAAAAAAAAGTCTTGCTTCTCGATTCTTGCCACTATCTCATCTATCTTCTCGTCGGGTAAAAATACCTGTTAAAAAATGTTTAATCCATCCTTGTAGAAGTTGATGGTTTATGGTTGATAGTTGATGGAATCTTTCCGGCAACCGAAAACCAAAAACCAACAACCAGCACGGATAAAAATGTACACCATGAATAAAGAACTTATTATTAGGTCTGGTCATGACGCTGTAGATTTTGCCTTATTAAAAGATGGAAAACTAATTGAATTACACAAAGAAGAAGAAAAAAACAGTGATTTTCTAGTTGGAGATATATTTATCGCCAAAATAAGAAAACCTGTTGCCGGACTAAATGCAGCTTTTGTAAATGTAGGTTTCGAAAAAGATGCCTTTTTACATTACCAAGATTTAGGTCCAGGATTAGCTTCTTATTTGAAATTCATAAAACTTGTAAGCGCAGGTAAACTAAAAGATTTCTCCCTAAAAAACTTTCAGTTTGAAAAAGAGATTGAAAAAGATGGTGCTATCTCAGATATTCTGAGCGCCAATCAATCAATTTTAGTGCAAGTGGTTAAAGAACCAATTTCTACCAAAGGACCAAGAATTAGCTCAGAGCTTTCTTTTGCCGGTAGATTTTTAGTTCTTGTCCCTTTTTCTGATCGTGTTTCTATTTCGCAAAAAATAGAAGAAAAAGAAGAAAAAGACCGATTAAAAAAATTGGTACAAGCTGTCAAACCAAAAGGATTTGGTGTTATTGTGAGAACAGTAGCAGAAGGCAAAAAAACAGAAGAACTAGAAAAAGATTTGCAGAATCTATTAAATAGATGGACTGCAATGTGTAAAAAATTACCAACCGCTCATCATCCATCCAAAGTATTAGGAGAACTTAATAAAGCTTCTTCCATACTCAGAGATGTATTTAATGATACCTTCACCGGAATTCATATAGATGATGAAGAGTTGTACCAACAAACAAAGGACTATTTAGCCGAAATAGCGCCGACAAAACAAAACATTGTTAAGCTTTACCAGTCGAAAGACACGCCAATTTTTGAAAAATACCATATTGAGCGACAAATCAAAACCTCTTTCGGACGCACGGTATCTATGAGCAAAGGAGCTTATTTAATTATTGAACATACTGAAGCTTTACACGTTATCGACGTGAATAGCGGAAATCGTTCTAACAAAGCGAATAACCAAGAAGATACCGCTCTAGAAGTAAACATGATTGCAGCAGCAGAAATTGCAAGACAATTGCGATTGCGCGATATGGGCGGAATAATTGTAATCGATTTTATCGATATGCAAAATCCAGATAATCGTCAGGTTTTGTTCAACTTCCTTAGGGATGAAATGAACGATGATAAAGCAAAACACAAAATCTTACCGCCAAGTAAATTTGGATTAGTTCAAATTACAAGACAACGTGTAAGACCAGAAGTAAACATTGAGACCAGAGAAGAAAATCCAAACAATTTGATGAGCGATGTAGATGCGCCTATTCAAATTATAGATAAAATCACCTTTGCTCTTGAAAAAATTATTAAAGACCATAAAAAAGTAAAACTAAACGTTCATCCTTTTGTGGCAGCATTCCTTAAAAAAGGATTTCCATCATTACGTTCAAAATGGTTTCTTGAACATAAAAAGTGGGTGAAAATTATACCTCGTGACGCTTACACGTATTTAGAATACCATTTCTTTGACAATCAAGGAAATGAAATTAAAGAATAAATAAAAAACCGTTCAGGTATTCTGGACGGTTTTTTTATACCTACTATTTTAGAATTATGATCGCTATGCTGAAAGAATCAAGACCGCTGTGCTGAAAGATTGCTATTCTTAAATAATCATAATTGTCTACTAAAGACGTCGTGTCTTTCTTCTTTCTTCTTTTCTCTTTACTCTCCCCTCATAAACGCTTCTGCCTTTTCAACCATATTATAACTTCCACAGAAAAAAGGAACACGTTGATGCAATTCGTTGGGTTGCAATTCCATAATTCGATTAAAACCATCCGACGCTTTTCCACCAGCTTGTTCAGCTATAAACGCCATCGGATTACATTCATACAACAATCGCAGTTTCCCTTTTGGAGCTTTTGAACTTGTTGGATAGATATATATGCCACCTTTAATCATATTTCTATGGATATCAGAAACCAAACTTCCTATATACCTTGACGTATAAGGACGGTCTTCTTCTTCCAATTGACAATATTTTAAATAATTTTTTACACCTTGAGGAAAATGAACATAATTTCCTTCATTGATAGAATATATAGTACCATCTTTAGAAAATTGCATGTTTGGATGTGAAAGATAAAATGTTCCAATTGCTGGATTCAAAGTAAAACCATTTACACCATAGCCAGTAGTATACACTAACATGGTTGAGGTTCCGTAAATTACATATCCTGCAGCAACTTGTTGGGTTCCAGGTTGTAAAAAATCGGCCAAAGTAACTGGAGTTCCAATAGGCGTAATTCTTCTGTAAACCGAAAAAATAGTTCCAACAGAAACATTAACATCTATATTGGAAGAACCATCCAAAGGATCCATCAAAACTACATATTTGTTACTATGACTATTATCACTTCCGGAAACGGTAATAAAATCATCATTTTCTTCAGAAGCAATTCCACATACAATTTCCCTATTTATTAAAGTTTGAATAAACACTTCATTAGCATAAACATCTAATTTTTGCTGGTCTTCTCCCTGTATATTTTGTTCGCCTGCAGCTCCAACAATATCAACTAAACCTGCTTTATTTACTTTGTAATTTACTACTTTTGCAGCCAATCTAATGGAGTTGATAATTCGTGATAATTCACCAGATGAATATTGAAAAGCATTCTGATTTTCTATAATATATTCACCTAATGTTTTGTTGCGTGCTTCCATAGCGAAATCGTTGTAGTTGTTTGTGCAAATATCGTATTTTTTATTAAAAAATATTCAAGATTTTAGCTTAGTTTTTTAATTTAATATATTTGTCAAAATTAATAAAAATGATAATTCGTAAAGCCACTAAAGCAGATATGAAATCGGTTCTTGATTTAATTCAAGAATTAGCCACTTTTGAAAAAGAACCAGAAGCAGTAGTTGTTACTGAAGCCGATTTAATTCGTGACGGATTTTCTTCTAACCCTTTATTTCACTGTATAGTTGCTGATGATGGCGAGCAAATTATAGGCATTGCATTGTATTATTACCGTTATTCTACTTGGAAAGGAAAAACCATACATCTCGAAGATTTAATTGTTAGAGAAAACCAACGAGGAACAGGTGCTGGGTTTGCATTATACAGCGAAATTATTGCTCAAGGAAAACGTGATAACGTAAGAAGAATTGAATGGGCTGTGCTCGATTGGAACACTCCAGCAATTGAATTTTACAATAAAACGGGAGCAAAACTTCTCGATGATTGGCGGGTAGTTCAAATGGATGAAGAAGGAATAGATAGGTTTTTAAGTAGAAAATAGAAGCAAGAAACAAGAGACAAGAAACAAGAAACAAGGGTCAAGATATGTATGTCTTTGTTCTTGGATCTTGACTCTTTAAATCTAAAATAAATGAGAATATTTAAATTTGGTGGTGCATCAGTTAAAGATGCTGATGGAATAAAAAACGTTTTTGAAGTTTTACAAAAAGTGGGTCACGAAGATTTACTTTTGGTAATTTCAGCTATGGGAAAAACAACGAATGCTTTCGAAATTGTAATCAAAAATTATTTTGATAAATCCAACGAATTGCAATCTTCCATTCAAGATGTAAAAAAATACCACAATCAAATTTTACTTGATCTTTTTGAAGACGAAAACAATGCAATATTTAAAGTATTAAACAATCATTTTGCCGATTTAGATTATTTTTTAAGTCACAATAAATCGCCTAATTATAATTTTGTATATGATCAAGTAGTGAGTTTTGGAGAAATTATTTCTACCACAATTATAAGTCATTATTTTAATTTTAAAGGTATAAAAAACAATTGGCTCGATGTTCGAAATTTCATTAAAACGGACGCTACTTATAGAGATGCTAATGTTGATTGGGAGCAAACACAAAAGTTAATTTCCAAAAATGTAAAGAAGAAAACACTCAATATTACACAAGGATTTTTAGGTTCTGACGAAAACAGTTTCACCACAACTTTAGGTCGAGAAGGATCCGATTATACAGCGGCAATTTTTGCTTATTGTTTAAGCGCCGAAAGTGTTACCATTTGGAAAGACGTTCCTGGCGTTTTAAATGCCGATCCGCGTTATTTTGAAAACGCTGTTTTACTTAACCAAATTTCCTATCGAGAAGCAATCGAATTGGCATTTTACGGCGCAACCGTTATTCATCCAAAAACTTTGCAACCTCTACAAAGAAAGGAAATTCCGCTTTTTGTAAAATCTTTTTTAAATCCGTTATTGCCAGGAACTAGAGTTGCAAAAGGCGACGATTTAGAACCAAAAACATCTTGCTTTATTGTAAAGAAAAATCAATTGTTGATTTCACTTTCGTCTATCGACTTCTCTTTTATTATGGAAGAAAACATCAGCGAGATATTTATGTTATTTCACCAATTTAAAATGAAAGTCAGTTTAATTCAGAATTCAGCCATAAGTTTTTCAGTTTGCATAGAAGATAAATTTGGAAATTTTAATGAATTGAAAGCGATACTTTCTAAAAAATTTAAAGTTTCGTATAACGAAAATGTTTCTCTTTTTACAATTCGACATTTTTCTAAAGAAGCTGCCGAAATGGTCGAAAAAGACAAAGTGGTTTTGTTAAAACAAATTTCTCGCGAAACAATGCAGATTGTAACCAAAGAGTAAATCTTTCCAATTATAAATACTACTTTTGAACTTTATGAGTTATAGTATTTATGCTTAAAAATTATTTTTTATGTGTGTTTTTAATTGGATTTTCTAGCCTATTTGCTCAGGAAATCAAATCGACTTACGCTACTAAAAAAATAGCATTTTCAAAAGATACTATTTCAATTGAGAATAAAAGCATCAATAAAAATTTCTTTAAAATCTTTGACAAAAAAGGGAACGAAATTGATTCTTCCTATTACAAAGTGAATTTTCAAAAAGGCATTTTATTATTCAAAGATAATTTTAATACATCAGATTCACTTTCAATTAGTTATTTAAATTATCCAGACTTTATTACAAAAACCTATTCTATCTACGACAAATCGCTTGTGGTTCCAAATGAGTCGGGTGATTTATACGTAGTAAAAAGCAATAAGGCCAACACATTTAAACCTTTTGATGGCTTAAATACATCTGGAAGTATTACCAGGGGAATTACAATAGGGAATAATCAAAATACATCGGTAAATTCTAATCTAGATTTACAAGTAACCGGAAAATTATCTGATAAAATTTCATTACGAGCTTCTATTCAAGACAGTAATATTCCATTACAAGACAATGGTTATTCACAAAAATTAGATGAGTTCGATCAAATTTTCATAGAGTTGTTTACTAAAAACTGGAACATTCGTGCAGGCGATTTATTCTTAGAAAACCGACAATCTAAATTTCTAAATTTCAATAAAAAAGTACAAGGAATTTCTTCTCGAATTTCATTAGGCTCGGAAGGCAATAAAACAGAAATATTTGCATCAGGAGCATTAGTGCGAGGACAATATGCCAAAAGTACTTTTACTGGTCAAGAAGGCAATCAAGGACCATATAAATTAAGAGGAAATAACGGCGAATTGTTTGTATTGGTAATTTCAGGTTCAGAACGTGTTTATGTGAACGGTATTTTGAAAGAACGTGGGGAAAACAATGATTATATAATTGATTACAATGCTGGAGAAATAACTTTTACTTCCTTATTTCCTATAAATTCTGAGATGCGAATTAACATTGAGTATCAATTTTCGGACAGAAATTTTACTCGTTTTGTTACTTATGGAGGTGTTGATCACCAGAATGAAAAATGGAGTTTAAGCGGTTATATCTATTCTGAAAATGATGTTAAAAACCAACCATTGCAACAAAATCTTTCAGAAGAGCAAGTGCAAGTGCTAATAAATGCTGGTGATAATTCCGATTTAATGGTTGCGCCTTCAGCATATTTAGATACTTATTCTGAAAACAAAATCTTGTATAAAAAAATGTTTATTGGTCCAATAGAAGCTTTCGTATATTCCAATAATCCGACCGATGTTTTGTATAATGTAAGATTTTTGTTGGTAGGAAATAATTTGGGGAATTATATTTTAGCCAATAATCAATCTATCGGAAAAATTTACCAGTATGTGGCCCCAATTGCTGGAGTTCCACAAGGAAATTTCGAACCAATTACACGTTTAATCGCGCCAACAAAAATTCAAATAGCTACACTTTTAGGAAAATACAATCCGTCTGAAAAAACACTAATTGATTTTGAAATTGGGGTGAGCAATAATGATAAAAATTTGTACTCAACTTTAGATGATTCTGATAACAAAGGAATTGCCGCAAAAATAAATGCCAAACAACGGTTGTTTTCTAAAAAGTTCACCTTAGATGCCTTTGCTAATTTTCAATTGATTCAACAAAATTTTAAAACAATTGAACGATTATTTACAATCGAATTCAATCGCGATTGGAATTTAAACAATCCATTGGGTAATCAAAGCCTACTAATTTCTGGATTGGATTTTAAGTTTTCTGAAAAAGGATATGCTAAATATCAAATAGAAAAACTGGATTTCTCTCAAAATTTTTCAGGGACAAGGCATTTAATAAATGGTTTTTATAAAATTAAAAATTGGATGTTTCAAAACAATTCAAGCACTTTACAAAGTGACGGCACATTTTCTAAAACACAATTTATTAGAACCGAAACAATCACCAAATACCACTTTAAAAAAAATTGGGTTGGAGGTAGTTTCCGTTTAGAAGACAATAAAGAGCAAATAGCCTCATCACAACAGTTATCGACTTTAAGTCAAAAATTTTCTGAATACGGAGCCTTTATAGGCCGAGGAGATTCAACGAAAGTATATGCTGAAATGGGTTATCTTAACCGCAAAAACGACAGTTTACAAAACGGTATGGTACAAAGAGTTAACACTTCTAATTCGTATTACATAAAATCAAGCTTGTTTAAAACTAATGTAAGAGACTTATCGCTATTTGTTAATTACAGAACCCTTAATTATGAAGATATATCTAGAAAAAGCGAACCATCTTTAAATTCAAGATTGCTTTACAGCGATAGTTTTTTCAAGCAGTTTATTCAACTTACAGCAGCTTACGAAACCAATTCGGGTACTATTGCACAACAAGAATTCACCTATTTAGAAGTCGAACCTGGTCAAGGTGTTTATATGTGGAATGATTACAATAACAACGGAATTCAAGAATTACAAGAATTTGAAGTGGCTCCTTTTCCCGATTTAGCTAAATATGTAAGGGTGTTTTTACCCAATCAGATTTTTGTAAAAACACATCAAAACAAATTCTCTTTGTCGGTAACATTAAACCCATCAATATGGCAAAATGAAAAAGGATTTAAAAAGTTATGCTCCTATTTCTATAATCAAACCTCTTTCTTAATAGATAGAAAAATAATTCGTGACAGTGACAACTTTGATCTTAATCCATTTTCTAATAACGACTTAAATCTCTTGGGATTAAATTCGAGTTTCAGAAACAGTTTGTTTTTCAATCGGGGCAAACAGAAGCATTCTACTACCTATACTTATGTCGCTAGTAGAACAAGAAATTTGCTTTCTATTGGACTTTTAGAAAGTGAAAATAAATCACACCAATTACAGTATTTACACCTATTAGATAAAAGTTGGCTGGTTAATTTTTCGAGTAAATCCATTTTCTCGACTATTTTTTCTGAGAATTATGCAGCCCGAAACTTTGTTATTAAAGGCTATCAACTCATGCCAAAAATAGCCTACTTGTTTTCTAAAAATACCAGTTTGGATTTGTTTTACGAATACCAAAAAAAGGAAAATAAAATCGGGAATAACGAACTTTTAACACAAAACAGATTCGGATCTTCATTTACTTATTCCGGAAAAAAACAATTTACAGCCAATGGTGAATTTTCATTTTACAATATTGCATTTAATGGCAACAGTTTGTCTTCTGTTGGCTTTCAAATGTTAGAAGGTTTACAGTCAGGTAAAAATCAAACATGGCGATTACTTATCCAAAAAAATCTAACGAAATATCTTGATATCAATATTAATTATCAAGGAAGAAAAAGCGAAACGAGTAAAACGATTCATACCGGAAGTATTCAATTGAGAGCTTATTTTTAAAACTTTATAACAATCAAATGCATTTTATTAAAAATAATTTATTAATTTTAAGTATTGATAACTAAATTTTAAAATCACGATGAAAAAACTAATTTTATTATGTCTGTTGTTTGTTTTCTCAACCAGTTTCTATGCTCAGGATACAAAAGCCAAAGCTAAAACAGAAAAAGCCAAAGCAAAAAAAGAGGTTGTAAAAGAAACTAAAAAAGTAGAAGAGGAGGGCAAAACCAAAGCGCCTAAAATTAAAAAAGACGGAACGCCAGACAAACGTTTTAAAGAAGTTGAAGAAACCAAAGTTAAAACTAAAAAAGACGGAACGCCAGATAAAAGGTATAAAGAGAATGCAACAAGTGAAGTAAAAGAGTCTAAATCTAAAGTAGTTAAAAAATCAGCTAAAGAAGAAGCAGAAGACTTGAAAGAAACTGTTATTTCAAAAGCCGCTGAGAAAAAAGTATCTGACAAAGTAACCGGATCTTATAAAGGTAAAAAAGTGTATACAGGTCCAAGAGGCGGTAGATATTACATCAATAAAAACGGAAATAAAACGTATATTTCTGACGATAAATAAGAAATTTTTTTAAAACAAATTTTCAAACGCAATATTGTTAAAATGTTGCGTTTTTTTTATTTATAATTCCATAACATTTACTTTCAATTGACATTTATAAAAATTGAAGTAAATTACTTTTAAGCCCTCATTTTCATTGCTTTTTTGTTTTTTTTGTTTTATAACTAATTGTTAACCAATAATATACACGAAACATCATAATTAGTATTTTTCTTACACATTGTTAAAAACTAAAGCTGATTGTGAATAAGTTTGGCTTTCTTTTTCCATTTCAATTGACAATCTTTGTAACAGTCAAAAAAGTTAAATAAATCTAAATTATCACACAAATTATGTCTTCTATAGAGCCAATTCTTCAAGAAAATAAAAATCGCTTTGTAATCTTCCCAATCAAGCACCATGATATATGGGAATGGTACAAAAAAATGGAAGCTAGTTTTTGGACTGCTGAAGAAATTGATTTACATACAGATTTAAACGATTGGAACAACAAATTAAATGATGATGAACGTTATTTTATTAAACATATTCTAGCTTTTTTTGCAGCTTCTGACGGAATCGTAAACGAGAATCTAGCTGAAAATTTTGTAAACGAAGTACAATACCCAGAAGCAAAGTTCTTTTATGGTTTTCAGATTATGATGGAAAATATTCATAGTGAAACTTATTCACTTTTGATCGATACTTATGTAAAAGACGAAGCCGAAAAAGACCAATTGTTTCATGCTTTAGATGTGTTTCCTGCAATCCGTAAAAAAGCCGATTGGGCTTTGAAATGGATTTCTTCTGATTCGTTCGCAGAAAGACTAATTGCATTTGCTGCTGTAGAAGGAATATTTTTCTCTGGCGCTTTTTGTTCTATCTATTGGTTGAAGAAACGTGGTTTGATGCCAGGACTGACTTTTTCAAACGAATTAATTTCTCGTGACGAAGGCGTTCACTGCGATTTTGCTGTGCATTTACACAACCATCACTTGGTGAAAAAAGTGCCAAAAGCCAGAATTAGAGAAATTATTGTCGATGCGCTAAACATCGAAAGAGAGTTTATCACCGAATCGCTCCCCGTGAGTTTAATCGGAATGAACGCTACTTTGATGACACAATATTTAGAGTTTGTAGCCGATAGATTGTTGGTTGAATTGGGATGTGATAGAGAATACAATTCTTCAAATCCATTCGATTTCATGGACATGATTTCACTTCAAGGGAAAACCAATTTCTTTGAAAAACGAGTTGCCGAATACCAAAAAGCCGGTGTGATGAACACCGATAGCGAAGCACAAAAAATTAGTTTCGACGCTGATTTCTAATTTGAAAATTTGAAGATTTAAAAATTTGAAAATGTAGGTTAAGCATTGAATAATTATTAAGTCTTCAGATTTCAAAAATAAAGATTTGAAATGTTATTCAAGATTCATTTTCAAATCTTCAAATTGCCGAATTTTCAAATCAATTACAAATAACCCCGAAAATAGTAAAGGGATTTTCTATTTTCTAAAACCAGAAAGAGTATGTACGTAGTAAAAAGAGACGGCCACAAAGAGCCAGTAAGTTTTGACAAAATCACAGATAGAATTAAAAAACTATGCTATGGTTTAAATGATTTAGTAGATGCCGTAAAAGTGGCAATGCGTGTAATAGAAGGATTGTATGACGGTGTAACCACTTCAGAACTCGACAATCTTGCTGCTGAAACTGCTGCTTCGATGACTATAGCTCATCCTGATTATGCTCAGTTAGCAGCAAGAATAGCTGTTTCTAACTTACATAAAAACACCAACAAATCGTTCTCAGAAACCATGAAAGAAATGTACTTTTATGTAAATCCAAGAACCAATCAAAAATCTCCTTTACTTTCAGAAGAAGTACACAATGTTATTCAAGAAAATGCCGAATTTTTAAATTCACACATTATATATACTCGCGATTTTAGTTACGATTACTTCGGATTCAAAACCTTAGAGCGTTCGTACTTATTAAAAATTAACGGTAAAATCGTAGAACGTCCACAACATATGTTAATGCGTGTGGCTGTCGGAATTCACTTAAACGATTTAGAATCAGTAATTGAAACCTACGACTTAATGTCGAAGAAATTCTTTACTCACGCTACTCCAACACTTTTCAACGCTGGAACACCAAAACCACAAATGTCTTCGTGTTTTCTTTTAACCATGAAAGATGATAGTATTGACGGTATTTACGATACCCTAAAACAAACCGCAAAAATTTCACAATCGGCAGGCGGAATCGGATTGTCAATTCACAATGTTCGTGCTACTGGTTCCTACATTCGTGGTACTAACGGAACATCAAACGGAATTGTGCCTATGTTACGTGTGTTCAATGATACTGCTCGTTATGTGGATCAAGGTGGAGGAAAACGAAAAGGAAGTTTTGCTATTTATTTAGAAACTTGGCATGCTGATATCTTCGAATTCTTAGATTTGAAAAAGAATACAGGAAAAGAAGAAATGCGTGCAAGAGATTTGTTTTTTGCGATGTGGACTTCCGATTTGTTCATGAAACGTGTAGAGCAAGATATCCATTGGACATTGATGTGTCCGAATGAATGTCCAAAATTATGTGATGTTTATGGTGACGAATTTGAAGCGCTTTACACATCATACGAAGCGGCAGGAAAAGGTAGAAAAACCATAAAAGCACGTGAACTTTGGGAGAAAATTCTAGAATCCCAAATCGAAACAGGAACGCCTTATATGTTGTATAAAGATGCAGCGAACAGAAAATCGAACCAAAAGAATTTGGGAACGATTCGTTCATCGAACTTGTGTACCGAAATCATGGAATATACTGCTGAAGATGAAATTGCAGTTTGTAATTTGGCTTCGATTTCACTTCCAATGTTTATCGAAAATGGGGAATTCAACCACAATTTATTATTCAATGTAACCAAACGCGTTACTCGTAATTTAAATAAAGTTATCGATCGTAATTACTATCCTGTTGTAGAAGCAGAAAATTCCAACATGCGCCATCGTCCAGTAGGATTAGGGGTTCAAGGTTTAGCCGATGCTTTCATTTTAATGCGTTTGCCTTTCACCAGCGAAGAAGCCAAAAAAGTAAATCAAGATATTTTTGAAACCTTATACTTTGCTGCTGTAACCGCATCTATGGAAATGGCAAAAGAAGAAGGGCCTTATTCATCATTTAAAGGTTCACCAATTTCAGAAGGAGAATTTCAACACAATCTTTGGAACATCAAAGATGAAGAACTTTCAGGAAGATGGGATTGGGCAGCTTTGCGTAAGGAAGTAATGAAAAACGGAGTGCGTAATTCGTTATTAGTTGCGCCAATGCCAACCGCTTCTACTTCTCAAATATTAGGAAACAATGAAGCGTTCGAGCCTTATACTTCTAATATATACACACGAAGAGTTTTATCAGGTGAATTCATTGTTGTAAACAAACATTTACTTGAAGATTTGGTAAAACGCGGACTTTGGACAGAAGATTTGAAACAAGAATTGATGCGTAATAACGGTTCAGTTCAAGGGTTGGATATTCCAGAAGATTTGAAAGAATTGTACAAAACCGTTTGGGAAATGTCGATGAAAGACATTATCGATATGTCGCGCCACAGAGGATATTTTATCGACCAATCGCAATCGTTAAATTTGTTCATGCAAGACGCAAATTATTCTAAATTAACCTCTATGCATTTCTACGCATGGAAAAGCGGTTTAAAAACCGGAATGTATTATTTAAGAACGAAAGCTGCAGTTGACGCCATTAAGTTTACACTAAATAACGACAAAAAAGCAGAGCCAACGGTTCAGCAAACAGAAGCAGTAGGTGTAGAAGTACAAACGCCAAACGAAACTGGCGAAATGACAGCCGAAGATTTCAAAGCAATGATTGAATTGGCTCGAAATGCTGGTCCGGATGATTGCGAAATGTGCGGATCGTAAAAAGAGAATAGAAAATAGAATAAAGAGAATAGAAAACAGCTGTCACAAAGATGGCTGTTTTTGATTTTTTTGAATTTATCCTGAATTCATTTCAGGAGCTATTCCCGCTTTCGCCTTTATCTCTCCACTGCGTTACGAGGATATCGGCTCTATCGGGGCTAAAAAAACACAAAACCATGTCAAAAGAAAAAGGCGTTTACACCGGAAAAATTGAACAAGACGAACACGGAAATTTCTTCTGTGGCGAATATTTACTAGATTACCAAATGGCATCCAAATTTAAAATAGGAGATGAAGTCAACCTCAAAACCGTAATCGAAAATCCAAGCGATAAAAGTTATAAATTGTATCCGAAGAAGTCGAAAAATTTCTTTTTGGCGAATGAGAAGAAGTAGCCAATGGCCATTTGCCTTATGGCAATAGTTGGCAGTAATTTAAAATACACGTATTGTTTTTAAATCAACTTGTTAGATTTTCTAAATTAATTTACAATTTTTTTGTTGACGCTAACTTGCTTTTTTACTTTTGCCTTTTGCCTATTGCCTATTGCCTAATACCTAAAAACTAAACAATGAAGTGGGAACAACTCTTATCACTAAAACGTCAAGGCGACACCAGCAAACGCTTGCGCATTGAACAAGACGATACGCGATTGGGTTTTGAAGTCGATTACGATCGTATTATTTTTTCATCAGCTTTTCGAAGTTTGCAAGACAAGACACAAGTCATTCCACTTTCCAAAACCGATTTTGTACACACACGACTCACCCACAGTTTAGAAGTATCAGTTGTCGGACGATCATTAGGTAGATTGGTAGGAAAAAAAATCATCGAGAAATATCCGTATTTAAAGGAAATTCACGGCTATCAAGCCAACGATTTCGGAGCTATTGTAGCAGCAGCTTCATTAGCACATGATATTGGTAATCCGCCCTATGGTCATTCGGGCGAAAAAGCAATAGGAGAATATTTCTCTATCGGGAAAGGTCAGAAATTCAAAGCATCCTTAACCGATAAAGAATGGCAAGATTTAATTGATTTTGAAGGTAATGCCAACGGGTTTTCTGTACTCACGAGTTCACGTCCTGGAATTGAAGGCAGCATCCGTTTAACCTATGCAGTATTAGGTGCGTTTATGAAATATCCAAAAGAAAGTCTTCCCAAAAAACCAACAAAAAACATTGCCGATAAAAAATACGGTTTCTTTCAAACAGACAAAACATTTTTTAAAGAAGTAGCTGACGAATTGGGTTTAATTCCAAATAAAACTGGAAATGATATTGGGTTTGAACGCCATCCTTTGGCCTTTTTGGTAGAAGCTGCAGATGATATTTGTTATACCATAATCGATTTTGAAGACGGAATTAACTTAGGATTGGTATCTGAAGATTATGCGTTGGAATACCTAATAAAATTAGTTAAAGATTCAATTGATACTACAAAATATAAAACTTTAACTACCAAAGAAGATCGCATCAGTTATTTACGGGCGTTAGCAATTGGTAATTTAATTAATGACGCTGTTGCTGTTTTTGTTGCAAATGAAGAAGCCATTTTAAAAGGCGAATTTCCTTTTGCCTTAATAGACAAAAGTAAATACAAAGCCCAAATTGATGATATCATTAAATTGAGTGTAAAAAATATATATCAAAGTCGCGAAGTAATTGAAAAAGAATTATCTGGCTATCAAATTATCAATAATTTATTAGACAAATTTATTACGGCATATAACAATAAATTTGAAGGAAAAGCAACCAATTATGATTCTTTATTGTTGAAAATTTTACCAGATAAACACCATCTCGAAAAAGATACTTTATACGAAAGATTATTGCTCATCTGTCATTTTATTTCAATGCTAACAGACAGTAAAGCATTATTGTATAACCAGATAGTTTCTTCAAACAATAGTTAATTTTAAAAGTATTTATATAAATATTGATAAAATGAATTAAGTTTGTTTTCTTAAAATTAAAAATGTTATGAAAAAAATTACAATATTCTTGGTTTTTATTACCTCTTTTCTAGGTTTCTCACAAACACCATTAGAGAAAATAAAAGCATATACAAATGAAAATAGAATAAAATTAGCACTTCAAGTTCAAGATATTGCCGATTTAGTAATTGTAAATGAATTTAGTTCTGAAACTACCGGTATAAATAATTATCACGTAAAACAACGTTATTCTGGTATTGAAATCTTTAATTCCGATTCCAATTTTTGGATAAAAAACAATAATGTTATTAACGGAGGACAAGATTTTATAAGTAATATCAATCAAAAAATAACCACTAGCACACCTAATATAAGTGTTGTAAATGGATTAACAGGCGCTTTAACGCAACTTAATGAAACTTCCTTTTCAACTCAAATTTTAGAATCGAATGGTTACGATTTCAAATTAAGCAATGGCGTTTTAAATGAAGACCCAATCAAAGCAAAATTGGTTTACTTTCTAACGAATGCTACAACTTTAAAATTAGCTTGGGATTACGAATTTTATTCTCAAAACACCAAACATTTATGGAACATTAAAGTAGATGCTTTAGATGGAAAAATTTTAGACAAACAAGATTTAGTACTATCTTGTAGTTTTGGGCATAGACATAATGATGTTTGTTCAGAATCGGTAAAAGAAAACTTATTTACAAAAAACTTTTTTAAAGAAACCACAAATACATTGGCTTTAAATCCAGGAACAACCCAATATAGAGTTATTCCGTGGAATTTTGAAAGTCCAAATCATTCTCCAAGACAATTAATTGTTAATCCAGAATATGTAGCAAATGCATCTCCAAACGGATGGCATGATTCTAATACTTTAACGGGTACCACTTCAACTTTGCGTTATAATATTACTAGAGGAAATAATGTTTGGGCAAAAAATGATTTTGCAGGTTCAAATAGTACGCTTTTCCCAAATGGAACTAGTCCAACCGGAACAGGTACTTTTCCTAGTTTGACTTTTGATTTTCCGTATGGAGGAACTGGAGCTCAACCAGCAAGTTATATTGATGCCGCAAATACAAATTTGTTTTACATGAATAATGTCATGCATGATTTATGGTATCAATATGGATTTAATGAGGCAAACAGAAATTTTCAAACTAATAATTACGGAAGAGGAGGCGCTCAAGGGGATGCAGTAAACGCTGATTCACAAGATGGATCTCAACTTGCAACGCAGAATTTAAATAATGCAAATTTTTCTACTCCAACAGATGGAGGAGCTCCTAGAATGCAAATGTATTTATGGAATTACGGACCTCCATTTTTTACTGTAAATTCTCCTTCAGATATTGCTGGTGTAAGAGAAGCAAGAGACAATTCTTTTAACCCAGGACATGTAGATATCCCTCAAAGTCCTGACATTTTAAATTCAGATTTAGTTTTATATTCAAATGGAGTTGGTTCAAGTGCTGATGCTTGTGCACCGGCGACAAATGCTTCGGCTATATTTGGTAAAATTGCTATAGTTAGAAGAGGCACTTGTACTTTTGTTGCTAAAGTATTAGCCGCGCAAGATGCTGGAGCAGTAGGTGTGATTGTGGTAAATAATGTTTCAGGTCAAATCGGAATGGCTGGAGCAGATGCATCAATTGTTATTCCTGCGGTTAGTGTAACTCAAGAAGTAGGGGAAGCATTAATTACAAAAATGCAAACTCAGACCGTCAATGTTACTTTACAAAAAACATCCACGTTTGTTAATTCAGATGGGGATTTTGATAATGGAATAATTGCACATGAATATGGACATGGAATATCAACAAGATTATCAGGAAATTGTTTAGGTGCTTCTGAACAACAAGGTGAAGGATGGTCCGATTGGTTTTGGTTAATTATGCAAATAAAACCTGGTGATACAAGAAATGATGCTAGAGGAATTGGAACTTTCGCTTCAAATGAACCAATAACTGGAGAAGGAATTAGACAATACCGATATTCTACCGATTTAGCTGTAAACCCTCACACTTTTGGTAATACAAACACAATGTTTACCGGAACAGCTATTGATGTTCATTCAGTCGGATCTGTATGGGCAGTAATGTTGTGGGATTTAGCATGGAATTATATTGATAAATACGGTTATGATCCAAATATTTATACAGGAACAGGTGGAAATAATAAAGTGATGCGTTTGGTATTAGATGCTATTAAGCTTGATGGTTGTGCACCTTCATTTGTATCTGCACGTGATGCAATTTTAGCAGCTGATTTAGCTACAACGGGTGGAGCCGATTTTTGTTTGATTTGGCAAACTTTTGCAAGAAGAGGGTTAGGGTTTAATGCTTCATCTGGAACAAATACTGGAGTTGCAGGAATTCAAGACCAGATTCAAGATTTTTCAATGCCACCAATAGGTAGTACACCTGCTACCGGTTCTGCATGTACATTTAGTGTTAATTATTTTGAAAATGATGATTTAGTTAGAATTTACCCAAATCCTAATAATGGAAATTTTAACATTAGAATTAATAATTATAACGGAAAAGTAAAT
>CALPIE020000015.1 GCA_943323545.2 Bifidobacterium breve | reverse complement strand
TCGGCATCTGTTACATTTAATTTTTTAGTGTCAGTATTTGAATAGTAAGGATTCTCAGGTTTATTTATTACGTTTTCCATAGTATTTGTTTGTTCGTTTTTATTTTGTTTGTTTTTAGATTGACCACAGGCATTCAAAGCAAATAGTGGTAAAACTATTAAATAGTTACATAATGATTTTAATTTACTCATAGTATTTATTTTTAATTATGGTACAAATTTACAAGCTATCTACGTGTTGATTTGTCTTTTAGTTTACAATTTATTCTGATTTAAGGAAAGTTTAACTGTTGTTGATTTTTTAATAATTGAGGTACTTACTGGTTTTTTCGTATTTTTGGCAGGTATTATTTATATATGAAGGAAGAACAAGTAATTTTAGTCAACGATAAAGACGAGCCGATAGGAGTGATGAATAAGTTAGAAGCTCACGAAAAAGCTGTATTGCATCGTGCTTTTTCTGTTTTTGTGTTGAATACTAAAAACGAAGTAATGCTCCAGCAAAGAGCGCATCATAAATACCATTCTCCACTACTGTGGACTAACACTTGTTGCAGTCATCAACGAGTGGGAGAAACTAACATAGAAGCTGGGAAACGCAGATTGTATGAAGAAATGGGATTTAATACCGAATTAAAAGAATTGTTCCATTTTATTTATAAAGCTCCTTTTGATAATGGTTTAACCGAGCATGAACTCGATCATGTAATGATTGGATATTACAATGACGAGCCTTCTATAAATATAGAAGAAGTTGAAAGTTGGAAATGGATGAAAATAGAAGATATCAAAATAGATATGCTTCAAAATCCAAACTTATATACAGTGTGGTTTAAAATCATTTTCGATGAATTTTATCATTTCCTAGAAGACCATAAATTATAATTATGAAAGTAACTGTATCAAGAAAAGCTCATTTTAATGCTGCACATCGATTGTATCGGAAAGATTGGTCTATGGAGAAAAATGAAGCCATTTTTGGGAAGTGTAATAATCCGAATTTTCATGGACATAATTACGAGTTAATCGTTTCGGTTACAGGTGAAATCGATCAAGAAACCGGATTTGTAGTGGATGTAAAAATATTGTCTGATTTGATTAAAGAGCATATTGAAAATGCATTTGATCACAAAAACTTGAATTTAGATGTTTTAGATTTTGTGGATTTAAATCCAACTGCCGAAAATATTGCTGTAGTAATATGGAATAAATTGCGCAATTATATTGATAAATCTAAAGATTTAGAAGTGGTCTTATATGAAACACCTCGAAATTTTGTAACCTATAAAGGTATTTAAATGGCATTAAAAATTGGAGATATACTTCCTAAATTCAAAGCAAAGGATAGTAATGGAAATGAATTTGATAGTCAGAATTATATCGGGAAACAAGCTCTTGTAATTTATTTTTATCCCAAGGATGACACGCCAGGTTGTACTGCACAAGCTTGTAGTTTTAGAGATAATTATCAAGATTTTAAAGATTTAGGGGCAGAAGTTATCGGAATTAGTTCTGATTCGCCACAATCGCACATAAAATTTCAAAGCAAATACAAATTACCTTTTATATTGCTGTCAGATCATGATAAAAAATTGCGAAAACTATTTGGTGTAGAAAACAATTTGATTTTTATTCCAGGACGTGAAACTTTTGTTGCAGATAAAAACGGAATAATTAAGTTGGTTTTTAATAGTATGTCTGCTAAAATTCACATTACCAAAGCACTTCAAATACTTAAAAAAAAGTATTAAAATATTTCAAATAATTCTTTTTTTTTATGAAATTATATCCATTACAATTCCATCCTATTTTAAAAGAACGAATTTGGGGTGGTACCAAACTAAAATCTTATTTAAATAAGCCAATTACTTCCAAAAATACAGGAGAGAGTTGGGAAATATCTTCTGTTGAAAATGAGGTGAGTGTCGTTTCTAATGGGGTATTAAAAGGAAAATCATTAAGTGATTTACTAGATAAATACCCTGAAACACTTTTAGGAAAAAAAGTATACAAACAATTTGGCAAACAATTTCCATTACTTTTTAAATATTTAGATGCTCGTGAAGATTTATCCATTCAAGTGCATCCTAATGATAAATTGGCTAAAGAAAGACATCATTCATTTGGAAAGACAGAGATGTGGTATGTAATTCAAGCCGAGGAAAACGCAAAGTTAGTACTTGGATTTAAAGAAAAATCAACTCCTAAACAATACATTGAAAGTATAGAAAGTAATACAATTTTGTCTATTTTAGATTCGAAAAAAATAAAAAAAGGGGATGTTTTCTTTCTAGAAACAGGAACGGTTCATGCTATTGGAGCAGGAACTTTAGTTGCAGAAATTCAACAAACTTCCGATATAACCTATCGAATTTATGATTTTGATAGAACAGATAGTAACGGTAATAAACGTGATTTACACATAGATTTAGCTTTGGATGCTATTAATTATAATGTTGTTGATACGAAAAGGAATTATAATAAAGAAATAAATATTTCAAATACAATTATAAATTGCCCGTATTTCTCAACGAATTTCATTCCGCTTGACGGAAATGTTGAAGTTCATAAAAATGGGGATTCATTTTCTGTATATATGTGTGTTGAAGGAAGATTTGAATTGGAATTTAATTCTGAAATTTATTCTTATTCAATTGGCGATACAATATTAATTCCAGCAGATTTAACAGAATTTAAATTTTTTGGAAAAGCATCAATTCTAGAAATTTACATTTCATAGAGTTTAATTTAAAGATTATGTGTAGTTTTGCACCAAATTTTAAAAATAAAAGGAAAATGGCAAATGTTAAGAATTTAAAAAAAGATATCAATTACGTTTTAGGAGATATTATTGAAGCGGTTTATTTACATGAAATGACTACAACAGGCGTTCCTACAGAGGCTTCTAATGCAGTTATTGATGAAGCAATTGGTACTTTTGACGCTTTAATTACAAAGGTAAACGCAAAAAAAGTTGAAAATAAAAAGGCACATTTTAAGCAAATTAATATTGAATTAGAACAAGCTGCGAATCAGTTGGTTGCTAAAATCAATGCATTATAATTTAAAATAGTTGTAAAAAAAGAGTCAAATATTTTGGAGAATTAAATTTCACGTTTATATTTGCATTCGAATTAAGACCGCCAGCGTAGCTCAGTTGGCTAGAGCAGCTGATTTGTAATCAGCAGGTCGTGGGTTCGAGTCCCTCCGCCGGCTCAATTTGAAAACCGTAAGTTAATTGCTTACGGTTTCGTTATTTATACTACTAAAGGGACGAGAAGTTTATCCCGATAGCGCAGCGTATCGGGAAGTCCCTCCGCCGGCTCTTCGTAAAAAAAACCGTTTCGTTTATTCGAGGCGGTTTTTTAGTTTATATAAGATTTTAGAAACTATTTTTCTAATTTTCGTCTTTCTGCAATTAATCCTTTCAATTTTTTCCCATAAAAGGAATTAGCTATTTTTGGTGTTAATGATTTTTGAATTGTATCTAGATATATTAAATTAATATCATAAATTTCTGTTATTGCTAAATAGGGTGCTACTTCATAATCGGAGTGATTTACTGCAAAATTGGTAGTGTATAAATAGTTGCTTTTTTTGATATTTTTTTGTTGGTCGTCAAGGGAATTTAAATCTCCATTTTTACCATCTTTATAAGCATTAAATTTATTTTTAATAAGTTCTAAATTTTGATCAACATAACGTGCAGTTACTTTTTTATATTCATCATATAATGCTTGATTTTTAGAGCCTGTTATTTTACAATCTGAAGTGAAAAAATCGAGTGAAGTCTCAATATTTATATTCCCTTTTTCAGCAAAAAAAGCAATATTATTATCTAAAGAATTTGAAACTCCTCTATCTAGAAACAAATAATACATTTCGGGAGAATCAATGTTCATTTCACTTTTAAAATGCGAATCACCATTAATTATTATAGTATCTAACGGAATAAAAATGGTGTCTTTTAATTTTTGAATGTAAAGCGTTCCTTTTTTAAATCCTTTTATATACCCGGTGATTTGTAAATTTTTTTCTGATTTTTTTTCTGAACAAGCACATAGAAATAGTAATGATAATAGTGCTATACTTATTTTTTGCATGATTTGTATTTTTACGCAAAATAATAAAAAAATCCACAAAGAGAAGTATTCTTTGTGGATTCATTTTAGTTTTTAAAAATTTTAAATGTTGTTTACAAAATCAGTAATTTCTTTTGTTAATTCTGGAATTAAAGGTAAATCAGGATTATTATACGATTTTAAGTTTTCAGCATCTAATTTAATTTCTTTAAAAATATGATTCATGTTTTCAATAATCTTTATTTGAGCTTTCGGATTGGCTTCTTTTAATAAATAAGCTTCATTTTCGGTAATTTGTATATCTTTTGTTCCATTAATAATTAAAATAGGAATCGTTATTTTTTTTATTTCTAATTGTGGATTGTATTTCATCCATGAAATCAAATAAGGTTGAACGCTTTCTCGGAAAAGAGACGCCAATAAAGGATTCTTATTTTCGAAAGTTTTCCCCTGACTTAATAATTCCAAATTAGTTTTACATTCCTCTATATAAGCTGGAGCTTGTTTGGCCAATTGTTCTGTCAAGACCAAATAGATAGGCCTTCCAGCACCTTCTAAAGAAATATATCCATCAACATTGTTTTTTGCAGTGACCATTCCTATTAAAGAACCTTCACTATGTCCGGCAACTATTATCTTACTGTATTTTTTTTGAGATTTGAAATACAATATTACATCACTTGCATCATTGATAAAATCATCAAAACGAAGCGATTTTTCATCAAGAGTTCCCGATTTTATTTGAGCAAATAACCTTTTATCATAACTAAATACTGCAATATTATTTTTAGTTAATTCTTCTGATAAAAACTTTAAGGAATTATTATTGGCTCCTTTTTGATTTCCAAATCTATCTGTTGATCCTGAGCCTGCAATTAATATTACAAGTTTAGTTTTATTAGATGTTTTTTCTGGAGTATAAAGTGTTCCGTCAATTAAAGCGTTGATTTTAATATCCTTGGTTAAAAAAGGTTTTTTTTCTTGTGAAAAAGTAAGTGTTATTGAAGCTAATAATATTATTAGTATTGTTGATTTCATCTTTAGTTTTTTTATGTTGTAATGAAAAAAAAACTCTTGTTAAACAAGAGTAATATTTTAATCGAACTTATTTTTTATATAATATTTTCCTTCTAAATCTTCATCAAAATCATCAATAATTGGTTTTGATTTGGGTTTGCTTCCAGCTACTTTCTTTTTCCACATTTCAAAATTGTCTTTAGATAATTTTTTTCGCATAATTTCGGTCACTTCATTTTCAGTAATTCCGAATTCTTCTTTTAAAACTTCAAAAGGTTTTTTTTCCTCTTGAGCCATGCTAACAACGCGTTCTGTTTGTTCGTAGTCAAGTTCTACTTTTTTACTTTTTTTCATTAGACGAAAAGTACAATTATTATTACTATTTGTTTTATTAATTTATATATCAATATTAAGAAAAAAAATAATTACTTTTTAAAATTGATAAAAATTTTTATTCTTGATTTGGAGTTCGCAGTTTTTGAAATGGAATTATCAATAAATTAAGTAATCGATTATTTTCTATTGGCTGCATATGAGTGTCTATTCCATAAACAACTTTTTCCCTATTCATATATAAAAATGTACCAAAAAGTCTATCCCAAACCGAAAAAATATTTCCGTAATTACTGTCTGTATAAGGTAATTTGTAATGATGGTGAATTTTGTGCATATCGGGAGAAACAATAAAATAACTCAATATAGCATCTATTTTTTTTGGTAAACTAATATTGGCATGAGTGAATTGAGTGGCTACAACTGACAATGTTTGGTATAAAAAAATCAACCATATTGGTGCTCCAATTATTAATACACCAAGTGTAGTAAATAAAAATCGGATTACACTTTCGCCCGGATGGTGTCTGTTTGCAGAAGTAGTATCAATAAAAGTATCTGTATGATGAATTAAATGAAAACGCCATAAAGCTTTAATTTTATGTTGGACAAGATGAGGTAAATATGCTCCTGTTAAATCTAATAAAAGCAATCCTACTATGGTATATAAATAAATATTTATGTTTGGTAATAATTGTAATAAACCAAATTTATTTAAAGTTGTATAATTTGCTGCTTTTAAAAGTAAAAAAGCCAGACAGAAATTGACAATAATTGTTGTGATTGTAAAAAAGATATTTATTGCAGCATGTTTCCATTTATTGTATTCAAATTTCACAAAAGGTTTAGCATTTTCTATCAACCAAAAAAATGCAATACCGCTTGCCAATATAAGTCCTCTGTGTGAAGATGGAATAGTTTCAAAGTAATTTATTATTGCATTCATAAACTATATTTAGTTCAAATATATGGTATAGAACTATTATTTTAAAACCCTAAAGGTTAAATTAATTCTTTCTCCGATAGGTTTGGTTGTTTTTGGAATTTGATGTTTCCAAAAATGCTGAGTAGTTCCTTTCATAATTAGTAAGCTACCATGTTCTAAAATTAGTTTTATTTTTTGATCTTTTATAGTATTATGTTTTAAATGAAAACTCCTTTCTGAACCAAAGCTTAAAGAAGCAATAATTGGATTTGTTCCTAATTCTTTTTCATTATCGGCATGCCAACCATTACTGTCTTGTCCATTACGGTAAAGATTAAGTAAGACAGTTGTAAAATAGGTTTCTACTATACTATCAATATTAATTTTAATTTTTTGTAAAAGAGGTGTCCAAAGATGAGGTTGCATTTTGATATTGGAGTAGGAGTATGATTTACCTTCATTGCCATATAATGCAGTTAATCTGGGTTGTTTGTGTTTTTTACCATAAACCGTAATTTCATCTTGCTGCCAAAATGTGTCTTTTAATAAGGTATCAAAAATTTCATCAGCAAGCTCTTTTGAATAAAAATTCGGAAAGTAGCATACATCAGCATCTGGTATTTTTAGAATAATAGGATTTGATACGAAAAGAGTTTTCATCAAGTAAAAATAAAAAAAGCGATAAAATAAATTACCGCTTTTATATAATAGTATAAAAAATTAAGCTTCAGTATTGTCTTGTAAAAGATTTTTATAGATAAGTCCACCAACAATAGCTCCTAAAATTGGCGCTGCCCAAAATAGCCAGACTTGCGATAAAGCTTCGCCTTGAACAAAAAAAGCTTGCGATAAAGAGCGAGCTGGATTTACTGAAGTATTTGTAATTGGAATACTAACTAGGTGAATTAAAGTTAATGCTAATCCAATTGCAATTCCAGCAAATTTTCCATTAGCGAATTTATCTGTTGCGCCAAGTATGACTATTAAGAAAAACATCGTTAAGACAAATTCGGCAATAAAAGCAGATTGCATAGAATATCCGTCTGGTGAAAATGCATCGAATCCATTGGAAGCGAATGCTCCTGCTTTTGTATTGTCAATTGTAAAACCAGCTTTTCCCGAACAAATCATGAATAAAGTTCCTGCTGCAGCAATTGCTCCAACACATTGTGCCACGATGTATGGAACTAACTCTTTAACCGAAAACCGACCACTTGCCCATAAGCCAAATGAAACAGCTGGATTAAAATGGCCGCCAGAAATGTGACCAACAGCATAAGCCATAGTTAATACTGTAAGTCCAAATGCTAAAGATACACCAGCAAATCCAATTCCTATTTCAGGATAACCAGCAGCAAACAATGCGCTACCACAGCCACCAAATACCAACCAATAGGTTCCGAAAAATTCTGCAAATAATTTTCTCATATGATTTAATTTTAGTTAATATATTAAAAATGCTTTTATGACATTTCTTATAATGCTAATTTAACAAATTAAATTTTGAGTGAGAATTGGAAAAAAAATATTTATTAGCATATCATTGTTCATTACTTTTAGGTAATGGATATTGTGAATTACTATAAAAATTAAAAATTATTTTTGGTTTTTTTGACTGAAGTGTATTGTTAAATAATACAAATTTACACCCAATATAAAAGTATTTGTAATTATTATTGGCCAAGAAGTCAAAAGTAGGAACCCATATGCTATAAATAAAATAGCTCCTACAGAGTTTATTATTCTCAAAGTAATAATATTTTTCATTAAAAATGAAATCATTAATACAATTGATGCTAAATACCCAACCCATTCTGTTATCGAAATATCAAACATATTTAATGCTTTTAAAATAAGACACAAATGTAATCTATTGTTGGTAAAAGAATTTTAATTCTCAATTTTTAAAACAATCCTTCTAAAGCACTATTCTTAATTTCGATTTTAGTACAGTCAAAATTCAATTTATTTTGAAAAACATTCCTAATTAGTACTTATTTTTATCTATTAAATCGCTTAAATGCAATCGTAATGCATGTACAGAAATGCTAATCTCCCAAAATGAAATTGCCAATGAAATCAACAAACTCAGCAGACTAAACCCAAAAAAATAAATCCCGATAGTTTGTAAATCAAAAAACAAAACTAACATGCCAAATACAGAAAGAAACAAGCATAATACACCAAATAATTGCATATAGCGTATTAGTGACAATCGTAAGTTGAGGTTTTTAATTTGAAGAAGAATACTCTTGTTATGTTCTTGATCATAAGTTTTTTTTAAACCACGAACAATTTGTGCGATAGTTAAAAATCGATTGGTATAAGCTAACAAAATTAAAGAAGTAGCCGAAAAAAGTAATGCTGGAGTTTCTATACTTATGTTCATATGAAAAGGTGTTAAAGTTTGTAACAATAAATATACTTATAAGTCTTACTCCAAAAAAAACAATTGATGAGAAAATTCACACTATTTCTATTTTTATTACCACTAACAATAATAACTGCTCAAGAAAAAATAAAAGACACTTTAAAATTAGATCAAGTTGAGATAAAAAAAGAAAAGAAAGCCATCGAACAAAAAGCCGATAGAACCATTTTTGATTTTGCAGGTCAATCTTATCTTAACTCAGGCTCAGTTATAGAAGGATTAAAAAAATTACCAGGATTAATTGTTTCTGATGTGGCTGGAATGATGTATCAGGGAAAACTATTAGATGTTTATTTAGATGGAAGACCACTTAATATTTCTTCTAATGAACTAACAGCTTTTTTAGAGGGAATGCCAGCAAATAATATAGAAAGAGTTGAAGTAATTACACAGCCTGGAGCCGAGTTTCCTGCCACTTCAGGAGGAGCTATCATTAATATTATTACAAGTAAAAAAGCAAAAAAATATTTAAGTGCAACCTATTCTTCAGGTGTAAATTTCACTTCATATGATGCAACAAGAGCTCGAATAAATAATAGTTTGTTATTGAGTTCTAAAAATAAATTATTTGGTTGGCAGTTTAACGTAGGGCAAAGTTATAGAGAAAGCGCTCTTTGGTCAAATATAACAAACGAAGCATCATCAATTTCTATTTCTGATTCTGATGCAGACAGAGTTACCCGTAATAATTATATTAGGTCTGCTATAACATTTGATTTACAAAAAGACCGTTTATTATTCAATTATGATGTTAACTATAGAAATAATGATGCTTTCACATTGGCAAATGGTTTTGGATTTGTATCTAATGATGCCAGTAAAACCAAAGCGCTTCGTCAAGATGCTGTAGCAACATATCAAAAACGTTTTGATGATAAAAACAAAAAATTAGATTTTATATTTAATTTTAATAGAAATGATAATGATTTTAATTTAAAAGGAATTTCAAATACAAATACATTAGATAACAATTCACAACAAGATTATATTAATTTTAGAATTGATTATGCACAGCCTTTAAAAATACTAGATGAAGGAAAAATAAGTTTTGGAAGTTTATACGATAATCTTTCATTTGTTACAGATAGTTTCGGAATTACTAATTTAGATTATGATCGAAGAACCGCTGCAGGATATCTAGAATTTCAATCTAAATACAAAAAATTTGATTTTATTGTAGGAACTAGAGCCGAAGATTATTCGATTACTGGAAAAACTAATACAAATGATTTAATTCCGTTTAAGCAATTTCGTTTTTTTCCAAATGCAAGTGTACAATATAATTTTGCGCCTCAAATATTTTTTAATGTCAACTACAACAAAAAGATTAATTTACCTAGTACTTCTTCATTAAACCCAAACAATACCAATTATCAAAATCAAAATATAAATTTTACAGGGAATCCACAATTGCAACCTACCATTTTTGATAATTATGAAGTGAAAATTTCAGCATTTGATTATGCCTATATCGGATACAATGTAAGCGTTATTAAAAATCAAGTAATTAACCGTGTCTTTCTTAATAATAATTTAGTTACCAATACCAATGTCAATGTAAATGAAATGAAAATTCATAATTTTAACTTTGCACTTCCTTTGCCTTATATGTTGTTTACCAAAGGATTAAAAGAGACTATGAAGTTTGATTTCAATCCAGATAAAATTAACTTTTTATATATTTATGCAGGTTATCAGTTGCATCAAATTCCTAATTTAAATACGAAAGGATTTTGGAATTTTAATCTTATGTCACAAATTTTGTTACCCAAAGAAATCAAATTTGTAACCAATTACAGTTACTCAACAACTGGTGGTAATTATTTTTATTTTGTTGTGACACAACCCTTTAATCACAGTTTAGATTTAAGTTTTTCAAAGAAATTTTTGAAAGATCAATTGTCGATTTCATTAAATTTTGATGACATTTTTAATACAAACAAACAAGGATTTACTGCGGTTGATACGCCAATTGCATTAGAAAATAAATACGACACAAGACGATTTGGTTTTACATTGAATTATAAAATTCCAACACGAAATAAATTAGCAAAAGAAGATCCTAATTTGTTAAATAAGGACAAAAAAGATGATAATAATATAATTGGAAATTAAAAAAAACCGTGATTTTGTTTCAAATTTTTAAAACAAAATAACGGTTTTTATTATTGAAAATAACTATTTAATTTTTTAATTTCATACACAAATACGCATAGTACAAAGCGTTAAATTTAGCTCTTTGGGCATTAGTTGAAGAGCCTCCATGACCGCCTTCTGTATTTTCATAATAATATATTTTATAACCCATATCGATCATTTTTGCTGCCATTTTACGGGCATGCCCAGGATGAACTCTATCATCACGAGTAGAAGTCATAAAGAATACTTCTGGATAATTCATGTCTTTTTTAAGGTTTTGATATGGAGAATATTTCTTGATGTATTCCCATTCGGCTGGTACATCTGGATTCCCGTATTCACCCATCCAACTTGCACCAGCTAATAATTTATTGTAGCGTTGCATATCCAATAATGGAACTTGACATACCACAGCATTATACAAATCGGGTCTTTGTGTAAAGGCAACCCCCATTAAAAGTCCGCCATTACTTCCTCCTTGAATTCCTAAATGTTTACTAGATGTAATTCCTTTAGCAATCAAATCTTCCGCTACAGCGTGAAAATCGTTATAAATATTTTGTCTTTTTTCTTTTAATCCCGCTTGGTGCCATTTCGGACCAAATTCACCACCACCACGAATGTTAGCTAATACAAAAACACCTCCTTTTTCAAGCCAAGCTTGACCAATAACACCCGAATAAACAGGTTGTCTTGAAACTTCAAATCCACCATACGCACTGAGTAATGTAGGATTGCTTCCATTTAAAGCAATATCTTTAGCTGAGATTACAAAATATGGTATTTTTTCACCGTCTTTAGATGTGGCTTTGAATTGCTCTACTTTGTATTTGCTACTATCAAAATAAGAAGGCAACGATTTTACGATTTTTACACTATTGCTACTTGCATCAGCAGCATACAAAGAGGTTGGTGTTAAAAAATTTTGAAAAGTAAAAAAGTAAGCATCCGAAAATTCATCGGTATCTCCAATTCCAATAGTACCAAAATCGGGTGCAGCGACTCTATTTTTAATCCATTTTTCATTTTTAAAAATGTACGTGTACAATTCGTTCTTCACATTGTTCATCACATTAAAAAGCAAAAAGTTTTTGGTAGAACTAATCTCCGAAACACTACTAAATGCATCTGGTTCGTATATTTTTTGGATAATTTTTTTACCTTTTAATAAAGATGTAAAATTAGCACTGATTACAGAACCTTGTTTATAAATCGTACCGTTTACATTCCAATCCGATTTTAAACTAATAATTAATTGATTGTTTAAAAGTCCATTTGCATTAGCATCAGCAGGAATATCTATTTCGGTTAGTTTTTCGTTTTCCCAAAAAAAAGCTTTTGAAGTATAAAAAGTAGGACCTCTATTTACTATTAGGTATTTTTTATCTCCGTCTCTTAAAGTGTAACCTCCACTAGAAACATCAGTAGTTTCTCCTTCAAAAATTAGTTGTGCGTCTTTTAAAAGGGTACCACGTTTCCATAGTTTTACTTGTCTTGCATATCCAGAGGTGGTCATAGTACCTGGACCAAAGTCAGAAGCTACTATCAAGGTGTTTTCATCCCAGTAACTTGCTCCACCTTTAGATTCGTCAATAGAAAAACCATTGTTTACGAAGGATTTAGTAGTAGCATCAAATTCTTTTACCACCACAGCATCGCCACCACCTTTTGATAGGTTAATCAAAAACCGATTGTATTTTGGATACAATCCATTTGCTCCTTTAAAAACCCATTTTACATTGTCTTTTTTACTCAATGCATCTATATCTATAACAGTTTCCCAAGTTGGGTTGCCACTATTGTAACTTTCTTTAGAGGTTCTTCGCCAAATACCTCTTTCATGTTCTTTATCTTGCCAAAAATTATAAATATAATTCCCACTAATGGTTGGATTAGCAATTCTATCTGTAGCATTAATTATAGCTAAACTTTTGTCATAAATGTCTTGATAGTCTTTTTGATTTATTAGAACATCTAATGAGAGTTTATTTTGATTTTCAACAAACTCTAATGCTTTTTTACCATCTACATCCTCAAGCCATTGATAAGGATCTTCTTGTGCCATTAATGTAAAAATATTTGTAAGTAAAAGCAATGTGATGAGAACTAATTTTTTCATAGAAGTATAGTTTTATTTTAAGGAACCAAATATAATAAAAAAAACCTGCAAGTTATACTTACAGGTTTTACTATTGCCTTTTGGTTATTACCAAATTATTTAATTAACTCAAAACTTCTTTTTACAAAAGCAGTCAACTCTTCACCTTTCAATAGTCCTTGAGAAATTTTAGCCAAGTCTAAAGCTTGTTTTACTAATCCTTCTTGTGCCGATTTATCATCAGTATTTAAAATGGTAGTTGCTAAATCGGAGTTGGTATTTACTGTTAAGTTGTACATTTCTGGGAAATTTCCCATTCCGAACATTCCGCCACCACCTGTTTGACTCATTTCTTTCATTCGTCGCATGAATTCGGGTTGTGTGATTATGAAAGGTGCTGCATTACTATCCATTGGTTCTAATTGAACAGAGTAGCTTGTTTTTGGTACTAATTCTTCAAGTACAACTTTTAGTTTTGAAGTTTCATCTTCCGATAATTTAGAAATTTGAGTTTCTTCTTTTTGAATTAATTTATCAATATGATCTGAATCAACACGAACAAAAGTTAAGTTTTCATTATCGGCTTCTAATTTTTGAATTAAATGAGAAACAATTGGGCTGTCTAAAAACAAAACTTGATAGCCTTTTTCTTTTGCAATCTCTATATAACCGTGTTGTGTTTCTTTATTAGATGCATATAAAACAACTAATTTTCCGTTTTTATCGGTTTGATTTTCTTTTATTGCGTCTTTTAATTCATCAAGAATGTAATATTTATCATCAACTGTTGGATACAAAACAAAATCGCCTGCTTTTTCATAAAATTTAGGTTCAGAAAGCATTCCGTATTCCAATACTATTTTAATATCGTTCCATTTTTTTTCAAAATCTTCACGATTTTCGGTAAATAACGATTTTAATTTATCGGCTACTTTACGAGTAATATAGTTGGAAATTTTCTTTACATTACCATCTGCTTGAAGGTAGGAACGCGAAACATTCAACGGAATATCTGGTGAGTCTATAACTCCTCTTAACATGCCTAAAAACTCAGGAACGATTCCTTCAACATTATCAGTAACATAAACTTGATTTTGGTACAATTGAATTTTATCTTTTTGCATTTGCATGTCGGAAGACATTTTAGGAAAATATAAAATCCCAGTCAAGTTAAAAGGATAATCAACATTCAAATGGATGTTAAAAAGAGGTTCTTCAAATTGCATTGGATACAATTCACGGTAGAAATTTTTATAATCTTCATCAGTTAAATCAACCGGTTGTTTTGTCCAAGCTGGATTCGGATTATTGATGATATTATCGACTTCTACTTCTTCTGCTTTGAAATCTTCAGGAGCATCTTCAGGCTTTGGAAGCGTTTCTTTTCTTGTTCCGAATTTTATAGGAATAGGCATAAATTTATTATACTTATTCAATAATTCTTTGATTTTATATTCTTCTAAAAACTCTAGTGAGTCTTCTGCTATATGAAGGATTATTTCAGTTCCTCTATCTTTTTTGTCATGTGGTTCTAGAATAAATTCTGGACTCCCATCACAAATCCAATGAGCAGCAGGTTCGTCTTTATAGGATTTGGTTATGATTTCTACTTTTTCTGCAACCATAAATGCAGAATAAAAGCCAAGGCCGAAGTGACCAATTATACCAGAATCTTTTGAAGTGTCTTTGTATTTTTCTAAAAATTCTTCTGCTCCTGAAAATGCAATTTGATTGATGTATTTTTCCACTTCATCAGATGTCATTCCCAGACCTTGATCTAAGATGTGTAATTTTTTAGCTTCTTTGTCGATTTTAACTTCTAAAATTGGATTGCCATATTCTACTTTGGCTTCTCCAATGCTGGTTAAATGTTTTAGTTTTAAGGTTGCGTCAGTTCCATTGGATATTAATTCTCGTAAGAAAATTTCATGATCACTGTATAAGAATTTTTTGATTAATGGGAAAATGTTTTCTACTGAAACATTAATTTTTCCTGTTGACATATTTTTAATTTTTAGTTGAAATTATTTGACACTCGCACATTCAAATAGAATACCAATATTAAACAATCTGACAAATTGACGTAGTGTGAATTTTATAAGAAATTAATGCAATTTTATAATTCAAATATTAAAATTAAAATTAAATTTGTTTGATTAAATTTATAAAAACATAAAGATGAATAAAATTATTACACTCTTGTTGTTAACGTTAGTTTTTATAGGATGTAAACCAAAAGAAACAATTGTTAATACAAAACTAGACATGAAATCGGAAGTTGCTATTAAAGGTAATTGGACGATAACTTCAGTAAACTATCCTGGTTCGGAATATATAAATGTAACTTCTTTTGAGATTGCAGATTCAAAATGTTTTGTAGGAAGCAATTGGAAGTTTATTTCGAATAATAATAAAGGAGATATGGCATTGAATAGTCCAACATGTACAAGTTTTAATTCTCCAATTACTTGGTACATTAATAAAGATGGCAATTTTGTCATGAAAATATTGAACGAAACCAAAGCGAAAAAGGTTTTTGATGGTTATATTTTAAGAGTGGCCAATCAAACTGAAAGCTCATTTCAATTGATTGATAAAGTCAATATTGGTGGAAAAATGATTGATGTTGTATATCAATTTCAAAGAAATTAAATTAATTATTTAAAAAAGAAAATAATGAAAAAGTTTACAATTTATATGTTGGCTTCAGTTTTTACATTAGGAACTGTTTTAACAGGATGTGAAGCAGCAAAAAACACGAATAAAACCCAAAGAGGAGCTGCTATCGGTACAGTTGCAGGTGGTGTATTAGGAGCAGTTCTTGGAAACAATCTTGGAAAAGGCGGAAACGGAGCGTTAGGCGCTGTTCTTGGTGGCGTAATTGGAGGAGTTGCAGGTGGCGTAATCGGAAATAAAATGGACAAACAAGCAAGGGAAATTCAGACCGCATTGCCTGGAGCTACAGTTGAAAGAGTAGGTGAAGGGATTCGTTTGGTTTTAGGTGAAAATGCTGTGCGCTTTGATACTAATAAATCAACATTAACTACTAACGCTAAAGCAAATTTAGACAAATTAGTTCCAGTTTTTCAAAGTTATGCCGATACTGACATTGTTATTTATGGTTATACAGACAGTACAGGTTCAGTAGAATACAATCAAACACTATCTGAGCAAAGAGCTGCATCTGTAAAAACCTATTTATCGTCTAAAGGATTAAGTACAGTTCGCTTTACTACAACTGGATTAGGTATAGCCGATCCAATTGCTACTAATGAAACGCCAGAAGGTAGAAGTCAAAACAGACGTGTTGAATTTGCAATTACTGCTAATGCAAAAATGGTTGAAGAAGCTAAAACAGAAGCTGGAAAATAATATTAGTTATTAAAATACAATAGCTTTTTTAAACAAAAAGTTGATAATATAAACAAAGCCCTTCAATTTAAATTGAGGGGCTTGTCTATTATTAAAAAACCGTAAATTAAATTTATAATATTAATTATTATTGTGGATAATGAGCGAATACTGAATTAAACGCATTGTTCTCAAAAAAAGTAGCGTCAGATCCATCAACACTTCCATCACCATTTAAATCGGTAGGTTGTACTCCAAATTCAGAATTAAAAATATCAAGATCTAAAACGGTAGCATCTGAACCATCTATTACATCATCTTGATTAAGATCTCCAGAAAACAATCCGAAAGAACCATCACCTAAGTCTATCAAATTATCATCATACCCTTTATTAGCAGCTGTAGTAAAATCATACGTTAATGGAACCGCTCCAACTGATTGTGGCGTTGCGCTCCATGTTTGAACAGTATTTCTAGTTTTTACAACAATGTAAAATGAACCACTTGGTGCCGATGGGAAAGCACAAACTGCAGTACCGTCTGTTTTTAACAAAGCGGTAGTTGATGCTACTAGTGTATGTGGTAAAGTAGCATTTCTCAATTCAACGGTAATATCTTCTACATCAGTTAATGGTGAAATTCCATCTTGATTGTTTTTAACAGATCGCATATTAGGCCCTTCATAATATCCTTCAATAAATAATTTTAAATTAACTATAGTAGTTCCTGAACAATCTTCAACCGAAAGTACTGTAGCTGTAACGGGTAATCTTGCTGAAGAACATACTTCGGTGATATCCCAATTGAAGAAATAGTTGTAACTAAAGGTATCTACATAACCATTATCAATTCCACCAATTATAGACACTGCACCATTCGTAATAGGGAATGGATTTGGGTACGGACTAACATATGCCAATGAATTATCATAAGAAGCACCATCTGTAATTTCAAGTGAATAATTATTTCCTGCAGGTAACTGGTAATCGAGTATAACGGTTTGAGCGGTATTAGTTGGAGACCAATCTGAAGCAATATTTGGCGTAAAAGTAACCGCTAAAGTACCTGGTACTTGTATTCCATTTTGTAGTACTTTAATGGTCATTGGTTCCGGCCCTGTTCCTTCAGGATTTTGCTGAGGATATACCTTAACCGAATTTAAGATAATCGAATTGGATAAATTAAATGCTACCCCTTTATAATTACTTCCAGAAGGGTAACCGTCTTCTGTATAGGTTAAACCTGCTGTACCACTTGTTGTAGATTCTGTTCCAGCATAGAAAGTAGTTGTAGCATTAATAATCGGAGTTGTAAATGAATTACCAGTCCCTAATGTTGTGCCTCCAATTTGTGAATCATACCATTTAACATCACCCGAAGAGGAAGTAGCTAATAAAGTAGCAACGTTTGTAGGCATGCAAATACTTGCAGGTGTAGTAGACGTTATAGTGTTGTTTAATGAAATTTGTATGGGCGTTGAAGCAACGGTTGTTGAACTAAATGAGCAAGTTACATTACAACGATAATAGGTGTTTTCTGTAGGTGTTACTGAACATGTTTTAGTAGTAACGCCATCGATATCAGTATAACTTACACCATCTGTACAACTTTGCCATTGGTAGGTAATTCCTTCTCCAACTACAATATTTTGGATGTCTAGAGTTACAGATTTACCGTTACAAATAGTAGTTTCTGAAGCTACAGTATTCCCAGGATTAACAGTAGTACATGCTGATTGTCTAGCTGTTGAGAAAAATCCCTTTAAGCTAGAAAAAGGTAAGGGTTCAGTAGTAGAGGTTAATGTATTTGGCGTTCCTGATACAAAAGTTGCCGTTATTCCAAAGTCATTATCATAAACTCCAGCAGCGAAAGGAGCTTGTACAATAATGTAATTTTCATTTGCTACTGGATCGGATACTCTAATATTAAAGTCGATAACGGTACCAGCTGTTTTTGAAACTGCCCAACGGTTTTGACTTAAATAAGCAATATTAGCGGATGGTGTTCCTGTGTTGGTTTCAAATGCTTCTGCTTGTATGTTTGTTCCAGGGCTTCCAAATCCTCCAGCAGGAGTAGTTACAGCAACCCAAATTGGGGTATAAGTAGATTTTCCAACAGGAAATAAAAATCGTTCCACTACAAAAGGAAATTCACTATTTAAATCTGTTGCATTTTGACCACCACCAATATCTTTAGAGAATGGCCCATCAATATAACATGTGTCTCCAAAATTTCCAATAACAGAAGCTGTATATGACATAGCAGGCGCACCAACTTTCAGTACACTTGTTGCAGAAGTATGGATTATTCCAGCAATCATATTTAGTCCGCTAACGACATTAAATGGCACTAAAAACGTTACACCTTCAGGGCTTGTGTTATTAACCCTTAATTGAGATACAGAGCCAGTGTTGGATGGATTATTAAGGATAATATCTGTTTGGGCATTAAAAGAACCAGAACCAGAAATAGTTTGCGGTTTTGATGTTGGTTCAAAATTACCATTGATGTAATTACCAAAAAAAGTAGTATTAAGTAGATTTAATGCTCCGTTATTTACAATGTTTCCTCCAAAGTAAGTATCTACGCCAGATCCTTTTACTTTACCTTGTACAATTGTAAAATCATTTTGAACATTCAATGCAACAATATTCGAACTAACGTTGAAATTATCTAAGTTTATAAATCGGTTTGTAGCATCTAGAGCATTTACAATGAAGTTATTTAAAGATAGTGCTCCGTTAGCATATTTAAAATTACAATTAAATCCATTTGTAGTTACAGTACTTTTTTCTGTGGAAATTCCGTCTCCGATTTGCAGTGTATGATCGGCTCCTGCAGCATAATTATCGTTTGATTCATATACAAAAGCTGAGAGAGAATTATTTACATTGTAAAATGATAAACTTAAAGGTAAAGTCAACCCGGTTGCTGGTAAACTTGGGCTAGTGTTAATTGAACCATCAAAATTTATACTAGCAATAGTTGTCCCAGCAGGTACACCATCACCAACAACAATTTGTCCAACGGACAATCCATCAAAAGAATCTAAAATAACACTTGTAGGATACCAACAAAAAAATCCCACACAAGGAACAATAGCAGTAGCTGTATGTGTCGTAGCTAAACTCGTACTTGAAACCGGAGGGTCAATAATAGTTATTTTTCCTCCTGTTAAGTTTAATGATGAAGTTGCAATCTTAAATAGCGTTTGGTCAATACTAGTTGAGATAGCACCGTTATGGTTACCATCAACAATGATGTCTCCAGCTGTCTGATTAAACGTGCTTCCATTGGCATGAACAACATTTCCATTAACAATAAGAGCGCCTCCGTTAATACTATACGTTCCACCATTGAAAAAAGTTGCGTTATTATTAGTGCAACCAATAGTCAAACTTGAAGAAGCACTAACTAAAGTAGCTCCAGCTGAAATATTTACTCCAGCAGCAGAACTAACCGAATTAACTGTTACAGTATGTCCCGATAAAATTGTCATCGTATCTGCGCATGATGGAATGTTATTATTGCTCCATGTTGAAGCAGTATTCCAATCACCCGATTGCACTGATGTAACCGGAGTATCTAGAGCAGCATTGTATCCCAATTGAAAAGTAGTATTCAAATCTGAATCCAAAAGACCTGTTCTAATTGCAAATGGTGTAATAGTTCCTGATATATGATTACCTATTGTTGTTCCATCTGCCTTGATAATTCTAGAATTACCATTCTTAATTAAATAAGCATCTTGAGCTGAAAAAGCAATTGTATGATTTCCTATAGGGAAAGAATAATTAATGTCTTTTGCTATACTCCAAGCGCTTTCATAGATATCTGTAACAGTATAAGAACCGTCTACAATTGAATAACCCGAAGAAACTCCAGGTACATCAAAATAAGATACTGAAAGTTCTCCTGAAACAGCCGAAAATGTATTGTCGTCAGGTCTTGTTATAAATGCTGATCTGTTTTTACCAGTAGCACTAATAAATGGGAATGATGCATAACTGTTATTATAATCGGTTCCTGGAGTTATGGCTGTGAAAGTATTATAGGCATCATACCATCTTCCGATTGTTCCACTAATAAACCCACTAGCAGAAGCACAAATAGTGATGGCATTACTGTAATTTCCAATCGTCATTTTATTTGATCCTAAATCAACGCGGGCACTTGTAAGTGTTATCGCACTTCTAATTTTAATATTATTAAAACCCCATATAATATTTGGTGTTATCGGACTAGTGTTGTTTATAAGCAATTGATTAATAACGGCGCCAGTATTAGAATTATCCGTTAAATAAGTAGTTCCTCCAAAAGTTCCCAATCCGCTTATTGTTTGAACAGCAGATCCGTTTAGATTTAAAACACCCTCCTGAAAATTGGAGGAGCCTGATGATAGATCAATCCTACCATTATTTATAATATTTCCAGCAATAGATACTTGAATACTAGTAAAGTAACCCCATCCACCACCATCATAGTAGTAATTTCCATTTAACAATCCGCCTAAATTAACTGTTAAATTACCAGTAATAATAAAATCAGGACAGTTAGCACTACTTTCTAATATACCTGAGATAGTTACGTTGTTTACTGTAATTAAATTATCGAGTGTCACTGTTGTTGCAGAAGCAATAACAACATTGTCTATAGAAGTTGGCGCAGTTGCTGTACCCCAAGTTGCTGGATCAGTATAATTACCCGATTGAACCGAAGTAAATGTGGTTTGTGCTATCGAATTAGTTGAAAAAAACAACACTATCAAAAATGATAAAACCGCTTTTAGTAACAATTTTTCATTTTTTTTATTCATAATGTTTGTATTATAAGTTAAAATGAAATTCTTGGGATTGTAATTTAGGTTCATGAATATAAAGTTATAGTTAGATTAACAAATCTATTTTTATTATTATTCTTATCCTAATTTATGAAAGTAATGACTTTCAAAATTACTGAATTTAAGAAGCTTTTTTAAATTTTCATTCAGCAGTTAATATTTAACAAAACTTTCTGTTTAATTATTACTATAAATGATTAAACAATATTAAATTTGTAAAAATATTTTTTTTGTATGGAATCAGTAAAAAAAACTACACCTAAAAAGAAATTAATAGATGATGCTGCTATTATTTCTAAATATATTGAAATTGTTTTAGATAAAAGTGAAGAACCTAAAAACGTATTTTCTTTTTGTAAAGAAGCAAAAATAACTGAAGCAGATTTTTATACTTTTTTTGGTTCACTTGAAGTTATAAAGCACGAAATATGGATTAAATTTTTTATCAATGCCACTACTACAATTCATAACGATGTAGCTTTCGAGTCTTATTCAAACAAGAATAAATTGTTAACGTTATATTTTACATTATTTGAAATACTAACACTCAATCGTAGCTATGTATTGTTTTCATTGAAAGAAAATAAAGAAGGAATGAAGAATCTGAAAAGCTTAAAAGGTTTCAGAAAACAATTAAAAGAATTTATTGTAGAACTAATTGAGACGGATTCTTCAGTTAAAAATGATAAAGTAGCGAAAGTAACCCAACCCGTTTTTGCTGAAGGAGCTTGGCTTCAGTTTTTATTTTTATTGAAATTTTGGATGGATGATACCTCAAAAGGATTCGAAAAAACAGATATTTTGATTGAAAAATCAGTTAATACGGTAGTGGATTTGTTAGACACAAAACCTTTAGAAAGTTTATTTGATTTGGGTAAATTTCTTTGGAAAGAAAAAATGAATTAATACTGAAATTAATTCAGAAAAATATGAAAACATTAGATAGAATTCCAACAGGAAAAATAGAACGGGCAAGTCAATTGGTTAAAACTGGATTCAAAGTTGGAGGGAACTATGTCGCTTATTATGGAGAGAAATTAGTAAATCCGTCTTTGAATAGAGATAAATTGAATGAGAACAATGCGGAAGATATATATGACGGACTCAAAAATTTAAAAGGAAGTGCTTTGAAAGTAGCTCAAATGTTGAGCATGGATAAAAGCATTATGCCACAACAATACGTAGACAAATTTTCGTTATCCCAATTTTCTGTTCCACCATTATCTGCACCTTTAGTTAGAAAAACCTTTAAAAAATATTTAGGTCAATATCCAGAGAGCTTATACGATACGTTTTCACCAGATGCTATGAATGCTGCGAGTATCGGGCAGGTACATAAAGCAACCAAGTATGGGAAAAATCTTGCTGTGAAAATCCAATATCCAGGTGTTGCGGAAAGTATAAGCTCGGATTTGGCATTGGTTAAACCTTTTGCCATTCGAATGTTTAATATAAAAGGTAAAGATTCAGATAAATATTTTAAAGAAGTAGAAGGTAAATTACTTGAAGAAACAGATTATAATTTAGAATTAAAGCAAAGTTTAGACATTTCTCAATTGTGTCAGCCTATTGTAAATTTGAGATTTCCAAAATATTACCCACAATTATCATCTGAAAAGATATTAACTATGGAGTGGATTGATGGAGAACATTTATCCGAATTTGCAACTCACAATAAAGACAGAAAAAAAGGTGATTCAATAGGTCAAACCTTATGGGATTTTTATATGTATCAAATACATCATTTAAAACAAGTTCATGCCGACCCTCATCCTGGAAATTTTTTAATTGATAAAGATGCTAATTTGGTTGCAATTGATTTTGGATGTATCAAACAAGTTCCGGATGAATTTTATGTTCCTTATTTTGAATTAGCAGATTTGAAAGTAATTAATAATCCAAAGTTATTTAACGAAAAATTATACGAATTAGAAATTTTACGTAGTGATGATTCGAAAGCGGAAATTATTTATTTTACAAAATTATTTTATGATTTACTGAGTTTGTTTACAAAACCGTTTCAGAGTGATTATTTTGATTTTTCTGATAAAGAATTTTTTGGACAAATTGCAGAAATGGGAGAAAATTTTGCCAACGATACACAATTGCGAAAAATGAACGGTAACAGAGGTTCTAAACATTTTTTATATATTAATAGAACTTTTTTTGGACTCTATAATTTATTACATGATTTAAAAGCAAGAGTCAATACAAAGACTTTTGAAAAATACATTATATAAAAAAATCGATTTTTTATTTTTGTAATTGAATTAAATTTATAAAATTAATAAAGATTCACTTTTCTTCTCGATAAAAAATAATAGAGGGTTACCAATTGATAATGAATTGATCAAATAATTTTAATAAAAAAAGCCAAATAAATCTATTTGGCTTTAAATTGAAAAGTTATTTTTTTAATACAAACTCGGATATTTATTCGGATTTACTTCACTCATTATTTCATACACTTTTTCGAAAATATCTTCGGCTGAGGGTTTTGAAAAATAATCTCCGTCTGTTCCATATGCTGGTCGGTGTGATTTTGCAGCTAGGGTTTTTGGCGCACTATCTAAATATTTATAGGCATCTTGATTTTCTATTATTTCTTGCAAAATATAAGCGCTAGCTCCACCCGGAACGTCTTCGTCTATAACTAACAATCGGTTGGTTTTGGCTATGCTTTTAACAATATCTTTATTGGTATCAAATGGCAATAACGATTGGATGTCGATTATTTCACAATCAATTCCTACTTCTTGTAATTCTTTTGCTGCTTGTTCAACTAAACGTATTGTTGATCCATAGGAAACTAAAGTAATGTCATTTCCTTCTTTAATAGTTTCAACAACTCCAATAGGTGTTTTAAATAAGCCTAAATTAGTTGGCATTTTTTCTTTTAATCGGTAACCATTTAAACATTCGATAACCAATGCGGGTTCATCAGACTCTAATAAAGTGTTGTAAAATCCGGCTGCTTTGGTCATATTTCTTGGAACTAAGACATGGATGCCTCTTATAGCATTAATTATCATTCCCATTGGAGAGCCCGAATGCCACACACCTTCTAATCGGTGACCTCGTGTTCTGATAATTAAAGGAGCTTTTTGTCGCCCATGGGTACGATATTGTAATGTTGCCAAATCGTCACTCATTATCTGAATGGCGTACAGCAAATAATCTAAATATTGAATTTCGGCAATAGGACGCAAGCCACGCATGGCCATCCCAATTCCTTGTCCTAATATTGTAGCTTCACGTATTCCAACATCGGCAACACGCAATTCGCCATATTTTTCTTGCATGCCTTCTAATCCTTGGTTAACGTCACCGATATTTCCGGAGTCTTCCCCAAAAATTAAAGCTTCAGGAAACTTGCTAAAAATAGCATCAAAGTTGTCACGCAACACCAATCGTGCATCTACTTCTTCAGCAGTTGTATCATAAGTAGGAGCAACGGCTTTGCTATTTGATATATTAGAATTGGATTGTGAAAATAAATGCGAACTGAATTTTGGTTGTATTTTAGCAGTATAATTGGTTATCCAATTGGCTAATTGTGATTTAGCTCTGCTCTGTTCGCCTTCTGATCGGGTACTATTTTCTTTTGCAATTAAGCGCAATACTTTTCGGGCAGCTATTAAAATTTCTTTGCGAATTGGTTCTTTAATGGACGCCAATTCGGAACTAATTTTTTCTATAAATACCTTATTCTCTGATTGTGTTGCTAATGCATTGAGTAAATTAACCAATTCTGCTTGCTCTTCTTTCATAGGTGAAGTGAACGCCAACCAAGCTGTTTTTTTACCTTCTAATACACTTTTCTTTGCTTCTGTGTCTATAGTATTTAATTCATCTGCAGTGGCCAAATCATTTTCGATTAACCAAGAACGCATTTTTGACAAACAATCATTTTGAGTTTCCCATTCCAATCGATCTGCATTTTTATATCGTTCATGACTACCAGAAGTTGAATGTCCTTGAGGTTGTGTCAATTCTTGAACGTGAATTAAAACAGGCACGTGTTCTTCACGGGCAATGGATGCTGCTTTTTCGTATGTAGCAACCAATTCTGAATAATCCCAACCTTTTACTGTTAGAATTTCATAACCTTTATTAGTATCATCACGTTGGAATCCTTTGAGAATTTCGGAGATATTTTCTTTGGTAGTTTGATGTTTGGCATGGACAGATATTCCGTATTCATCATCCCAAACACTCATTACCATTGGCACTTGTAAAACGCCAGCAGCATTGATGGTTTCGAAGAATAATCCTTCTGAAGTCGATGCGTTTCCAATGGTTCCCCAAGCAATTTCATTTCCGTTTTCGGAAAAATTGGTTTGGTTTATTCCAGAAACATTTCTGTATATTTTAGAAGCTTGTGCCAATCCTAATAATCGTGGCATTTGTCCAGCAGTAGGAGAGATGTCGGCACTCGAATTTTTTTGTTGTGTTAGATTTTTCCAGTTTCCGTTTTCGTCTAAAGAATGGGTTGCAAAATGTCCCCCCATTTGACGACCTGCACTCATTGGGTCGAAGTTAATATCGGTATGACCGTATAATCCTGCGAAGAATTGTTCTATAGTCAATTCGCCAATCGCCATCATAAAAGTTTGATCACGGTAATAACCCGAACGAAAATCACCATTTTGAAATGCCTTTGCCATTGCCAACTGTGGAATTTCTTTTCCGTCTCCGAAAATTCCAAATTTGGCTTTTCCGGTAAGGACTTCTTTTCGTCCAAGGAGACTGCATTCTCGGCTGATGGTGGCAATTTTATAATCGTTTACCACTTCTTTTTTGAAATCTTCAAAAGTAATTTCAACGGAATTTTGTGCTTCGGTCATAACTAATGGGTACTAGAGAGTGCAAATTTAATTAAAATAAGTTTTGAATTTGTGGTTTGTGAGTAAAAGATAAAAGAAGAAAGAAGTAAGAGTTAAGAACTTATATTATCTATAGTAAATTATTACAAAATGTCTTGCTTCTTGAAACGCAGCGGTCATACTTCTAAAACCACTTACGAGTGAATAAACTAATTAATGTATTTGGACTAAATGCCACAATAAATCGAATTTTTTCAGAATATTTATTTTGGGAAATTTCCCAGCCATTGGAAGAGTAAACAGGAAAATACAGTTCAAAATAATCGGTAACCAAATTCAAACGGATGCCGCTATCATAAACAAATCGTTCTTTGGTTTGTTTGCTTTTTAAAAATCCTAAATCACCATAAATTTCAATCCAATTCCACACATTAAAACTTCCATTAATACTTGTAAGCCATTGACTAGCAGTTGGATTTTGTATTTTAGATTTAAATCCGCCTTCAGCTAAAATGTATTGTTGACTAGATAAACCGGTGCTTTCAGAGCGTCCGAGGAAATTGTAATCAAAAAGATAATCCGTAGGTCTGTCTAGTGCAAAATTGAAGAAACTAGAATTGGAATTATTGTACAAAAAAGCACCTATATACATTCGTAAATTTACTTGTCTATTGTCATCAAAAAGTTTACGAAAGCTTATTTCACCTGTAACTTTTCCGAAATTACTTGAAATTTGCAAATCAGTACCATAACCAAAATGTTTGGTAATTTCAGTTTTTGAAGAGATGTATTTGGCATTAAAAACTGTATAATTTCCTTCATCCGTATTTTTAACAAATTCACTTTTTTCTCTATTTACATAGACTTGTCTAAATATTAAAGTTTGTCTTTTATTGTCTCGATAATCGTTTTCTCTAAATCGTAAAATCACAGAAGGATTCAATCTTTGGTAATAAGCATCTGGTGCATAATGAAAGTAATCGCCACCAATTCCGTATCGAATATTATATAGTTTCCGTTCTCTATTAAACTGATTTACGGCGAATGAAAATGTTCCTGATAAATTATTAGATTTTGTAGAATAAGAAGGTGTAACATCAAAATTAATTGGTTTGTCTAAAATGGTTTTGTTGTGAAATCGCATTCCGGTTATAAATCCGTCATATATGTTGTACTGTAAGGTCGGCACATACACAATTTGATTGTAAAAAGGTTCTTCTAAATCTTTTAGAAAAATAAACTTTATTGGTTTATTAAAATGTAATGTGTTTTTTAAAGATCTCCAATTATTTCTTTGGTTGAACTCAGGTACTTCATTTTTGTAATTGATTACAATTCTATCGGCATTGTTTCTTGGAATGCTATAAATACTATCTTCTTTAACATTGTCAATCCATTGTTTGAAAACGATTTCTTTCTTTTTTATTCCGTAAATCGGAATCGGAACATTAACATTAGTTCGGTTGGTTATACTAAAAGAAACACTGTCTTTTGTTTTTGTAACCGAATTGAATTTATAGTCGATTATTTTTCGGGAATTAATAATAATATCAAAAAACCAATCGATGTTTTTGTTGGTGTGTTTTGTAATTATAGTTGTCAATTTATTTACATCGGTATGATTTTCATTTGCATATGTCATGAATTCGGTGATGCTATTGTGTAAATTTTCTTTCCCTATAAATTCTGACAAGTACCTGAAACTTAATCCAGCGCGGTATTTAGAAGCTATTTTTTCATTGAATTTAATCAAAGTGTTTTTTGGGTCACCTAAAGGTTGGTCGAGATTTTTCCGAGCCATTAGCATATAAAAATAACTGTATTGTTCATTAAAATCTAGAGAAACAAGGTTGTATCCCTTAAACAATTTGTAATTGGCAATATTGCCCATCATTTTTGCATCGGGATAAAACTCATCGATGTATTTCATCATGTAAAACACTTGAATAGCATCAAAAACCCAGTTGTCTTTTCGAGAATCGAGTAGAACGGAGTTTTTTAAGTAGTTATTTAAATATGTTTTTAAAAACTTCAATTCGTAAATGAAATCATCGGGAAACGGACTAATAAATCGCGGTAATTGGTTCAAACCGTAAAATGGATTGTTGTCATAATCACTTTGTGAAATTGTGATTTTTTTTAATTTATTTTTACCTAAGTTATCAGAAACATAATTTACTATTTTATCAATAATTATTGCCTTGAAAATTTCGTTAACTCTGCTGTCTTTAATATTACATAATACTTCAATTGTATTGTTTTTATAAACGGAAAAAGTAAGTTTCTTCTCAATATATAGGGGTATGTCAACTATCTTTTTATCGGAAAAAGCATAAATATTTTCTTCATTAGAAACCGCTATTAAATCACTTGTTATTTTGTATTCTTTTGGAATTATAATCTTTAAATCAACATCATAAGTTGCATTTGGGACATCATCTAAATTGAGATTACTGTACTTTAAAAAGTTGTGATTTTCATATTTAGCAGGAGTAATCAACCAATTTTTTAAAGTAAAATCAGCTTTTGAATTGTAGCCATAATTGGTGTATTTATCATCTGGAATTTTAAGCACATACGATAAAATATAAGTAACTTTTTGATTTGGCAAAATAGAATTTTTAAGCTGAACTTCTATTAAATCTGGATTATCAATAGGTCGCCTCCAATTTAATATTGATTTATTCGAATCAATGATTGTTAGATTGTTAGTACTTCCTTTTTCTTTTTCAGTGGCCAAATGAAAACTTCTAACAAACTCATCAGAAAAACGTTTTCCCAATGGGGTTTCACTATTCGAATAAGCATTATTCCAATCGTTAAGAACTATCGAATTTAAAGTATCGTTAGTTTGATTATTGAAAGTTAATTCTTGATATACACTCAGCAGTTTTTGGTTACCATCTACTTCAACTGTTAAATTAGAATAATGTTGCGCATTAAGTTTTACGGAACTAAATAAAACAATTAGTAGGAGTTGTATTTTGGATTTCAAGGCGATATCTTTTTCAATTGCTAAGATAAATATTTAAGTAGACATAGTGCAATTAGTTTTATAAAAAGTTAGCCAAAAATTGCACGAATTTCCACGAATTAATTTAAGGTTAAATTATAACTTATCTTAATTTAGTATAGAAATATGTGGCAAAAAAAGCATTTAGAAATTCGGACTCAAATTGTATTTTCTGTAAAAATTATCTAAGGCTTCTACCACTTCATCTTCGGTGTCGACTACTTTTATCAGATTCATATCCTCTGGATTGGCATTTTTGTGCTTGTCGATAATTACTGCTTTTATCCAATCTAATAACCCCGACCAGAATTCGGTACCGACTAATATAATTGGAAATTTACCTATTTTTTTGGTTTGGATTAAGGTTACTGCTTCAAACAATTCGTCTAAAGTGCCAAATCCACCTGGCATTACCACAAATCCTTGGGAGTATTTAACAAACATTACTTTGCGCACAAAAAAGTAATCAAAGTTCAGGTTTTTGTCTTTATCAATAAACGGATTGAAGTGTTGTTCAAAAGGCAATTCAATGTTTAAACCTACCGAAGTTCCTTCACCACGATGTGCGCCTTTGTTACCAGCTTCCATGATTCCCGGGCCGCCGCCAGTGATGACGCCATAACCAGCCTTACTTATTTTGTAGGCAATGCGTTCTGCTAATTCGTAATATTTTTCTTCAGGTTTAGTTCGTGCCGATCCAAAAATTGATACACATGGGCCAATTCGCGCCATGCTTTCGTAACCATTTACAAACTCCGACATGATTTTGAAAATCGCCCATGAATCGTTAGAACGGATTTCATTCCACGTTTTTTGTTTTAGTTTGTCGTGTATTCTGTGGTCTTCGTTTTCGTAATCGTTAAATGCCATATTTTTTATTATAAATTATAAATTATTTTTGAAGCTGTTCCCGCTATCCGTTGCAATCTTTTTAAAATTTATCCTTCGACAAGCTCAGGATAACAAATTTTAAAAAGGATTTTCACTTCTATCGGGGCTAGAAAATTGTGTACTAATGTAATTCTTTTTTCAAAAACTGTGCAGTATAACTGGTTTTGTTTTTTATAATTTCTTCTGGTGTTCCTTTACAAATAATGTCACCACCGCCTTTTCCGCCTTCCATGCCGATGTCTATAATGTAATCGGCAAGTTTGATTACATCCATATTGTGCTCGATAATGAGAACGGTATTACCTTTGTTTACTAACTTATTAATTACGTCCATTAGCACACGAATATCTTCAAAATGCAAACCGGTGGTTGGTTCGTCCATAATATAAAAGGTGTTGCCAGTGTCTTTTTTAGAAAGCTCTGTTGCCAATTTTATACGTTGTGCTTCACCACCTGATAGTGTGGTACTTTGTTGTCCCAATGTAATATATCCCAATCCAACATCCTGAATGGTTTTTACTTTTCTGTAAATTTTCGGAATGTTTTCAAAATACACAACCGCTTCGTCAACGGTCATGTTCAACACATCAGAAATCGATTTTCCTTTATAACGAATTTCTAAAGTTTCTCTGTTAAAGCGTTTTCCTAAACAAGTTTCACATTCAACATAAACATCTGGTAAAAAACTCATTTCAATCGTTCGAACGCCGCTTCCTTCGCAAGTTTCACAACGTCCACCTTTAACGTTAAAACTAAATCTTCCGGCTTTATAACCGCGGATCATGGCTTCTGGCGTTTGGGTAAATAAATTTCTTATTTCACTAAATGCATCGGTATACGTCGCTGGATTGGAACGTGGTGTTCGCCCAATCGGACTCTGGTCGATATCAATAACTTTATCAATATTTTCTAATCCTTCTAATTTTTTATAAGGTTGTGGTTTTTTAACTGCGTTGAAAAAATGTTCGTTCAAAATAGGGTAGAGGGTTTCATTTATCAAAGTCGATTTTCCACTACCCGAAACACCTGTAACGCAAATGAGTTTTCCCAACGGCAACTCGATGGAAACATTTTTTAAATTATTTCCGGTTGCGCCGATAAGTTTTAAGAATTTTCCGTTGCCGTCTCGGCGCTTTTTTGGGACTTCGATTGCTGCCTCTCCGTTGAGGTATTGTGCGGTGAGTGTGTGTTCTGCCAATAGTTGTTGTGGCGTTCCCTCGCTAATGATTTTACCACCGTATTTTCCAGCTTTCGGTCCAATATCAATCACCCAATCGGCACGAACAATCATGTCTTTGTCGTGTTCAACAACCAATACCGAATTCCCAATGTCACGTAAATTTTCAAGTGAATTAATCAACCGATCGTTGTCTCTTTGATGCAAACCAATACTCGGTTCGTCCAAAATATAGAGTACACCAACAAGTTGCGAACCGATTTGTGTCGCCAAGCGAATGCGTTGTGCTTCACCACCTGAAAGCGATTTCGAACTCCGACTCAACGCCAAATAATTCAATCCGACATCCATTAAAAACGTCAATCTCGATTTAATTTCTTTGATGACTTCAGTTGCAATCGCTTTTTGTTTATCGGTTAATTGTTGTTCTAATTCGGCAAACCAAACCGTCAGTTCCGAAATATCCATTGCCGATAAATCGGCTATATTTTTATCATTGATTTTAAAATACAATGCTTCTTTTTTCAATCGTGATCCTTTGCATTCTGGACAATCTACTTCGTCCATAAAATCTTTAGCCCAACGTTTTAATGACGTCGATCCGCTTTCATCGTGTTGGTTTTTGATGAAATGTGAAATCCCTTCAAAGTCAATTTTGTAATCTTTGGTTACGCCAGCAGCAGTCGATTTGACAGAGAATTTTTCATTTCCACCGTTCATAATCATGTCCATGGCTTCGGCTGGAATTTTGGAAATTGCATCGTCAAGTGTAAATCCGAATTTTTCACCAATGATTTCCAATTGCTTGAACATCCAAGAGTTTTTGTATTCG